>JADLCF010000212.1 GCA_020847315.1 Bryobacterales bacterium | reverse complement strand
CTTCCGGACGGTGTTGGATGCGCTGCGGATTCCCGTGCATTGCGTCGATAATGATCTGAGGATTATCTATTGGAACGAGGCGGCCGCCCGGCAAACCGGATATGAGCCCGGCGATGTGCTTTGGAAGATCTTCAACCAGGAGATCCTCGAAGCCACTGACATGGTGGATCGGCCCATCCTCCCCGCGCAGTGCCCCTTGCGCACGGCCATTTCCACGGGTCAGCCATCGTCGCTAGAGATCCATATCCGCCGCAAGGATGGCCTCCGCATCCCCTTCTCGATGCAAGCCGCGCCGTTGCGCGATGATAGCGGCGACGTCATTGGCGCGGTTGCCAGTTGGGCGGATATCCGCAATAACATCGACTACCTTCAGGATCAGGCCGATGTCCTGCGGCGGCTCAAGCAGCTTGAGAATGCAGCTTACAACGACCTGCTGACCGGTCTGCCGAATCGCCGGGCAGCGGAAGGGCGCCTTGCTCAGGCGATCAAGCGATTCGAGGAAGAGGACGCCAAATTCGGCCTTCTGCTTTTCGACATCGATAACTTCAAGCTGATCAACGATCAGCAGGGCCATCCGGTAGGCGATTTCGCCCTTCGCGGCGTGGCCACCGTGCTTCGGAGCGCGCTGCGAGGTAATGACATGCTGTTCCGCTGGGGCGGCGACGAGTTTCTCGCGATCGTCACCGCGGAAGATTTCCTGCAGCTCGAAGTTTGCGCGGAGCGATGCCGCATGCGCGTGCAGGAAAACCGCTGGACCGACGTGGAGAGTTGCCCGGCCATTACCATCTCAGCCGGGGGCGCTCTCGCCACGCTCACGGACAATATCAACACTCTCCTGCAGCGGGCCGACGATCAGCTTTTCCAAGCAAAGGCGCTCGGACGGAATCGCATCCACGTCGCGCGCTGAACGCGGCGCCTGGCGCCAACTCGCGGTCTTTCTCCGCCATTCATTTCGGCATGGGGTTTCGCCGCGCTACGCTACGAGAATGATTACCTACCAAGTAGCGGCGAACGGCTTTGCGTTCGAGCTTGATGCGATCCTCGACCTATATCGCGATTCGACGCTGGGTGAACGGCGTCCGATTGAAGATCGCGCCCGATGGGATTCGGTGCTCCGGAACTCGAACCTTGTTGTTACCGCCTACGATGGAGACCTGCTGGTGGGCATCTCGCGCTGCGTTACCGATTTTGCCTACGCCACCTATTTGTCCGATCTGGCCGTGCGGTTATCCTACCAGCGGCAGGGCATTGGAAAGGAACTCATCCGGCGCACACAGGAGGCGTGTCCGCAAGCGACGGTCATTCTCCTCTCCGCGCCCAAGGCGACGGAATACTATCCCCACGTCGGGATGAAGCAGCACCCCTCCGCGTGGACTCTCGCGAGCGCGGACCGCCTGCGTTAACTTGGGAGCCGCCCCTACTCGGGCGATACTGAAGGCTATGGCAGGCAAGCGGGAGAAGTGGGCGCTGGTGACGGGCGCCTCCAGCGGGATAGGCAGCGAGTTCGCACGATTGCTCGCGGCGCGCGGGTACTCTGTAGCGTTAAGCGCGCGGCGGAAGGAGCGGTTGGACACCCTTGCGGCCGAATTGCACCGGGAGCATGGAGTGCGAACTCTGGCCCTTGCGCTCGACCTGGCAGAACCCGCGGCAGCCGCCGATTTGTATGAGGAAGTCGCGCGGAACGGCATCGAACTCGAAGTTTTGGTGAACAATGCGGGCTTCGGGCTCTGGGGTAAATTCGCGGATACGCCATGGGAGCGCGAACGCGAAATGATCGAACTGAACATCCGCGCGCTGGTTGAGATCACGAAGCGCTTTCTGCCCGGAATGGTGGAGCGCCGCTGTGGCCGCGTGCTCAACGTTGCCTCGACCGCGGCCTTTCAGCCGGGTCCGCTGATGGCAGTCTATTTCGCGACAAAGGCGTTTGTTCTCTCATTCTCAGAAGCGGTCAACGAGGAACTGCGAGGCACGGGCGTGAATGTGACGACGCTCTGCCCCGGCCCGACGCAATCCGAATTCTTCGAGAAGGCCGAAGCACAGGATAGGCAACTCGGCAAGGGGAGCCTTCCCGAAGCCCGGCAGGTGGCGGCGTTCGGGATCGACGCGCTCTTCGCGGGCAAGCGAACCGTCGTGCATGGAGCACGGAATCGAGTGCTTGCGGTATTGGGGCGCCTCGCGCCTCGAAGCACCGTGATCGCAGGGACACGGAAGGTGCTGGAGCGCTGATGCGAGCGGGACTTGCCGTTGCTCTCCTGCTGCTTTGCGCCGTCGGATGCGCGCGCCGGAGCGCCTCCGCCCCACCCACCGAACGGCAGCGCCAAATTGCGCGCTTGCAGGAGTTTTCCCAGGAGAAGGGAATGCCCCGCACCGGAAACTTCCGCCATGCAGACGCTCGCAAGGCCGCCTATTACCTCTGCTATTCCTCCGGGAAATGGGAGCTTCCCGAGGATTACAACCACCTCCGCTACAAGGAAAGCGATGAGCGCGGCTGCGGGATCGACGAAACGAAATTTGACGTCTATTTCCATCGCGTGGAAGCCGTCGCCATGGTGAATACGCCCGTGACGCAATCGCTCGAAGAGGCAAGCGACGAACGCGCGCTGATGGTGGCGGCGCACGAGGAAGTACACGAAGATCCACAACTCCAACGATTTCCTCGGGAGGTGGCGGAATCGGCAACGACGCTGCTGGGTATCCTCACCGCGGCCGAATTCGCCATGCGCGACGGCGATGTCGCCACGGCCACGCACCTCTCCGAGGATGCGCGCACGTTCGATCGCAAGGCGAAGGCGGTGAATGCGCTGCACGCCAGGCTCCGGGCTCTCTATGCCGAACATCGGTCGGGAAAGCGCAGCCGGGCAGAGACCGCGGACGAAAAGGCGAGACTCTTCGCCGAGCACGCCGCCGCATGCAAGACGTTCGGCAACGCTCACAGCATCAATCCATGTGTTCCGGCGTTCAATAACGCAGGGCTTGCGTTCGACCACACGTATACGCGGATGTACCCCTTGCTCTACGCACTTTTTGAAGCCAACCACTCGAACCTCGACCTCTTCCTCAAGACCCTCCGCGAATTGGGCGAGAAACTGGCGCGGCAAGGCCCACGAGGCCGGCGGATCGCCGAGGCCGAGCGGCAGATTCGTGAGGCGATTGGCGCCGCAGGCCGCTCCGGAAGCATGCCGTAGCGGGATTCGCCTTTGATACAGTCAAAGAATTGGGGTGCCGGCCATGATGCTCGCTTTCCTTCTTGCTACCGCTTCGATCTTTTCGCTCAACGATTGCGTTCCGGCCCGGTGGCCATCCAGCGCGGCGCAATCTCTCTCCCTGCTCGAGAACTCGGCCGTGAATTGCCTGATCGTCGAGCCTGCGGCCTGGAGCCCGGCGTTTGTGAACGCTGCGCACCAGCGCAAGGTGCGGCTGCTTGCCGATCTCTCCAAGTCTCCCGGTGACGCGGCCAAGGCGCTCGCCGCGAACGTAGACGCCCTCTATTTGGAAGGGAACTTTCCGGAAGAGGTCATCTCACGGACGCGCGCCCAGGCAGCGCAGGCGGGCAAGCCCCTCGCCTGGCTGCCGGACCGCATGCACATGCCCATCCGCAAGACCGGAGCGGACGCCCCCATGGTGCTCGGCAGCTATCAGGGTTTGTGGCCGGGCGTGAAGCTCGGCCATGAGGGCGAGGCGGAAGCGGCGCCATCCGGCCCGCCCTGGATTGAGACCAATTCCGGCTTTTTACGTTTCGCGCGGACGGAGGCGCCCGCCGGGGTACCGGTCTGGATCGCCAACCGCCCGCCCGAAGACCGCGCCGTGACCATGGAGCGGTATCTGCAATCCATCGGCGACGCCGCCATGGCGGGCGCCCACTGGGTTGTATCCCTCGATGCTGCACTCGCCAAGAGCTTGCTTTCCGGCGATGCCGATGCGTTGGCCACGTGGAAGCGCATCAACCGCGTCCTTCGCTTTTACCGGCAACACCGGGATCTTACGGAGCTGCCCGATTACAGCAAACTCGCGATTGTGCAGGATGTGGAATCCGGCGCCTTGGTTTCGGGCAGCGTGCTCGACATGGTGAGTTCGAAGCACGTGCCGGCATTCGTGGTGCCCCCAGCATCGCTAGGCGCGGTCGCGATCCCGGAATTGAAGCTCATGCTGAACATCGATCCTCAGGCGTTGACGGACGAGCAAAAGGCTACCTTGCGACAGGAGGCGCGCAAGGGCGTCATGCTCATCAATGGCCCGCCGCAGTGGAAACTCGCTCTGCCGCCACCCAGCGAGATTACCTTTACCGACGGCCAGATCAAGCAGCTCGATGAGGTTTGGAGCGAAATCAACCGCACTCTGGGGCGGGACAACTTCGCAGTGCGCGTCTTCGGGGCGCCGGCCATGCTTTCCAATCTGAAAGCGGCTCCGGACGGCAGCAAACTGGTGCTGCAGCTTGTCAATTACTCGGATTACCCGGTGGAGGCGATCACCGTTCACGCGCTTGGAAAGTTCGCGAAAGCAACGCTTCTGGTTCCCGATGGGAACGGGGAAGTGGAGCTATTCGATTTTGAGGACGGCTCCGGCGCCGACATCGGCAAAGTGAACGATGTGGCGATTCTGGTTCTCGAGAAAAGCGCCGGTTCAGGCGCGGCGAAAACGGAATAGGCCGTCCTTGATCGCAAGCCCTCGGACGTCGATCTGGTTCACGTCGGCGGCGCCCAGCCCGAGTTGTTCCGCGAACAGGAATTGGTTATCGCAAATGGAAAATGCGTCCGTCCGATGAGCCGCGCGAGGGTTATAGCCCATCAGAGCGGTGGCGACGGCATCGGTATTCACGGCGTTCGTGCCCAGAATCAGCAAGCCCGGTTTTACCAGATCGAGATTGCTCACCCAGGGCCCCTCCCCCCCGCGCATCGTCTCCACGCCATCGATAAAGGAGAGCCCGATCGGCAAAGCCGCATTCAGTTCCGCCACAATGCGGGGCATCCGGTAATTCTGGCTTCGATTGCCGGCTGTGTTGATTTCCTGCGGCGCGCTTTTCGAAGGCTGCCGCGAGCCATTGTGGCACACCGCGTCGCGCCCGGTGGCCGGCTTCTCGTTCGGCTCATCGATGCCCGCGTCATTGCCATAGATCGAGGCAGGCGTGCAGCCGAAGATGTTCTTCATGGAAAGAGTGACGCCGGTGGTGGCGTGGTCCTTCAATTTCGCCATCGAAACCAGCACGTCGGTTTCGGCATACACCGGGTGTAGGTCGTAGCCTGGGAAAACGAATGCCTTGCCGGGCACCTTGAAGCGCGCATAGCGGCGCGCGCCGCTGACCGGGTTCGGGTTCGCCACCGCATTGGTGTTCACAAACTCCACGTTCGGCGCTACACGTTGCAGAAAGCGCACATTCCAACCGGATTCGAGCAGATACTCTTCGAGCGGCCCGCCGGTTCCCCAGCAACTCTCGACGAATCGGATTCGAGTGGCGCCCGCCTCGGCGATGAGCGTTGCCAGCACCGCCGCGGTACGGGGGTGCGTATAATGCGTATTCCCCAAGGGGCGCCCTCGAAAACGCAGCGCGGGGCTCCCCGTGAGGTTGAGCTTGATGGTGACCGTCTTGCCCTTCACGATGGGCGCGAGCCCCCCGATCTGACCGGCCATGGTCCGCAGAATCGCCGCCAGATTGCCGTCATAGGCGGGGCAGCGCGCGACGGCCACGGGCGCGCTCGGCAAGCGCTTTCCATTGGCGCCCAAAGCCGTTGACTCGAATGGCCCCCATACACCGGAGACAGCACCCGCGCCGAGAGCCTGCAACAGCCTGCGCCGGGAGCAAGGGGTAATACGATTCGTGGTTGAATTCCCCATCTGTCTAGAAGTGTAGACGATCCGGTTGATCGGATGCATGGCATTGTCGTTTGGAGGCTGTATGGGGAACGCCGTCTCGAATCATGTTCGGTTCGCTCGCGGCGGAGCTAAACCACGGGGAATGCCTGGGACACAGAACCTCGTGGCGCCGGTGACCGGGCCGTGATCGACGGTTCCTGGCGGTTACCGCATCCATTCCCCGTCTAGCGTATTCCGCCTCGATGTTTTTCTGTCGTTTTCTCCGTCATCCTTGTCCCGGAGCGCCTCATGGCTTCCGGCCTGTGCACCCTCTATTCAATCGTCACTCGGAATCAATTGATCTTGGGGCGGTTAGTGAAAAACACTATATACCGATGGAGTTAGTCGGGTTTTCAAGCTCGAATGGAAGCGGTTCCATTAAGCACAAACGATAGAACCGCGGTCTATTACCAGATCGACAATGGAGTTAATAATTATGATAGAAACGGGTCGGATTGTGTGTTACTCTTCGAGACAGTTCGGGGACTCTTTTCACGGAAAAGAGTAACGGATCTGTTTCTATACTAAAAAGGACAGATTGGCAGCGAACCACTTGTCAGAGCTCGATGGGGAAGGATCTTGTTGATTCGTCGAGGTTGTTGTCTCCGGTTGACACCGGAGAGCCAAAACGGCGGGGCCACAGACGCGGCCGGAAAGGCTCCTCGGGCGCCTGCCGTCCGTTTGAGCCGATTCGCAGCCTATCCCTGGCGCGCTGGCTGATTCTCACGCAGATTGGGAGGAATGAAATGAGAACGATACTGACGTGCAAGCCCGGATGCGCACGACGTTGGCATTTCCGGGTATTGGAAACGATTCCATTGTTGCTTTTGTCCGTGCTCCTGTTTCCGTGTTCAAGTCTTGCTCAGGAACGCGTCGGCTCGATCATGGGTTCGGTCGTGGACCCCACGGGCGCGGCGGTTCCCAACGCAAAGATTTCCTTTGCCGCGTCCGGCCAATCGGAGTCGAAAGAGGTTGTGGCGGATTCGAGTGGAAAATTCCAGTTGCTTCAGCTTCCCATCGGCGGGTACACGGTCACGGCCGCCGCGCCGGGTTTTGCCTCGACACGCCAAATCAACGTTCCCGTGGAAATCGGCCGCGCCACGCGAATTGAGTTCAAGCTGGAAGTCGGCCAGGTTTCTGAACAGGTGGTGGTTGCCGCGGATGCGATTCTTGTGGATTCGCAATCCTCCGCTTCCGCCGTGGTTGTGGACAAGTCCTTTTCAGACATGATCCCCAAAGGCCGCAGCTTCTACGACCTCATCGCGCTCGCACCCGGCGCTCGGCCGGAGACCAAGACGGGCGGCGTGCAAGTGGATGGCGCCTCCGGGGCGGAGAACACCTTTTACCTGGATGGCATGGAAGTCACGAGTATTCAAACGGGAGAATTGCAGACGCAAGACCAAGTTCCGGTGGAGATGGTGGAGCAGACCCAGATCAAGAATGGCGTCATGGAAGCGCAGTATGGCGGCGCAATGGGCGGTGTTATCAATGCGGTTCTCCGGAGCGGGAACAATCAGTTCCACGGGCAGGCGGGGTTCTATTTCGACAACGATTCCCTGAGAGCGCGGCCCCGGCCAACGCTCCGGATCGATCCTTTCGACGACAACCTCTTCGAGTACATCCAGACCAGGCAGGATAAATACTCCCACTGGAATCCGGTGTTCAATATTGCCGGACCGATCCTCAAGAACAAACTCTTCTTCTTCGCGGGTTACATGCCCACGTTCCGCGGAATCGATCGGGATGTCACTTTCGAAAGCGACGGCGTCACGCGGAGCTTCCACCAGGACATCACGCAGCAATACACCGTGAGCAAAATCGATTACAACCCGTTCTCGCAAGTGCGCGTGGGCGCCAGTTGGATCTGGAATCCCCGTAAGTACACCGGCAATCTTCCCGGCAAGCTCGGCCAGGACGATCCCAGCACGGATTGGGGCGCCCTCGGCGACTATTATGCGGGTAACATGCTGGCCTACTATGTGGACTACACGCCCACGTCCAGGATGGTGCTCTCCTTCCGCGGCGGGTATCACTTCAACAATCACAACTCCAACTACGGCATTTCGAGCGATACGTCGGTCTATTACTCGAACACGCCCCCTGCAAGCCTGAACGTGCCGGAGAACCTCATCCACCCGGCAGGCTATGTCACCTATGCGCCGGGCGCTACCTTCTTCGACGCTTACAAGCGCAACAACTATAACGCCGACATCTCGTACATTGCCGATTTCTGGGGCCAGCACACGATCAAGGGTGGCTGGCAGATGAACCGGCTCGCGAATCAAGTGGAATCGCAGACCTGGTCCAACGGCTACTATCGCTACTACTGGGGCCTGAAATACGCCTGCGTGACCAGCCAGTGCTCCGGGCGCCTGAGCGGACCGTATGGCTACTACCGCTATCGCGTTTACGGAGAAATCGGCGATGTTTCGAGCGATAACCAAGCCTTGTTCCTGCAGGATTCCTGGAAGGTGAATTCCCGCCTGACGCTCAACCTTGGGATTCGCACGGAGCGTGAGATTGTTCCGAGCTTCGCAACCGACAAGAACATCCCGTCCACGGCGATCAAATTCCCGTGGTCCGACAAATTCTCTCCTCGCCTCGGCGTTGCTTACGATCCGATGGGCGATGGCAAGACGCGCGTCTACGCCGGGTTCGGCTACTTCTACGACATCATGAAGTACGAACTGCCGCGAGGAAGTTTCGGTGGCAACATTTACCGCGACTACTTCTACTCCCTGAACGATCCCAACTGGGTGAACACGAATAACGGAATTCCCGCGGACGCCACCAAACTCCAGGGAACGTTCTATGAGACCGTCGACTGGCGGATCCCCGCAAACGACCCTAGCGACAATACGATCGATCCGAAGTTGAAGCCGATGAAGCAGCGGATGCTCGATCTGGGCGTGGAACGCATGATTGGCAGCTCGCTGGTGGCATCGGCCCGTTACACGAACCGGCGGCTTATCCGCACAATCGAAGACGTGGGCACGCTGGGCCCCGATGGCGAGATTTACTACATTGCCAACCCCGGCTTCGGAATCACCGCGGACCCCGCCACATGGGAACCCGGCATTCCGGTCTCTCCCAAGGCGAAGCGGAACTACGATGCGGTGGAGTTTCGCCTGGACAAGCGATTCTCGGATAGATACCTGTTCGCGGCCAGTTACACCTGGAGCCGCCAGTACGGCAACTATTCGGGTCTGGCGAGCTCCGACGAAATTACCGTCGACAGCAATGGCAACGCCAATGGGCGGGTTAGCCCGAATGTCAATCGCTACTACGACCTTCCTTGGATTTACTACACGGAAAAGGGCGAACTCGCGGAAGGCCGCCTTGCGACAGACCGCCCGCACACACTGAAGTTCTTCGGAGGCTACAGCTTGCCGAGCAAGCTTGGCCTCACGACGCTTTCCCCGAACTTCCTGATCTACTCCGGGACACCCCTCACGTCTGAGATCGAGGCCGTTTCCACGACGCCCGTTGCCCCGTACGGCCGCGGAGATCTTGGCAGGACTCCGGTGTGCTTTAACACGGACTTCAATATCATGCACGACTTCAAGGGTTTTGGAGCCAATGAGAACATGAAGGTCCGTTTCGAGTTCACCGTGTTCAACCTGTTCAACGGCCACGCTGCGATGGGGGTGGATTCGGACATGAAGAATGCCAACGACGGCCAGTTGCAGTTCGATCATGATGCCGATATTTTCAAGGGCTTCAACGCGCGCCAGTTGATGCTGGAGCAGGGCGTGCGAATGAATCCGTCCTACCGGTATCCGAACGCCTTCCAGAATCCGCGGTCGGCGCGGCTTCAACTTTCATTCATCTTCTAAGCGCAGGAAGAGCCACCAACCAACCCAACGCCCCGCCGGCGAGCCTTCGCAGGCGGGGCGTTGGCTTTTGTGCAAGCCGCGTGAGAGCCCTATTCCGCCCGCTGTGCTCCCGGAGGAAGAGGACGGACTCTCCATACGGACAATTCGTATCCGGAAGCGCGGCGAACGCTTGAACCGAGACCGGGTTCGTTGTATAAGTCCCCTATGGAGGACGATATCGAGTGCGATTTTCTCGCAGCATTTTCCTCTTCCTGGCTGCCGTTGGCATTCTCGCCGTGCATGCGGAGATAACCGGTACGCTGGCCCCCGTTTCCCAGGAGAACGTTCTTGAACTGTTGCCCACGGGTCTCCGCGCCGCGGAACACCGTGTGCTCGATGCCGCCGTCGCCGGCGACAATACCTATTTTCTCGTCGGGTTACCCTACCCGCGATCCGGCAGCGCCGGCGTGCTTCTTCGGGTGGGGAGCGACGGCTCCCATGATGCAAAGCTCCTGCCCCCAGGGGAAGTGCGAAGCCTCGGTGTCGATGCGG
>JADLCF010000211.1 GCA_020847315.1 Bryobacterales bacterium | reverse complement strand
TCGGGCAGCGCACGCAGAATGATGCCCCTCGAAGAATCGCTCACGTAAAGAGCGCCGTCCGGAGCGACTCGCACGAGATCCGGCAGGATGGGATGCGAGCCCAAACTGGCTGTCGGACGTCCATTTGCGCCATCCAGGGTAAACAGGATCCGATACATGCCGCCGGTGTCGATCACGCCCAATTCACCGACATTGCCCCGAGGCGATGCCTGCGCCACCAGAATCGAACCATCCCGGGACTCCGAAATCGATGAAATCCACCTAAAGAGAGTCTTGGTCGCAACCCCTTCCCGTCCTCCCGCCAGGAACCAATCGGTTCCGGCAACCCGAAACACCACGCCCGCCGGCGTCACCCGCAGAATCCTTTGCCAGCGTTGATCGGCCATCAGGACGTTACCGGCTCTGTCCATGGCGAGGCTGCTAATCTCCGCAAAAATCGCACGCGCCGCGGGGGCCGAGAAAAAGTCATACTGAAGGTCCACACCGTTCAGTTCCGTTGTCGGCTGCCCCGCAAACACTGATATGAGCCCATCAGCGCCGATGCGGTAGATTCTCCCGCATTCCTTCACAGCGAAGTACAGCGCATCCGCCGAAGCCGTCATCGCGGTGACCGTTCCAAGGTCCGCGCCGTTCGCCAGCGAGCCCGCCACGGGACAACCAGGGCGAGCGCCACCCGCGACCTTACTTATCGTTCCCGAAGGGCTGATGCGGCGAATCCAACTCGCGCCGCTCGCTTCGCCGGACCAATGAGCCACATAGACGTTGCCTGAGTCATCCACCGCGAGGCGTTGAGGGTTGGCAATTCCGGCTGCGATCGCCGGCCCTCCATCCCCTTCGTTTGTGAAGCCGCCATTCCCCGCGAAGGGCACAACCAGCCCATCAGCGCCCGCGCGAAACAGCCGGTTCCCAACGCTGACGGCAAAGACGGTATCGCCGTTCGGGAGAAACACGAAATCGCTCAAGCCGGCGAGGCTTGCGGACTCGCGCGCATCCTGAACGCTGTGGGTTGGCGGCGTGCCCAGCACCGTGCCCACGAGCTGATCCGCCACCGGACTGCCGGCTTGGGCACGCATGGGCCGAACGGGCAGCATCAGAGCCGCCACAAGAATCAAGACAACGAACAGCCATTTTTGCGCACCGGAAGACTGCATACAGTGAGCATACCCCGGAATAAGACAGGCACGTGTGAATCTACTTGAAGCCACGCTGGAGTTCGACCGGCGATTCTCACGCAGGAATCACACTCGATCCAATCCGCCAAATCCTTGTCTGCCGGCCCACCCACGGCGCGCATCCCGCCACCGCGCTACGGATCCTTGCGAACCGGGTACAATGCGCAATGGGGTGAAAATACCCCTTCGAGAACGCATGCTGAACCCTACTGTTTTTCGTGAATACGATATCCGCGGCGTGGCGGAACGGGACTTGCCCTCGGAAGGCGTGGAATCGCTAGGCCGGGCCATCGGCACCTTCGTGCGGAGACAAGCCGCCGCCGGTTCCGGCGCCCCCCGCATGATGACCGGCGCCGATTGCCGCTTGAGTTCCCCTCGGTTGAGAACGGCCATCGCCAAGGGCCTGCGCCTGGCGGGCTGCGACGTGGCCGATATCGGCACGGTCCCCACACCCGTCACTTACCATTCCGTGCTGCAATCCGGTGCGGCAGGCGGGGTGATGGTTACCGGAAGCCACAATCCCGCCGATTACAACGGATTCAAGGTGATGTTGGGCGCTTCCACCATCCACGGCGAAGACATCCAGGAGTTGCGGCGGATCATCGAAGCGGGCGATTTCACTTCGGGCGAAGGAAGTCTCGCCACGGTGGACGCCGTCACCCCCTATGTCGAGGACGTAGCCGCGCGCTTCGCGTTCCCACGCCGCGTGAAGGCAGTATTCGACGGCGGGAATGGCACGGCCGGGCCGGTGCTGAAGCGCATCTTATCCTGTCTCAACGTGGAGCCTATCGAGTTGTTCTTCGAGATGGATGGCCACTTCCCCAACCATCACCCGGACCCCACGGTGCCCAAGTATCTGGCGCACTTGCAGGCGGCGGTTCGGGAATCCGGCGCCGAGTTGGGCATCGCTTTCGACGGCGATTCCGATCGGATCGGCGCGGTGGATGAGCGGGGAGAAGTGGTCTACGGCGATATGCTGATGCTCATCTTCGCCCGTGAGATTCTCGCCCGCCGCCCCGGCGCCACCTTCATCAGCGAAGTGAAAAGCAGCCAGATCCTCTATGACAAGATCGCGGAACTCGGCGGCCGTCCCATCATGTGGAAGACCGGCCACTCCCTCATCAAAGCCAAGATGAAGCAGGAAGGCGCGGCGCTCGCCGGCGAGATGAGCGGGCACATGTTCTTCGCCGACGGCTATTACGGTTACGACGACGCCCTCTACGCGGCCCTGCGCCTCATCGATATCGTGAGCCGCTCCGGACGTCCGCTCTCCGGGCAACTCGAAGGCATCCCGGTGATGCATTCGACGCCGGAAATCCGCGTCGATAGCGAGGATGAGACGAAGTTCGCCATCGTGGCTGAAGCCGCCCGCATGCTGGCAGAGCGCTCCTACCCGGTGGATGAGACCGATGGCGTGCGGGTTCGTTTCTCCAACGGATGGGGTCTGTTGCGGGCGTCGAATACACAGCCCGTACTCGTGATGCGCTTCGAAGCCGGCACGGCGGAAGACCTCGCCGAGTATCAGGCCACCATGGATGATTTGCTCGCCGAAGCCACCGTGCGCGTGAGTTGACCTCTCACGAATGGAAATAGGGCCGGAGCGCCTCACTCCGGCCCTGTTTCGTTCCCCGTGCCCGCAAGCGCGGCGAAGCTAATGCTTCTCGCTCGCGATCTGGCGCAGCACATACGGCAGAATGCCGCCGTTCCGGTAATACTCCACCTCGACGGGCGTATCGACGCGAATCAGCACCGTGAAACTCCTCACCGTGCCGTCCGCCGACTTCGCGGTGACCAACGCCTCTTTCGATCCGGCAATCCCCGCTGGAATGCCGCTGATGGCATATTCTTCCTCGCCCGTCAGCCCGAGACTCTTGCGATCCTGCCCTTCCAGGAATTGGAGCGGCAATACGCCCATGCCCACGAGATTCGAGCGGTGAATGCGCTCATAGCTCTCCGCGATCACCGCCTTCACCCCAAGCAGGTTTGTGCCCTTCGCCGCCCAATCGCGGGAACTACCGGAGCCGTACTCCTTGCCCGCGATGACGAGCAGCGGCGTGCCCGCAGCCTGATACTTCATCGAGGCATCGTAGATCGACATATTCTCGCCAGTGGGCAGATAGCGGGTGACGCCGCCTTCGGTGCCCGGAGCAAGTTCATTGCGGAGCCGGATGTTCGCGAAAGTTCCGCGCACCATCACCTCATGGTTGCCGCGGCGCGAGCCGTAGGAGTTGAAGTCCCCTGGCATCACGCCAAGACTCTGGAGATACTCACCAGCTGGGCTGTTCCTGGCGATGTTGCCAGCCGGCGAGATATGGTCCGTCGTGACGGAATCTCCGAGTAGCGCCAGCACGTGCATTCCACTGAAATCCCGGATACTCGTCGCCGGGTCCACCATATTCTCGAAATAGGGCGGCTTCTTGACGTAAGTGCTGGCGTCGTCCCACTCATAGGCATCGCCCTCCGGAATGGAAATCGAGTTCCAGGTGGCATCGCCGGCGAAGACGTTCGCGTACTCCTTGGCGAACATGGAGGAATCCACGCAGGAGGACACGGTATCGTTAATTTCCTTGAGTGTGGGCCAGATATCGCGCAGGTAGACTTTCTCCCCATCCTTGCCGGTGCCGATCGGCTCCAGGGCCAGGTTCACGTCGATGCTTCCCGCCAGCGCATAGGCAACCACCAGCGGCGGGCTGGCCAGATAATTCGCCTTCACCAGCGGATTGATGCGGCCTTCGAAATTCCGGTTGCCGGAGAGCACGCTCACGACAGTGAGATCCTTGCCCGTGACCGCTTCCGCAACGGCATCCGGCAGCGGACCGCTATTGCCGATGCAGGTGGTGCAGCCGTAGCCCACGAGGTTGAAGCCCAGTTGGTCAAGATACGGTTGAAGGCCGCTCTTTTCGAGATAAGCCGTCACCACTTTCGAACCGGGCGCCAGACTCGACTTCACGTGAGGCGCGGCCTGCATCCCCTTCTCCACCGCTTTCTTGGCCACCAGCCCGGCAGCCACCATCACGCTCGGGTTCGACGTGTTGGTGCAGGAGGTGATCGCGGCAATAACGACAGAACCGTCGCCCACCTCCGCGTCCACGCCGTTCATCTTGATCGGAACCTGGTGCGGGGTCGCCTTGAAGAAATCCTTGAAGTTCGCCGCGACGTTGGGCAGCTCAATGCGGTCCTGCGGACGCTTGGGGCCGGCCATGGAAGGAACGACCGTGGCGAGGTCGAGTTCCAGCGTGTCGCTGAAGATGGGGTCCGGCGTCGCATCCGTGCGGAAGATGCCCTGTTCCTTCGCATAGGCTTCCACGAGTTCCACCTGCGCAGGATCGCGGTTGGTGAGGCGCAGGTAGCGGAGCGTCTCCGCGTCCACCGGGAAGAAGCCCATCGTGGCGCCGTACTCCGGTGACATGTTGCCGATGGTGGCGCGGTCGGCGAGGCTGAGCGCGCCCACGCCCTTGCCATAAAACTCGACGAACTTGCCGACGACGCCCTTCTTGCGTAGCATCTGCGTTACGGTCAACACCAGATCGGTCGCCGTGGCGCCTTCGCGAAGCTGCCCGTGGAGCCGGAAGCCCACCACCTGCGGAATCAGCATGGAAATCGGTTGCCCCAACATGCAGGCTTCGGCCTCAATGCCGCCCACGCCCCAGCCCATCACGCCCAAGCCGTTGATCATCGTGGTGTGCGAATCGGTGCCCACGAGGCTATCCGGATACGCGGCGGTGACGCCGTTCCGCTCATGCGTGAACACCACGCTCGCCAGATACTCAAGATTCACCTGGTGGACGATACCGGTATCGGGAGGCACCACGCGGAAATTCTGAAATGCCGATTGACCCCAACGGAGGAAGGCATACCGCTCCCGGTTGCGGGCAAAGGTGATGAGCGCATTCTGCTGGAACGCATCCGCTGAGCCATACACGTCCACCTGCACGGAGTGGTCGATCACCAGATCGGCGGGCAATAGAGGGTTCGCGCGGCTCGGGTCAGCGCCCAGGCTGATCAACGCATCGCGCATCGCGGCCAGATCGACAACGGCGGGCACGCCGGTAAAATCCTGCAGCAGCACGCGCGATGGCATGAAGCTGATCTCGTGAGAATGTTCACCGCCGTTCCATGCCGCAAGGTCCGTAATGTCCTGAGTGCGCACGTTCAAGCCGTCTTCCTTGCGGAGCAGATTCTCGAGGAGAATTTTGATGGAAAACGGCAGACGGTTCACATGACCAATCCCGGCCTTTTCCAGGGCGTTGAGACTGTGAATGGAGTAAGAACGGCCGCCGGCTGTAAGCGATTGAGCGGCGCCGAACGAATTATGGATTGTCATGGCCACCTTCGATATTAGAATGTGACTCTATTGTACGGGATCATGCGCGTGGAAGCTCTCGCGCGGCGTTGGAAATAGCCTGCGGGCGCTGCTAAGCCTTGGCGGGCAGGGGGGCGAGGCGCTTACCGATCTGTTCCGCCGCGTGAACCACCCGGCGCGGAATCGACTTCTCGGCTTCCTTCGTAAGGCGGGAATGCGGCAGCGAAACGCTTATCGCGGCTCTCACAACTTCTCCATGCTCGTGAATCGGCGCGCCAAAGCAACACCCGCCCAGCACGGTTTCCTCCATCTCGCAGGCGTATCCTCGTTCGCGCGTGCGCTCCAGATCTTCCCGCACCAGCATCGGCTGCGTAATCGTCTTCGGCGTAAATACGTAGAGACCGTACACCTGAATGAGAACCTGCGCATGTTCCGGCATTTGGTACGCGGTGATCGCCTTGCCCAGGGATGAGGCATAGGGCGGAAGGATCCGGCGGGGATAGTTCGACATCCGGATATTCTGCGGGCTTTCGATGGTATGCACAACACGGATATGATCGTCCATGAGCGCAGCCAGGGAAACTGTCTCCGCAAGGTCCGCGTTCAGATGCGTCATCTCTTCCGTGGCGGCCCGCACCAGCGCCTGCACCCACGTATTCGTAGTGTCCCCAGGCATCCGTGCTCCGCGCAGGTAATTCCCCTGCTCATCCTGTTGGATGTAGCGAAGCACGCGCAGGGTTTGCAGCAGGCGGAAGGTGGAAGGCTTGCCCAATTTCGCGGCGGTCGAAATGTCGCCCAACGCCATCGCGTGGCTGGCGGCTCCCAGGATATCCAGAATCTCCAGGCCCTTCGCGAGAGCCCGCGAGGAGACGTGGGAAGACGCGGAAGTCCCTTTCGACTTCGCAGCGGAACGAGGTTTTGCGCTGAGCATGATTCTCCCGGCCGTTCCAATTTCGTCACTTCGAAAGCAACAATCGGATTTGCGGTGCTAGATTCTAGATTCAGATTGTATCCGAGGGAAGACCGCGGAGGCCACCCGCATCGCTTTTCCGGTCCTGAAAACCGCTGAAAAATCGAATCCGCGATACCGCGCTCTACGCCACGCACCCCGCCACTTCCAACGAACCCACGGGCGCAACCTCACCCAATCGGTTCCACCAAGCTTCGACCCAGGTAGAAAGCGCCTCGGCTTGAGCGCGCCTGGCATCCGTAATCGGGAGAGAAGATCCCATCGGACAAAAGCCGCGGCGCTCCGCGATGAACTTGAGCGCCCAGGGCGTGGGGAACGCATCGAGTTGCGTGATCAATTCCGTCAGCAGCCCCGCCGCCGCATCGAATCCGTTGGCGCCATTGTTCAGATCCGCGCGCCCTAGCAGCAACAACAGCTCGGGCAAAGCACCGGCAATGCCGGAGACTACGCCGTCGCAGATCCCCTCGCGCCGTGCCTGCACGTAAGCCGAATCGTTCCCGATGATGCGCGAAACCCCATCCGCGCCGCGCTTCGTGAGCATGCGCAGGATATCGAGCGAACCGCTTGAATCCTTGATTCCCACGATCGGGCCATCGGCATGAATCAACCGGTCCGCCGTCGCGGTCTCATAGCCGTTCGAAAATTGCGGCAGATTGTAGAGCAGCGTAGGCGCCGGCAATGCACCGGCCACGTACCGTGCGTATGCCTCCACGTCTTCCTGCTGATAGCGGAAAAACAACGGCGCGGGCAGTAACAATGCCCTGGCCCCGGCCTCCGCCGCCTGGTGACCGTTGCGAATGGAACCGGCTACATCCGTCCCACCAATGGCGGCCAGAAAACGCCCCTTCCCCGCCACTTCGCTGACCACTCCGAGAACCTTTTCAAACTCCCCTTCGCGCGCCAGCGGATACTCCGCCGTTGCACCATTCATCACCAGACCGTCGGCTCCCGCCGCCATCAGGAACTCCGCTTCGGCCCGCAAAATTTCGTAATTCAAAGACCCGTCTGCGTGCCTGGGCGTCAACAAAGCGGCGAAAACGCCGTGAACTAGAGGCTCCATATCTTTACTCTACCAATCTTGCGGGATTATGACACGGAAATTGAAATATCTCGGTATTTTTTTGAAACGAGTGGTTCTACTAACGCCATTTCACGCGCTGGCCATCATCTCATCCCAAGTGACTTCGCGCTTCTGGTAAACCGCCATCTGCCCTAGAAGCGCGGTGAGGGTGCTCTCGACCGCGCGTAGTCCGACGTTCTCCGGCTTGTTCTCCGCGACCCGGTCTACAAACAGCTTCAGCGAATCGATGCTGAGATCCTGCGGGGATTTCTCTGTCACGACGCCCTTGCCGGTGTTGTAGCTCCAATACTCCCGGGCGGTTTCGATAACCCCGTTCGAGCCGATGTAGCGCTCCTTGTTCGAGCGGTAGAAGCGCGGCGTCATTTGAGACCCCGCGAACGTCATCTGCACCCCGTTGGGATAGTCGTAGGTCACGCTCAAATGATCGAGTAAATCGCCGCGGCGTTCCACCGTGCGCCCGCCGCTGCCAATCGCCTTGAGCGGCCGCGCGCCCACGAACCAGTTGATGGCGTCGAGGTTGTGTACGTAGGTTTCCACGATGATCTCGCCGTACATGGAGCGCCACAGCTTCCACTGTTCCAGGCGCTCACGGTCGTTCTTCGGCAGAGGCGGAATCGGTTCGTCGCCCGAGAGCGCATACTTCAGAAACTCGCCGTGGACCTCCCGGACTTTGCCGATCCCGCCGGCATCGAGCATCTCCTTCGCCTTCACATACACGCCGCCATAGCGCTGCTGGAAGCCGAAGGTGATGTTCAGTTTGCGGTCCGCTCCATCGGCGATCCGCATCACTCGCTTCGCGCCCGCCACATCCACCGCGGCGGGCTTCTCAATGTAAACATGCTTGCCGGCCTTTACCGCGGCTTCGAGGTGATCCGGGTGTAGATAGCAAGGGGTGGAAATCAGCACGGCTTCCACGTCCGATGCAAGCAAATCATGCAGGTCGCTGTACTCACGCGCCTCCGGGATCTCCATCTTTTCCTTCGCGTTAGCGACAGCTTTCGCGGAGACGTCAGCCACCGCCACGATCTTCACCTTCGGATTGGCCGCCATCATCCGGCCCGTATACGTGCCGCGGCTCCCCACGCCAATCAAACCAACCTTGATCGCGCTATTCTGGGCGCTGCCGCGCACTGCATGAATGGGCACGAGCGCCGCCGCGCCAAGAAGATTCCGTCTGCTCACCGATTGCATTTCCATCCCCCTCTCCCACTTCTCACACACGGGCCGCGAAGGCAAGCACTCCGCTTGCCATGCGGCCATCCCCGCTAGTTCCCCTTCAGCGGCGGGGCCTGCACTTGAACCACTTCCGTCACCCCATCGGCATCGCCCGAAACGGTGAACTTTGCCTCGCCGGATACAAACACCGTATCCCGCTCTCCAGCCCGATACACCTTCTTGCCGTCGCTCACCTGGATCGCGCCACGCCACACGAAAAAGAACGCTTCCCCCCCATGCTCCACGCGGGCCTGGAGCGTATCGTTCCGCCGAAGCTTTCGATGGAACGCCGCCACCACGGTAGCCCCTTGATCCGGGCCCACGAATTGGCCGTTCTTCTCGCGAAAATTCACGTACTTCACGGCCCCTGGGGTGATGTCGCCCTGCACGGGCGCGGCGTTTGGTTTCGACGAATCCCGCGCGCCGGTGTAGAGCACCAGATCCGGTGGGTTCTGAAAACTGATCATCACCGCCGGTCCCGTGCCCGCCGTGATCGTCCCGTGAATTTGCCCAACCGGAACAAAAGCCGCTTCGCCGGCCTTAAACAAGTGCAAAGACGGCCCCTGGCGCAAATTCACTTCGCCTTCGAGAACCAGAATCGTATCCGTGGATTTACCGTGCGTATGCTGCGCAAACTCCGCGCCGGGGTCGGAAACCGAGAGGTTAAGTGTCGTATTTTTCGCACCCAAATCCGGATGGATGATGCGCCGTGAAGTCACGGTGCCCATCTTGAACGGCTTGCTATCCGCGAAGCGAACCACGCGAATACCCGGTGTTGCCGCAGCGGAGGCCGGCGCCTGCGCGGCGACGGACGGCCCGCCAAAATGAACAGTAATTAACCATAAAAAGAAGCAATGAATAATGTGCTTTCCGATGCGCATGCGAATATCCCTGACAAGCCAGCATATCCCAAATTGCAGCTTCGCGAAATCAACTTGCATTTTATCTGAACGCTCTGTATCTTTCTTGAAATGGGGCGATGCGCTGCGATCCCTCCAGGTCGGCAGAGTGTTACCGGAATTTAGTCAACCAGGGCAAGTTATCGCCCACCGCGGAAGCGGGCAGCACAGCGCGCAGGGCGCGCCGGGAAGTGAGACACAGAGGAGTGAGAATCAAGTGATTTGCCGCAGAACCATGCTCGGGCTCCCCTTCGCGCTCGCCACTGCCGGCGCCGCGCCGCGCTCGATCCGCAATGTCCCCGTCTACGCGGAGCAGGGCCGCTTCGGCGGTTGGCCCGCGAACTTCGGCATCTGGAACTGGGGGGATGAGATTGTCTGCGGATTCGCCGCCGCCTACTTCATCAAGACGGATCCCGAGCGTCATCAGCGGGATCGCAATCGTCCAAAAGAACCGCGCCTCGCGCGCAGCCTGGATGGGGGGGACACCTGGAGGATCGAAGCGCCCGCCTCCCTGATTCCTCCGGAGCAGGGTGGTAAACCCGCCCGGACTCTCACCGAGCCGATGGACTTCACCGCGCCCGGCTTCGCGTTCACGCTGCGGCAGAGCGAAGCCGAAAAGGGGCGATCCCATTTCTCGTACTCCACGGATCGCGCCCGCACCTGGCAGGGTCCTTTCGAATTTCCAATGTTCGGTCGAAAGGCGATCGACGGGCGCACGGATTACCAAATCTACGGAAAACGCGAAGCATTAGTTTTCGCCACAGCCGCAAAGGACGATGGGCAGGAGGGCCGCCCATTCTGCGCTCGAACCACGGACGGTGGCCTCACCTGGAAGCTGCAGGGCTGGATCGGCCCCGAACCGCAAGGGTTCTCTATCATGCCATCCAGCGTGCGTCTGCCCAACGGACGCCTTCTCTGCGCCGTCCGCGTGAAGAAGGACGAAGCCACGGATTGGGTCGACCTCTACGCGAGCGACGACCAGGGACGAACCTGGGCTCCGCTCTCCAGGCCGATCTCGCACAGCACCGGCAAGAGCGGCAATCCGCCTTCGCTCAAGCGGCTGCCCGACGGCCGTCTCACGCTCACCTCCGGCTACCGTGCAAAACCATACGGAATTCATGCGACAATCAGCGACAATGACGGCAAAACCTGGTCCGAACCCATTGTCCTGCGTGACGACGGAGAGGCCTGGGACCTCGGCTACACTCGTGACGCAATCCGTACAGACGGAAAAATAGTAACCCTCTACTACTGGTCTCCCGGGCTCTACAAGGAACGGGAGATTGTCGCAACCATCTGGGACCCGGGAAAACGGGACCGGTAGCGAGAGCACCAACCGCTCAAAGGAAAAATGTTAAAGGGGAAATCGCGCTGCCGGCAGGTATCCTGCGATCCGCGCAGCGATCGAAGAAATGAGGGCACGATGAACATACAGTCTTCCATTTCCATGAAGGCAATCGCGGCCGTCCTGCTGTTTTGCAGCATCGGCTTCGCGCAGAATATCTATGGTGTCCTGAGTGGACGGGTCTCGGATCCCTCTGGCGCCTCGGTGCCCGGAGCCACTGTCGTCGCGGTGAACGCCGGAACCGGCGCCCGCCACGCGGCGACGAGCAGCGGTGACGGCAACTATACCTTCCCGGCCTTGCCCGTGGGCGTCTATGAACTCACGGTGGAAGCCGCGGGCTTTCAACAATTCGCCGTCCGCAACATTCGCCTGCAGGTGAATGAGAATATCCGGGTCGATGCCCCGCTCAAGGTGGGCACCGCTTCGGAAACGGTCACCGTCGAAGCCGATGCGGTGGTGGTCGATACGGTTTCGCCCACATTGAAAGCGGTGGTCGATGAACGGCGCATCGAAGAACTGCCGCTCAACGGACGCAACGCCACTCAGTTGATGCGGCTCATCGTGGGCACGGTCACGGACCTGCGCGCGGACACTACCTCCGGCACCACGTACCCCGGCGTCACGCCTGTCTCTGTGAACGGAGGCCGCTCAAACACGACGAACTTCATGCTCGACGGTTCGCAGAACAACGACCACTACACGAACGTTCCGAATCCGATGCCCAACCCCGACGCGCTTCAGGAATTCAGCGTGCAGACGAACTCCTTCAGCGCGGAGTTTGGCCGTCAATCGGGCGGCATCGTGAATGCGGTCACCAAGTCCGGCACCAACGAACTCCACGGCAGCGCCTTCTGGTTCCTGCGCAATAAGGCAATGAACTCCACGCCCTACTTCGGCGCAGTCGGCCCCGACGGGAAGCGCAAGGACGACGGGCTCAAGCGTAATCAATATGGAACCACGGTCGGCGGACCCGTGTTCATTCCGAAGTTTTACGACGGGCGCAACAAGACTTTCTTCTTCTTCTCCTGGCAGGGTACGGTGCAGCGCCAGACTCCCCCGGACGTGGGAAAAGTGGTGCCCACCGCGGCACAGCGGGCAGGCGATTTCTCGAATCTCTCGAAGGCCCTGAAGAACCCGGCGGGCGGCACGTTCGCGAACAACCGGGTTCCCACCTCGCTGTTCAGCCCCATCTCGCAAGAGATTCTCAAGTTCGTTCCCCTGCCCACCGCGGGCAATACCATCACGACTTCGGCGGCCAACAACTACGACGACGACCAATTCCTCGTACGTATCGATCATCAGATCACGCAGAACAACCGCCTCACCGGGCGCTACTGGGATAGCTATGCTGTGACGCCCGCGATCCTCAATCCCTCCAACTACCTGGAGCAGACCACCGGACGCACCTGGCTGAACCGCAGCATCAACCTCACGGACACGCATACTTTCGGCGCTAGCGTCATGAACCAGTTCATGTTCGCCTTCACGCGCATGGACGGCCACAATGCGCCCCTGCTTCCAGGGGCGAGCATCGCCTCCTTCGGCTCGAATTTGTACAACGACGATAAGCCGCAGTGGCACGTCACGGTGGCCGGTTATTTTGGCACGCTCAATACGGGCGACACCAACATCTTCCTCCGCGACGAGTACACGTTCACGGACACCGTGCGCGTCACCACCGGACGCCATTCTTTTGCGTTCGGCGGCGAGGTTGGCCGCGGCATCGGCGACGTGCGGAACAATTTCCGCGCCAACGGACAATGGAACTTCAACGGTTCCGCGCCCTTCACCGGAGATTCACTCGCCGACTTCATGATCGGCCGCTTCAATACACTGGTTCAGGGCATTGGGGAATACCGCGATACCCGGTTTGACCGCTACGCGCTCTTCGCGCAGGACGAGTGGAAAACCACCCGAAACTTCACCCTCAGCCTCGGCTTGCGGTGGGAACCGTTTCTGCCGTATTCCGACCTGGAGAACCGCCTTGCCGTGTGGCGTCCTGGCGAGCGCTCCACGCGCTATCCGAACGCGCCTCTCGGCATTCGTTACGCCGGGGAGAAGGACCTTCCGAAGAATGCCATCAATAGCCGCCTGGGCTACCTCGCTCCGCGCGTCGGCTTCGCCTGGGATATTTTCGGCGATGGCAAGACCGCGCTGCGTGGAGGCTATGGGATTTTCTATGACCAGTTGAACACCATCGCCTTCAACAACCAGGCCAACCAGGCGCCGTTTGGCACCGTGGTTACCACCTTCGGAAATGCCACGAACAGCTTTGCGAATCCGTATGCGGGAATCAACAATCCCTTCCCCGCTCCGCTCAATCCGGGCTCGGATGCGGTCTTCCCCAACTTCAGCAATCACCAGCCTTACGTCTCGGATTTCCAGGGGCCGTACGTGCAGAACTGGAATCTGACGCTCGAGCGGCAAGTCGGCCTCGGCTTCGTGGGCCGCGCCTCTTACGCCGCCTCCAAGGGTACACGTCTCGGCGTAGTCCGCGAGGGGAACGCCGCCGTTTACGCGCCCGGCGTCACTACCGCTACCACGAACCAGCGCCGGCCCTACGCTCCCTCTCTCGGCAACCTCAATTTGATTGAGCCCACTTCCAACTCCACATATCATGCGTTGCAGTTGACGGCGGACCGCCGCTTCGCGAAGGGCTTCACCCTACTGGTCAACTACCAGTGGTCGAAAGCAATCGACGACGCTTCCGCCACGAAGCTCACCGGCCAGGCTCGCACCAACCCGTTTGATGCGCGCTTCGACAAAGGACCGGCGAACTTCGACAAAACGCACGTCTTCAACCTCTCCGGACTCTACGAGCTGCCCTTCCGCGTGGAGAATCCCGCCAAGTGGCTCATCAACGGCTGGAGCTTGAACGTGATCGGCGCCCTCTCAACCGGTGCGCCTTTCACCGTGACCAGCGGCGTCGATAACGCCCGCACCGGCACCGGCGGGCAGCGCGCGGATCTGATTGGCGATCCCGATCTGGGCGATCGCACGCGCGGCGAGCAGATCGCACAGTACCTCAATAAAGCGGCCTTCGGACCTAACGCCCTGGGAACCTACGGCGCCCTCGGCAGGAACACCTTCCGGGATCCGGGTTACGCCAGTTGGGATTTCGGTCTTTTCAAGCGGTTTGCTCTGCGCGAGAACATCGGGCTTACCTACCGCTTCGAAGCCTTCAATGCGTTCAATCGCCCGAACCTGAATGGGCCGAATGCGACGCAAAACAATGTCAACTTCATGAAGATCACGAGCGCGCTCGACACGCGCATTCTTCAAATGGCTCTCCGCTTGAACTGGTAGAGCGTCCTATCCGGGCCGCCGTGTTGCCGCTTGGCAATGCGGCGGCCCATTCAGTACTGTCTTTAGATAGCTGCCCCGTTCCGGCATGCCGCACCTCCCCAACCGGGAATCACCGGACGAATTCCAGGGAGAATCGAACGAAGTCCGAGGAGTATCGAATGAAGCGCAGAGAATTCTTGGCCGCCGCATCCGCGATGCCGGCTTGGGCCGCCCAATCGCCCGGACGGATCCGGGTTGCGCTGTGGGGCACCGAACACAGCCACACTACCGGCAAGCTGAAAGCGCTGCGCGATTCTCCGGATTACGAAGTCGCCGCCATCTGCGAATCCGATCCTGCCCTTCGCGCGAAGGCAGAGAAGAACCCGCTCTTTTCCGGCTTGCGCTGGATGAGCGAAAGCGAAATGCTGGGCGATAAGAGCATTCCCCTCGTCGTCGTGGAGTGCAGCGTCTGGGACGCCATCCCCATGGGCAGCAAGGTCATCGCGGCCGGCAAGCACCTGCACATAGAGAAACCGGTTGGGTATGATTTCCCTTCGTTCAAAGCGGTGGTGGAACAGGCGCGCGCGAAGAAGCTTCTCTTTCAAACCGGGTACGTCTGGAGGCATCACGCGGGTGTAAACGCAGCTCTGGACGCCGCCCGGAAGGGCTGGCTCGGCGACATCATGCAAGTGCGCGGCACGATGAATGCGGATCGCGATGCGCCGCAGCGCGCCGTCGAGGCCAGGTACAAGGGCGGCAGCCTGTTCGAACTCGGCGGCCACGTCATTGACCGGATGGTGGACCTTCTCGGACGCCCCAAACACGTCCACTCCATGCTACGCCACCAATCGAGCGTGAAGGATAACCTCAACGATAACGGCATGGCCCTCTTCGAGTTTGACCGTACCCTCGCGGTCCTTTCGCAGACCGCCAACCAGGCCGGCGCAGGCGATCACCGCTCCTTCGAGATCATTGGCTCCGACGGCACCTTCATTGTTCATCCGGAGGCGAATCCGCCGCGCATGCGCATCTACCTGCGCAAGGCGCAAGGCAGTTACAAAGCCGGGTGGCAGGATGTGACGCTCCCGCCTCAGCCCCGCTTCGTGGGCGATTTCGCCGAACTCGCGCGTGCCCTCAAGAGCAGGCAACCATTGCAGCTTTCCTACGATCATGAACTCATCCTGCAAGAGACTCTATTGCGGGCCGCCGGGGAGATCCAGGGATGAACGGACGTGATGTGCTTTCCCGCCGCGCGGCCATCGGCGCCGTGTCGATTCTGCCTTTCTCCGCAGTCCGCTCAAGCGCTGCGAATGATGCGCCGTCGGTAGGCTTGATTGGCGCGGGAAATCGTGGCAGCGATGTCGCGGAGCTGATGGCGCGGCATACACCGGCTCGATTCACCGCCTTCTGTGATCTGGTGGATAGCCGCATGGCGGAAGCGGCCAAGCGTACCGGAAGCGAAGGAGCGGCGTTTTACAACGACTATCACCGCCTGCTCGAAAGCAAGGTCGACGCGGTCATCATCGCGACACCGGTCTATCTCCATCCTGAGCACTTCGCGGCGGCGGCCAAGGCTGGCAAGCATATCTATCTAGAAAAGCCGGCAGCGATCGACGTAGAGGGGTGCCGGCGGATCATGCGCGCCGCGGATTCGATGGATAGGAAGTTCAACGTCGTCTTCGGTTTTCAACGCCGCTATGCGCCGCTCTATCGCCAGGCGAGGCAGGCCATTGCGGATGGACAGATCGGTGAGATTCAACTCGCGATCGCCCGCTTCCTGAAAAGCGAAAGTCCGGCCGCCGCGACACGCCGCCAAGCCGGCCTTTCAGAGGCGGAAAAACTTAAGAACTGGTACGCCTGGAAGCAGTACTCGGGCGATTTGATCGTCGAAAACAATATCCATTCCATCGACGTTCTCAACTGGTTTCTCGATGGCCATCCTGTAAGCGCCATCGGTTCGGGAGGCGCCCGGCGCCCGGGCAATGGCGATACGCGAGACCACAACTTCGTCGCATACACCTATCCCAACGGAACGCAGGGTCAACTTACCGGCGCCACAATCGCGCCACCGGGATATCGTGAAGTGCTGGAACAGTTCTTCGGGACGAAGGGGTTGATTGAAACGTCGGAGAACCACATCCGCTACCGTTATTCCACAACCAACGAAAAGATCGAAAAAATGCCCCGCAATATGACGATCGAGGCTGTCGAGGAATTCGTGCGGCGCATCCGGGAGAACCGGCCGGAGAATACCGCGGTCCGCGGTGCGGAAAGTACATTGACGGCAATTCTCGGCAGGATGGCGATGGACGCCCGGCGTGAGGTCACGTGGGCTGAAATGATGAAGAGTTGAAACGGATGAATCGCATGGAACTCCACTTCGGCCTCACGCGCCGCCATCTCCTAGGGTCGGCCTTGCTTGCGGGACCAGTGGCGCGACCCGGTAGAGCAGCCGCGGAATCCGAGCCGAACTTGTCGATCCGCGTGGAGCCATTGTTCCCGGGCTTGATGCTCCCCGCGCAGCTTGAGCGCACCGCCGCCGCCGGATATTCTGGCTTCGAGTTCGGCGAGTGGCGCGCTCAGGACGCCCCGGCGATTACGAAACGCAAGAACCGGTTGGGCCTCACCTGCGTATGCCTCGTCGGGAACCGCAGCGTCAACCCCATCGGCATGGGTCTCTGCAACCCGGCTGAGCGCGATGGATTCCTCGCAGAACTCCGTGCCTCGATCGACGCAGCGAAGCGATTTGAAAGCGATAAGCTGGTCGTCCTCAGCGGATTCAAAGTGAAGCATCTTTCCCGAGCGCAGCAGCACGAGAGCATCGTCGAGGGTCTCAAGCGCGGGGCCGACCTCGCTTCCCGCACCGGCATTACCCTGATCGTCGAGCCGATCAATACGCTCGCGAAAGTGGAGCCCCTGAATCCCACCGGCAACAATCACGCGGACTATTTTCTGGACCGGCCAAGTGAGGCGTTCGAGATCATCCGCAAGGTCGATTCTCCTCATGCCAAGATTCTGTACGACCTCTATCACGCGCAGATCATGGAGGGGAATCTGATCGAAACCATCCGCGAGCATCACTCCCGGATCGCCCATATCCACGTCGGGGATGTGCCTGGCCGGCACGAACCCGGCACCGGCGAGATCAACTTCGCGGGCGTCTTTCGCGCCCTTGCGGAGGTCCGCTATAGCGGCTTCATCGGGATGGAGTACATTCCCCGCGCCGATGCGATGAAGACGCTCGCCGATGCGAAAGCACTGGCGGAAGCGGCCTATCGGGAAGGCCAGGTCTGAGAGGCTCCCCTATCCTCCCCTACACCCTGCCCATGTGCCCTAGCCCACAAACGCAAAGAAGCCCGTTCCCTGTTAGGGAACGGGCTTCTTGGTGTGCCGTTAGGCTGCGATGTTAATTGGGCGACGTCCTACTCTCCCACACACTTGCGCATGCAGTACCATCGGGGCTGAGGGGCTTAACTGCC
>JADLCF010000210.1 GCA_020847315.1 Bryobacterales bacterium | reverse complement strand
TTGAGGGCACGGTCGCCCCGTTCACCCTCACGGATCAGGATGGCAACCCCTTTGGCAGCGGCCAGTTGAAGGGCCGCGTTTGGATTGCCGATTTCTTCTTCACCAATTGCCCCGGCCCCTGCCCGCGCATGAGCACGCTGATGAGCGAAATTCAGCGGGAAACAGCGAATATCGACGAGTTGCGCATCGTCTCGATTACCGTCGATCCGGAGCGCGATACGCCGGAAGCGATGAAGGCTTACGGGAAGCGCTACGGGGCGATCGACGGGCGCTGGCACTTTCTCACGGGACCGAAAGAGACACTTAACCGGATTGCCCGGCAGGATTTCAAGCTCTTCGACGTCGATGGCAGCCTGCAGCATTCCACGCGCTTCGCTCTCATCGATCGCCAGGGCAACATTCGCTCCTTCTATACGACGGGAGAGGGGGGCACATTTGCCCAATTGCCCGGCGATATCCGCAAGTTGATCGCGCAGAGCGATGCGGGTGGGCAAAGCTAGCCAGCGACCCCCGCACGGCCAATCCCGCCTCCTCTGAGCAGCTAATCGAATACCACCGTTTTCTTGCCATAGAGCAGGATCCGGTGCTGCAAATGCCAGCGGACGGCGCGCGAAAGCACGGCGCGCTCCAGATCGCGGCCCTTCTGGATGAGGTCCGCTAACTGGTCCCGGTGGGAAACACGCACGACGTCCTGCTCGATGATCGGCCCTTCGTCCAACTCCTCGGTGACGTAATGGCTGGTGGCGCCGATGAGTTTCACGCCCCGTTCGTAGGCTGCATGGTAAGGCCGGGCTCCCACGAAAGCGGGCAGAAACGAGTGATGCACGTTGATAATGCGCTGGGGATAGCGCCGCACGAATTCCGGGGAGAGCACTTGCATATAGCGGGCCAGCACGATGAGGTCGATTCCGTGCAGGGCGAGCAATTCCCAGTGCCGGGCCTCCGCTTCCGCTTTCCGCCCTTTCTCTACGGGGACAAGCTCGAAAGACGCGCCGTAGAAGCGGGCAATTTCGCGCCCGGTTTCGTGATTTGAAATCACAAGCGGAATCTCACAGCGAAGTTCCCCGCTCCGCTGGCGATGCAGCAGATCGAGCAGGCAGTGATCGTAGTGGGAAACGAACAGCGCCACCCGCGGCATCCGCTTCGATTCTTCCAGCCGCCACCGCATGGCGTGCGGCGCGGCCACCTCGCGTTCGAACGCCTCGCGAAAGGCCTGACCCTCAACCGTCACCCCTTCCAGTGACCATTCCAACCGCATGAAGAAGAGGCCCTGCTCATTGTCCTGATGCTGATCCGCGTGCAAAATGTTCGCGCCAATCCGGTAGAGAAAACCGGAAACGGCGGCGACCAGGCCCCGCCGATCCGGGCAGTTGATGAGAAGCGTTGCGGTATCGGACATGCGGAAAATAGGAATTCGGAGTTAAAGCAAAGAGTAGCACGGGCATGGCGGGGCGCCGGCGCAACTTCGCTACAATGTGAAATTGCCACCCTATTTCGCAGCCTGGGCGTCCGCCGCCGCTTTGTTCCTGCTCCTTTTTGCCCTACCCCAGACCGGCGCGGCGCAGGTGGAGACGCAGAACGTCTTCAGCTTCCCATGGCAGGCAGGCAAGAGCACGGAAGTCACGTTCCATGTCCGCCTGCGTGCCCAACCGGGTGGTGAGGGCTTCTATCAAACCCGATTGGGCGCCAGCCTTGAGCAGGACGTGAACTCCCGTATCGACCTGATTGCCGGCTACTACTTCGCGGAGCGGGAGAACGAGATCGCGGATTGGGAAGGCTCCAGCCGCTATTTCGCGGGTTTTGCACACAAGCTCTTCGAATGGAAGGGGAGTTGGGAGGCACGGCACCTCTCGGAATACCACGATATGCCGGACGGACGCAGCTACTACCGGGTGCGCCACCGTGGCGGCTGGGAAGCACCTACGCGCGTGTCGCCTTTCGCGAATGTGGAACTCTTCTGGGACAGGGACGGCTGGAGGAGCACCCGCTGGCAAGGTGGCGTCGCCTGGCAGATCTCTCCCAGAGTCACCGTGGATGCCCACTATTTCTATGAACCGCGCCGCACCGATGTGGGCGAAGCCCCTCGTCACATGTGGGGAACCACCTTGCGGATTCCTATTGGAGCAATTCCCTAACGGCTCGCGGCCGCGGCTGATGATTCTCCGTTCACCGGTAGAAACGCGATCTTTCGCTCCGAAAGGCTGGCGCGCGGCTTCGATGAAGCGGGATCGCTCGCCATGAAGACCGTGACGGACCTGCCCTTGGCGCGATGCCGGTAGCCGCGAGGTCTCACGGCCTTGCTCCAATCCGTTTCCGAGCTATCGAGCACGCGCGTCCATTTGACTTCAGGCCACGCCTTGGGCAGCGTGAACACGACGTCTTCGTGGTGAGCGTTGAAGATCAGAAAGAATGTATCGCCGGTGATGGCATTTCCATCCTCATCGAACTCCGGGATCTCCCGCCCGTTCAGTAGGACACCGAGCGATTTCACCGAAGGCTCGCTCCAGGCCCGGTCGTCCATCTCCTCGCCCTGGGCGCTACACCAGATGATGTCCTTCACCCCTTCGCCGCGCAGCGAACGCCCCTGGAAGAAATTGCGCCGCGTGAAGACCGGCTGGCGTTGGCGAAGCGCGATGACATATCTTGTGAACGCAAGCAGATCTTCCTTCTCCGCGTCCCTCTCCCAATCAAGCCAACTGATTTCGTTGTCCTGGCAGTAGGCATTGTTGTTCCCCTTCTGGGTGCGGGACATTTCATCGCCACCGCAAATCATGGGCACGCCTTGCGAGAGCATCAACGTGGCCAGGAAATTCCGCTGCTGACGGAGGCGCAATCGGTTGATATCCGGGTCGCCCGTCTCGCCCTCCGCGCCACAGTTCCAACTATTGTTGTTCGATTCGCCGTCGTTGTTATCCTCGCCATTCGCCTCATTGTGCTTCTCGTTGTAACTCACAAGGTCGCGGAGAGTGAAGCCGTCGTGCGAAACCACAAAATTGATGCTGGCATAAGGCCTCCGCCCGCTTCGTTCGTAGAGATCGCTGCTGCCCGCGAGCCTGGTGGCGAACTCGGTAGTTGTGCCGCCATCACCCTTCCAGAACTTCCGCAGACAATCGCGATACTTGCCGTTCCACTCCGTCCAACCCACGGGAAAGTTCCCCACCTGATAGCCTCCCTCGCCGAGATCCCAGGGTTCGGCAATCAACTTGACCTGGCTTAGAATCGGGTCCTGGTGAATGATGTCAAAGAACGCGCCGAGCTTATCCACCTCGTGAAGTTCGCGCGCCAGAGTGCTGGCGAGATCGAAGCGGAAGCCGTCCACGTGCATCTCGGTGACCCAATAACGCAGGCTATCCATGATGAGTTGAAGGACGCGCGGGTGCACCATGTTCAGCGTGTTTCCACAGCCCGTGTAGTCCATGTAATAGCGCTCATTGCCATTTACCAGCCGGTAATAGGACTTGTTGTCGATGCCTCGCAGAGAGAGTGTGGGCCCCAGATGATTGCCCTCCGCCGTGTGGTTGTAAACCACGTCCAGGATCACTTCGATTCCGGCGGAGTGGAGGCTGCGCACCATGGTCTTGAACTCGCGCAGGCATCCGGTCGGCGATGGAGTGGAGGAATAGCGCAGGTCCGGCGTAAAGAACCCAAGGGTGTTGTAGCCCCAGTAATTCGTGAGGTTCCGGTCAACCAGGTAATGGTCATAAGCATGGTGCTGGACGGGCATCAATTCGAGTGCCGTCACACCCAGATCCTGAAAATACCGGAGCATCTCCTCGGAGCCCAGGCCCGCATACGTGCCACGCCAGCGCTCCGGCACATCCGGCCTAAGGCGGGTAGCGCCTTTCACATGCACTTCGTAAATGACCGTCTTGTGCCAGGGCGTCCCCGGAGCACGATCATCGCCCCAGGTGAATGCGGTATCGGCCACCGCCGCGAGCGGCGCGAAACTCGCGTTATCCCGCGGATCGATGGAAAGATCGCCCAGCGGATCGCCCACGGTATAGCCGTACATCTCCGGCGCCCAGATGGTAGTGCGCGCGATTGCCTTCGCGTAAGGGTCGAACACGATCTTGTTCGGATTGAAGCGATGGCCCTCGGTTGGGACCTGTGGGCCATGCACCCGGTAGCCGTAGACTTGGCCTGGAACCACGCTGCTGAGCCGCCCATGCCAGACGAGGTCGGTCTGCTCCGGCAGATCGATCCTTACGTATTCGCGCTCCGCGTGGATGGAATCAAAGAGGCAGAGCTCCACGCGGGTGGCATGTTCGGAAAAGATGGCGAAGTTCACGCCGCTTCCGTCCCATGTGGCGCCGAGGGGATAGGGATTTCCCGGTCGTAGTCTCATATCGATCTCACTTTTCGTGCAGAGGGTGCAGCAACCGATCGAAGCAGATTCTTCCCGGTTCTTAGCGAAGAGGGAGGCGCCTGGGTTTCCTCGCGAATAGTAGCATCCGGCTCAGGAATGCGAGGCGAAATCCACGGCACACCTCATCGGCAAGCAGTACAATTAGCGAGCCGGGCTCTGGCTGTCCCCTCAACCCTCTCCTTCGGCAGCCAGCGCCTGCGCGCCCTGAAGCGCCGGCTGCCGATCCGCATTGGCGGCTCCGGCCTCCCCGCTTCTCACGAGCGCGATGCGGTACAGAACGGGCGCCACCATCTCATTGATGGCAACGCCGCCCAGAACAAGCGCCGCGGCGGTGACGCCCAAGTCCGGGAAAGTTCTCGAAAACAACAGCGCCAGCGCAAGAGCCAAACCGGCTTGCGGCATCAATCCGAAACCGGCGTACTTCCGGATGGGTAGAGGAGCCTTGGCAAGCGCCCCGGCAACCCAGGTGAGCGAATAGAAACCGGTACCGCGCACCAGAACGAAGATCGCGGCCGGGATGCCCACCATGCGTAAGGCGTCGATATGAATCGTGGCGCCCGTGACCGCGAAAAAGACGACATAGACGGCGAGCGAGGAACCCTCGATCTCGTCGAGCAGCTTGTGTCCGAACGAGGTGGCATTTCTCACCAGCGCGCCCGCCGTGCAGGCGATGATCAGCGGATCAAAGGCGATACGCTGCCCAACCTCCGCCATGACAAACGCAACGGCCAGCACGAACAGCGCGGCGCCGCCTTTCACATACTTAAAAAATCCACCCAGCAGCAACCCCGCCAGCAATCCGGCGCCCACTGATCCAAGGATCTCCCAAGCGAGCCTGCCGGCGGTCTCGAGCGCATCCGCGCTATTGCCGAAGAGCGTTCTGGTGAGCGAGGAAACCACGGCAAAAATGAGGATCACCACTAAATCGGAAAGAACGACCACGCCCAATACGGTTCGGCTGACCGGGCCTTCCGCCTGCATCTCAGAGCGCAGCGCAATCACCACGGCTGGCGATTGGGCGGTCATCGTAACACCCAATACGGCGGCGACGCCGACCGCCTGGATCATCGTCAGGTGATCGAAGAACGGAAGCAGATCGCGGCAGAAGTAGATGGTGAGCGAAAGAATCCCCATCACGCCGAGCACGGCCACGACGATCAGCCAAAAGATGCTTCGCAGCAGCGGCTTCATTTCGCGGACACCGAGTTCCGCTCCCGCCGTAAGCGCGATGAGCGCGATTGCCATTCCATTGAAGATCTCGAGGTTCTCCAAGGCCGGCATGGATACGAGCCCCAGAACCTGGGGACCCGCTACGATGCCGGTGACGAGGTAGCCCGTCAGCCGGGGTAACCCGAACGACTTGAAGATGCTGCCCGCGAACAATGCGGAAAGAAGCAGGTATCCGAAGGCCACGGCCGTGCCGGCCGCCCCCGCGCCCCCGGCTTCGGCTTGCGGCGCGAAGGACCGGGTGGCCTGCATCAACCCGGCGAATACGATCAGCAGGAAGACTCGCATGGGTTTACAGCGACACCCCTTCCGCTTCCCGGCGCGCCGGCTCCCCCGCCGTGCCGCCGCCTCCGAGGAACCCTCGCGCCGAGAACTGCACCAGAATTTCGGTGATGATGGAGGCGCCGATGACACCGACGACCAGCCAGGGGATTACCGGCCCATAATAGAGCAACTGGGCGTTGACGGCCACGGCGACGGCAAGCGCGCCGAGCGGCGCCAGCGTAAGCCGGCGTTTCTCCTCATTGTGTGGAACGTACGCATGTCGCCTGCGGCTCACCTCCCACGCCACGCTCCTTCCGAAGATCGTGCCGGCCACCAGAAGCAGCATGATCAGCCAGCCCTGCCATTCATTCACTCGAAGCAGGGAACCCGATACCAGCAGGAAGACCAGGTAGATGGGGCGCTCCAGCCTGACAAGGGTGGAACGGACCAGCGCCCTGGTGTGGAAGGGCAAGTTTGCCAGCATGAAACCTGCAACAAAACAAACCACAATCGGAGAGAGCCGAAGGAAACCGGCGATTCCGGCGGCAAAACCGACAGACCCGAGGAGCACCACCGTGAAGTCCGATCCGGATTTCACGCTGCTCAGCGTCGCATAGACAATGCCGCCGATGGCCGTTCCCAGACCGAGAGTAATGAACAGCCACGCCGTTCCGGGCAACTGCCACGTCATGGTCGAATCGTCGGGCCGGAAGTAGGCCGCGACAATCAACAGCCCGATAATTCCGGCGAGATGCTGAAGATGAACAATGCCCCAAATCGGGTCTGCCCGGCCACCCTCCCGTCTCGTGGGAACGTGAGGACCGCGATGAGCAATGACGCTCCCCGCGGAGGCAAGCAGGATGGCGTCCCGGAAGAAAGTGCCCGTTCCCGCGGCAGGCTCCGCGACAAGCAGCAGGAGGCCGCAAAAAACCAGGATGGATGCGAAGGTGAAGGATCCGACAAAAAAGCCGGTGGTGGCCACCCGTCGCTGGATCGATTCGATGGCTGCGGCGTCGAATCGAAACCCGACGACGAAACCGATCCAACCCAGCGCCAAAACCAGCACCGGGCGCAAGACCCATAAGACGTTTTCCGGCATGACGCCCACGCTGGGCAAGCTGGCGATAAAGCCGAGGATCACAAAGGGGATGCCGGCCGTAATCACTCCGCTGATGCGCAACCTCCGTTCCAATCGCCGCACTTTGGGATGCGCGCCCAAGGCCGCCAGCGCGAAAAGGGCCACAAGGCCCAGGATGATCTTGATAACCTCTGAGGCCGTCCTGAAAGGCGTGGCTACAGCGGGACCTTCCACTGGGGGAGGTGGCGGCTGAGGGGCCAGAATGAGTGGAGGCGGCGGCAATGCTGATACGGGTGTCGGCGGAAGGGCGGAAGGAGGCTCTATCGGCTCCTCCGCGGCTTTCTCCTCCTCAGGCGGCGTCGGCGCGGGCCGGACGCGGACCTTCGCCTTGCGGGTCGATCGCCTTGCGGGGGGCGGTGCTGACGCTTTCTCCTTGGCCTGCTCTGCCGAAACAGCCTTCGAAGATTCCTCGGGAACGCTCCTCGACGAATCTGGAATCGCGGTCTGCGATGGCTCGGGAGTTACACTCTTCGACGGCTCTTGCACCGCAACTCCGGAAGGTCCTGAGGGCGCGGCGGTCACCGGCGCCGGATCGGGATCCATCGAAGGCGCGGATTGGCAGAGCGCCGTTGCGGAGAGGATGGCGGCAAGGAGGAACAGCAGAGCCATTCCGGCAGCCTCATGCGGCCAGCGGCCCTTTCGCGGCAAGGGCGCATTGCGGTCGCGTTCCGGCCCGGATATTGTCAGTCGCTTCGTCACAGCCCTCTCAGGTTTTCTCATCCCGCGATGGCGCTCGAGTCTGCGAACGCGCATTTCAAGGAATCTGGAAACTACGGAAAAGTCATCCGGTACTCGCGTATGGCAAAACTCAATAATACCGCGCTGGCCTTCATGCCCGTGACCGCTCGCGATGTCACGCCTTTTCGGTTCCTGTTGTGGCGCGTGCATCGCCGGCCCGGCATGACAGGCTCCGGGTCTTGGCGCGCCAGGACCTCTGCGGCATGACATGACATACGGAACGATCATTCCGCATTCACTCGCAAGTTCTTGATTTTATGGTGCCGGGAGCGGGGGTCGAACCCGCACGAAGAGTGAACTTCGCCAGATTTTGAGTCTGGTGCGTCTGCCAGTTCCGCCATCCCGGCTAAGGAAGGCATTACCCAAGAAGCAGTTACCAGTGTAGCGCGAGATGGGCAGACGCGCTGGGCTGGCTAGAGAAGATCGGGGAAGCTTCGACGCAACTTGTGAAACACGGTGTAGCCCGTAAGAAATGCAAGCGCCGCCGTTATGCTGAGCCCGGCGAACTGGGGCCAATCCGGGGCTCGGCCTTCGAGCAGAGTGTCCCGAAATGCCCTCACCAGATGCAGGAAGGGGTTCAGCGCCAGCACCGGGCGCGCCGCCTGCGGCACGGATTCTTCGGGATAGCAGATCGGTGTCAGAAAGAACCACACCGTCAATAGAAACCCCATCAATTGGCCGAGATCGCGAAATAGCAGCCCAAGGGCGGAAAGCAGCCAGCATAATCCCATCGTAAGAAGCACCTGCGGAACCAGCAGCAGCGGCAACCACATCGCGGCCGCCGGGATTTCGCCACGAAACAGAAGCAACCCGGCCAGAAACAGGAGAATGGCGAACCCTTGCGTGACGAGCCCGGAAACAACCAGGTTCACCGGCAGCGTCTCCACGGGAAAGACCAGCTTCTTGATAAACGTGGCATGCTCCACGAGCACGCCTGGAGCCCGCCCCAACGCTTCACTGAAGGGAAGCCAGGGCAGCATGCCGGCCAGGAAATAGAGCACGAATCCCTCCCGGCTGGGATCTCCACCGAAACGCGCCTGAAGCACAATGCCGAAAACGAAATAGTAGGTGGCCATCAAAAGGAGCGGGTTCAGCACGCTCCAGAAAACGCCCGCGAATGAGCCGCGATAGCGTCCCAGCAGGTCTCGCCAAACCATCGTGCGGATGAGGCTGCGATGGCTGTGGATGGTCTGAAGAGGCAAGCGAAACGCCAGGCCTGTCGCTCTGGAGAGGACGGGAAACCATTCCTGCGCCAACGCGCTGATCCGCGCGGCCTCCATCTGTAAACCACCGGGTTGGCTGAGAAGTTCGAGCCGCAGGTATCGATCTCCTCGCCGGTAACGCCAGCCGCCCCCAGCCAGGATGGAAACCACCACGCGCACCGGCCCGGCGGGGAGTTGCGCAGGGCGGATCGTCAATTCCTGCACGGATTCGAACCGGGTCCTCCCCGGCATGTCCAGGGTGCGGTGCTCGCCCTCGCGCAAATACGCGCCGGTTCGCGGGTCAAGCGCCTGCCAACCCAGGACTACCGGACCTTCGAAACCGTCCAATTCTTCAAGAACAAGCTCTAGTCGAAGGCACAGATTGCCCTCAACGATGCGGGTTTCGACGTCACGGATTTCGCTGATCATCGCGCGAAAAGGCGTGGTCCGATCGCCCGGTGAACGACGGAACGGCCCTTAGCCATAGTAAAGCCAATCGGGATAGCGATTGGCGGGGGAGCCCGACTTTCTCGCGAGCGCGAAGATGCATTCCCCCCGCAGGGTCGGGTCCAGTTCGTAACGGTCCAGCAAATGACGAACCCACTCAAACTGAGGCTCCGGCGCGCTCCAATAGGGGGCGGTGCGTAACTGCTCCACGGTAAAGCCCGCATCCGTGAGAGCCATATCAATCTCTCGCGGCGCGTACTCCCGGTGATGGCGCGGGTCGATGCCGCCGGCGGCGGTGGGCCGCATGAACGCGGGGAAAAAACCGGGGTGGTATTGTCCGAGAATCGCGGCAATAGCGCGCAATGAACAGGCATTCGGGGTGCTCAACAAGAGGCGCCCGCCTGGTTTAAGAACGCGGTGGATCTCGAGAAGGCAGTGCATCGGGTCGTAGCCCAGATGCTCGAACAGCTCGGTACACAGCACGACGTCAAAAGTACCCTCCGCATAGGGATAGGCATCTCGTTCGGCGTCGAATGCATCCACATCGCACTCGAAGACCCGGCCGTCCGTGGCGCGGATGCTCCGGCGCGCCGCTTCACCCACCGGCCCGTAATAGCAGCCGCGAATCTCCCCGTAGTGCTTGCTCCATCGCAGGGCGGGCGTAATTTGCAGGTAGCAACCCATTTCGAGAACGGAGCGATCCTGTCCACCCTCCGGCAGCAACTCAAGGGTTGTCACCAAACGGCTGAGGTGCTGCATCAGATATTCCCGGGCGTCGCTGCCGGATGCCCAACTCAGCAACTCCGCCGCAAGCGGATTCTCCAATGAAGATGCAGCTTCAGCCTCCGCGATGACCGGCGCCGGAATATCCTCCAATAGAAGCGCCGGAACATCCAGCGGCAGGCGCGCGGCAGCCTCTTCCACTAGCACTTCCTCTTCCACCGCCTCCTCAGGCGAACGCTCAGCTTGGCCTTCCGAAGAGACCATTGCCGATTCCGGGAACGAAGCCTGCTCCACGGATTCCGTCGCGCCCCCCCCATCCGCGATGCGATCTTTGGCGATGTCCCCGGCTTCGCTGGAAGGAAGCGTGGCCGCTGGATCCGTCTGCCCCGCCACCCTCGCGCAAAACTGCAGGTATCGCTCCGCCACCCGGCCCCATGCGCATTCCCGGGCCACCCACTCCCGTGCAGTGGCGCCGATCCTGCTTGCCGCCTCCGGATCAGCGACAAGATACCGAAGGTACTCGAAGATCAGATCCTCTTCCGCCGGACCCCCAACCGGGACTTTCAGACAGACATCATCGGAAAATTCCGCGAAGGCCCCCACGTTCGATACGAGCACGGGCTTGCCGAGACCCATCGCCCGCAGCATGGTCCCAGAACTTTCTCCCACGGTGGGGAAGCGTAGATTCACGATGATGTCGCATGCGTCGAGGTAGCCGACAAATTCCTCGATCGGCGCATAGCCGATCACGCGGGCATGGGCGCGAAGATCCAAGGAATCGATCAGTTGCTCCACCGGAAAATCCGGGTGCGGCTCTCCCACCAGGATCAGCCTTGCCTCAGGGTGCTGCCTCACCAGCCTGCGGAAGGCTCGCAGCGTTTCCGATACTCTCTTGTACGGCTTGAGATGGCCAAACACGCCGAGCAGCGGCTGATCCTCGCGCACGCCCAGCCGTTCGCGCCACTGCCCGCCGGAGGGCTCCGGCAGCCACGCTCCATGAGGAATTACGGCGAGCGGCCCCGTATACCCATTCTCCCGCGCCCGCGAAGCCACGAACTCGCTATGAACGATCAGCCCACGCGCGCCTTGTAGCAGCGCGCGCAGCATCGGCACGCCATCATAATCAGGGCCTGCTTCGAGACGCCGGACCGTTTGAGCAAATTCAAGCGCGGCCGCCCCGCCGTCGGCTTCCACTGCCCGCAGATACGCTCCCCAATCCCCTTGCTTGATCGTGATATCGGCGATCAAGTGGTGCAGATTCGCTTCGTGAAGCACAACGATGCCCGGATGGGAGAGCGCCGTTCTATAAACGAAACCGTGATCGCCGTTGTTGCCGATCTGGTACAGCACGGCGTCGTAGACCGAGAGATCCGGCAGCGCTGAGGGTGAAGAAAAAACGTCGACGGAACTGACGGCGGCCATCGCTTCCGCAAGAGCTGAGCTGTAATCGGCGATTCCGCTCCGGGAAGGGGGTAAGGGGCTTAGGAGAGCGACTCGCATTACGAACCGGATGCCAGGGCTCGAGGCGCGGAACTCTCGACGGCACGCGACGGAACGCTGGCCAATTCCCGGTAAACGTTCAACACCGTGCGTGCCGTCGCATCCCAACGGAAACTGCGTGAGCGGTGGAGCGCCGCTTCGCCCAACTTCTGACAGAGGTCGAGATTCGCGAGCATATCGTGCAGGGCCTGCCCTATCGATTGCTTACTCGAAGGGTCAAAGAGCACCGCAGTCTTGCCGGTGACTTCCGGCATGGCCGTGCAGTTGGAGCAAGCGATCGGCCGTCCGCACGCCATCGCTTCGAGCAAGGGAATTCCAAAGCCTTCATAAAAGCTGGGGAACACAAACAAATCGGCGGCATTGTAAAACGCCGGAAGCAACTCATCGGGAACGAATCCCGCGAAGTGGATCCGCTGCCTCACGGAGGACTTCCGGGCAAGTTCGCGGATTTCCCCCGATTGGCTCGTATCCTTGCCGACGAAAACGAGATCCTGCTCAAATTCAGGGTGCGCCTGAATGAGTGATTCGTAGGCCTGAATGAGGCCCAATTGATTCTTCCGTCGCTGAAGATTCCCCACGCACAAGAGAAATGGAGCCGAGATCCCGTAACGCTCCCGCACAATCGCCTTCGCTCTGTGTCCGTCGGCGGGGTGGAAGCCCGGCGCGGCGGCATTGTGGGCTACGCGGATGGTTTCCGGATCCAGGTTGTACGCGGCGGCGATCGCCTGGCGGGAAAATTCGCTGCAAGTGATAATCCGCGCGGCCCGCTGCACGGTGTGCGCCACGGTTAATGCAAGCTGCTTTTGCCGGAACGGAGAGAAAAAGTCCGGATGCTTCAAAAAGCTCACATCGTGGACCGTCACCACAATGGGAACGGGGCAGCGCAGCGGCGCGGTGTACTGTACATGTACCAGGTCCGGCCGGTCTTCGCGCAGATGGGAGCCCAACTGATGCCCGAGCCGCACGAAGGGATTCGATGCCACCCTTCGCGTCTTCACCGCTCCCGGAACATCGGATGCCGAGATCTTCGACGAAACATAGGCGAGATAATCGTTGCGCGGCTCAAGCTCCACGAAGTGCCGCAGCAAGCTGCGGACGTAAACCTCGTTCCCCGTCTGCCGGTTCCCAATGGCGTGAGCGTCTATCGCGATGCGCATCGCGCCCCTCCCGC
>JADLCF010000209.1 GCA_020847315.1 Bryobacterales bacterium | reverse complement strand
GGTCTGAGAGGGTTGCTGAAGAAGCAGGGAGCCCTCGGACTGGTCTTTCGGACCAGCCCGAGGGCGCATGGGCCGTGGGGCGATTCAGTTGTCGAAGAACTTCGCGATGCGCTGGGCAGCTTTGAGCGGGGAAGACAGAGATCTCCCCCGCAAGACAATTGTGCCGATTGCGTGTGGGAAATCGAACCATGGCGGGAGTTGTGCCGGGGTGGAGGCCACGTAACCCACGGAATCCAGGGAGGTTGCGAGAGGAGAGAATTTTTGAAAGATCGGTGATCGCGCGGCGGGGCGAGTGCTTTTGTTCGCGAGATCGTGGGGACGGGTTCGGCCGGATGGAGGAAGGGAAGTGCGGAGAGTCCGCAGTGCGGGATTCGAGCGGGAAGGCCTTGGTCCGAGGTTCTGTGGATTGCCGGAGTGTGCCATTTTGCGGAACGAAGCCAAAGGGGATTGCGGGCACTGGGCGGAGGACTGAGGGGTGGCGGGCGTGGCCGCGCCGGAGTCGCACTTGCAAACGGGCAGATGCTCCATGGATGCGCTGGCGCGCGGCTGTTTCTTTCCTGGCAGCAAAGCCAGTTTGTGCATCCGGTTGATTGTAGCGGCTGTGGGGGCGGATTTGACCTTTGTGGGGGCAGTGGATCGGCGCGGGTGTGCTTCCCCAATGGTGGAAGTGATGGCCTGCGTTGCCGTTCAGTGATTCCGCGGTGGAAGCAAATTTCTCTTCGCTGGCTGTGATCGCGATTCAGAGGGCTGCGCGATGCAGCGTAGATCGGAGTGGTCTGACTCGCATTGGAGGTTCAAGAATCCTCTTCGGTGGGCAAGGGATCGGCGGCTTCGGGACCCTCCAGACGCTGTTAGGAAAGAGGTCTAGCGCGACTGGAATTCCTGCTTGAAGTTACGTAACCTACGTGGAATCAGCGTGTTAACAGAAAGTAAGAGCGATGCCCGTCACCGAATTCCCACGGAATCCAGGGAGGTTGCGGGAGAGGAGGAAAAGTAGAGGGACATCACATTGCTCCATTCCTTGCTCGAGCGGCTAACCCAAGAAGTGTCTCCACTTGGCCCGCGGCGCGCATGATTTGGTAGAGATCTAGTCCTGCTGTGCTGACATCGGCGTTGACGAAGTTCGCCAGGTAGGTCTGCGATGCTGGGCGAATGCCCTGTCGCCAGCAAACGATGTATGCAACCGACTCCGCCTCAATCTCGATCAGGGCGTGATCTCGGTAGGGACGCTGTGGAACGCTGAGTTTTGGATCAGGCCCAAGGTGGCCGAGAAACAGATGTGCCAGTTCGTGGGCGATCGTGCAGAACTGCGCCGCAGGTGTGTGGTTCGCGTTCAAGCCTAAACCGTAATGGGAGTATTCCTTTCGTTGGTCGGTAGCGCGGTTTTCGACACGAATCCAACCGGCGCTTTGATCACCAGCGTCAAGGCGAAAAACATGGATGTGCTTAGATTCGAGTCTCTTGGAGAACTCGCCGATCTGGCCAGGAGCAAGACTACCCTCTGTCGGGAAGGCAAAGGCGTCTCGTGGCGGCTCGCGCTCGCCTAACGTATCGAGAAAGTCGTAAACCAAAGCGACGGGTCCAAACGGCCAAAGGATCAGAAGCGGCCTGGCCCCCTCCTTCAGCGTCCTGTCGAAGCGGTGAAACCAGTCTTCTGCAGTGGCCGCGAATCCAAGGCCGGGCTTCTGAATCTGCAGGAGCATCGCGTTGAATGGTGCAAAGTTCCTCAGACGGACTGTGAAGTCCAGCAGATCCCTGAATTCCTTGCTCGACTTGTAGAGCCGTGAATCTTCCAGCAATCGATCAAGGAGTGATCGAGTTTGCTCTTCTTCGGCCTTCGAGATCTCAAGCGTTCGTGGCATTGTTCGCGTCACCCCGTTGCCTAGTGTTTTTTCCGGTACTCGATGGCAATAGGATCAAGGTCTGGGTCCGAATCAGCTCGATGACGAATCGAGAGAGTTGGTCCGCCAGTCTCGCCGATCGAATCAGCACTCCGGCCTCAATGTTGCGCTCTTGCGCAGCTTCGGTGAAGTTAGCAGATGAGATAAACACTTTGCGCCCGTCTGCGATTATGCACTTCGCGTGGAGGCTCGCCCTTTTCCCAGAGCCGAGAAGTACGGAGCGGGGATCGTAGTAGATTTCCGGCAGTCTTGTTCCGCTTGGCCAGTGGACTGTCCGGAACCGGCTCGCGAACTGTGACACGAGCACTTGCGGAGCAGTGGTGTCCTTGTCCTTTCTCTGGATGTCGAAGCAGCAGGTCACCTTGAGGTTTGGGTTAGCGTTCATCCGCCCCGCCAGAGGGCGGAAGATGTCTGCGGCCTTGTAGAGGGCGTAGCCGACGATCAAGAGAGATTCCTGCGTTTCCCGGAATAGCTGATCCACGACGGCCAGGGTGTCGCGGTTGTAGACGCCCCCGAGTTCCGGGCCGGTGGTTACCAGTTCCACCCCTTCCTCGACGGTGAGCTTCGTTCCTCGGTCTTGGACGATGGATTCGAGCAGCGCCGCGACCTGTTCAGCACTCCACCCCTGGCCGAGCAACTGGGTCACCGCCTCCGCAATGGATTCTGCCATCGCGTCTGGAACGATCCCGCGGGCGGCCGTCACTGAGAGCGCACCGGTTCGGCCGTTTCGTCGCAAGTGACTGGCGAGATCCGAGAGGGTTCGGGATGGGAGCAAGGAAACCCAGTTCATAGCAGCCACTCCGGGTTGAAGAACTCCGCGCCCTTGCGTTCCACGGTTTCCACCACAAGCGAACGATCCAGGAAGTCGTTCATCATTTCGCACGAAGTCTCGGCAATCAGCAGGCAACCATGGCACGCAGCACCAAGCAGGTAACGAGCCTCCTCGGCATCCGCGGGATCGTGCTGTGCACAGATCGGGTCGTTGGAACAGAGTTCGCCCATTGTGAGGGCGCGCCGAATGTGCTTTGGAATCTCTCTCCCCACCTCCACCAATCCGCCAAGGGTTCCTTCTGCATCAGACGACGCCGTATAGAGCAGAACGCCATAGCCCACATCGGGAAAGGCATACACACGCTCGCGGATGGAACTCGCCGGGTAGCCACATTCCAGGGAGATCGCCGTCAGCAGCAGGTGGGAAAACGAATGCAGCATGAAGTAGGGTAACCCGGGAAATTGGCGCTTGCTGTTCTTGTGGCTGTTCAGCCATTCCAGAGTTCCCTGGCGTAATCGCTGGCCCCACGGGCTGACCGCGTCGCGCGCGAGCCATTCCGAAATGCGGCTTGCTGAAAACTGAAGAAAGATGCCCTCGCCCCGATTTTCGAGGGCGGGAAGCCAGTCCGCTTCTTTTGCCAGACTCGCGCGCCTGGCGCCCAAGTCCACGTCTCCGTCCGCATGAGGCGCGACTGGTTCGAAGCGGCTGAAGCCCAATTGCGCAGTGACTTCGGTAAGCCGTTGCACAAGGACGATTCGTTGAAACGGCTGCATCCATGGTTCTGTCTGCCACAGCACAGGATCGAGTGCCCTGGCCAGGAACTTCGATTCCGGCTCATCCTTCCCAAGCTCGCTAACCGGTTTCGTCAGTGTCCTCAGTTCCGCGATTTTCGGCGGTTCATCCTGAGCCTGAGATCCCGTCCGAATGGCTTCAATTGCCGCAAATGCTTCTTCGTCCGATATTCCCACCAGCCCAGCTTTCACCTTGGGCTTGTTGCGTTCCTTCTTGACTTCCTCCGCATACTGAACCTCGCTCAAGAAATCCCAGAGCGTCACTATTGCGGTACGCGCTGCCTCGGCGGTATCCGGCAGGGAGATTACGCGCATAGTGACCGGGAAGTAGGCATTGCTTGCGGTGCGAATCAGCAATCGGTTCGTTTCACCGCAGCGCTCCGGTGAGTTTGGTCCGAGCCATGGCCGGGAACCGTCGCACAGCCCGAGAGGTTCTGCTTTGTCACCGGTTGCGGCGTAGAGCGCCCGCTCTTTTCCGCATTCGCAGAACACGCTGATCTCGCTGAGATCTCCGCTGGTTCCCTCCTCCAGCATCCACATTGGTCTGCCGCATGGCGGCGCACTTCCGTGCAGGAATGAGAACCAGTCGATATCGCCTATGTGCCCGCTGATACAGGCGCGAACAAAGCGCACCGGCACTACGGAATGTTTCTTCCCGTCGGAATCCTGAAAGTACGGCTTCGGCTTGTTGGCGTTCGTCAGCGCTCTCCGATTCAACAGCCTTCTTCGTCGAGTGCCGGGACGGTTGGGGTCGTCTTCCGGCTCTTGGGTGGTAAACCACTCCGGGAACCAGTAAACGGTGATGCCGCCTTGTTCCGAAGTTCCAAGAGAACCCGTTGCTGGAGGTTCCTGAAGTCTTAAGCCATTCGTCCCAACAATCTGCTCCAGTCTCCGAGCTAGCCGTGGTTCGAGAATCTCACGGAGATTGTTGCGGTAGCTCCAGTAATCCAAACCGGCAACAATGCCGGAGCGGTCTGGAAGATCGAGGATCGCACCAGGGCCGAATGTTGTCAGCACCTGGCCCAGCCGCAACTGCCCGTGGGGACGCTTCTTCTGCCGGTTCTGGGGGCTCATTCTGCCACCTCGATCTCTTCGTTCTCCAGAGTCCGCATCCACAAATTGACGTTCATCTCCACATCTCGCATGGAACGATTGGCGCGGAACTTCATCTTGGGGTTGTCCGGCAGAACTCCCAAGAGCTCGGGATCCAGGAAGTCCCTCAAGAGCGGCTGTCGTCCGCGGTCTTCCCAGCGGTTGTACTGGAGTGCTGTACTTACGTCGCGGTATTCCTTGGCCAGCTTGTGCCAAGCGTCGGCAAGGTCCGCAGCACGTGCCTTGATCCGGCTTTCCATTTCTGAGTAGGTTTCTATTGGAAAGCTTTCAACGCTGGCTGCTCTCCTGGCCAACGCTACAATCAGCTCATCCAGCTTCCCCCTGACGTCGAGAATCTTCTCCGCGCCAGCCGCGGGAGTGAGGTCCTTGAACGCATGCCTGGCCATCGCCACGAGAGTCGCAGCCAAGGCACGATCCAAGGCCCGCGGGGAATACGGGGTCACGCTGGTTGCTTCAACCGTGCGGTAAAAGCTCCGGTGGTAGGTCTCGAATCGTTCGTAGTGGGAGCGGTCGCGAGGTTTGTGGATGTTCAGAATCGTGACGATCAGGCCAGGTTTGTCCTTCTCGCGTCCGACGCGGCTGGTGGCCTGGATGTACTCCGCGGTGGTTTTCGGTTGGCCGAATACAGCCATTAAGCCGAGCCGTGGGATATCGAGACCAACAGAGATCATGTTCGTGGCGAGTGCCACATCCACGCTTTCCTTCTTGCCAAACTCCAGTTCCATGCGCCGTTTGGCTTCGGAAACATCATCGGTGGAAACGCGGCTAGTGAGTTCAAGAGGTTCTCGTAGCGTGCGGTTTGCAAAGAGTCCGTCAGCCTCACCTTCGCGACGCCGGTCCGCATACTTCGATAGCTTGCTCGTGACTTCGTCCTCTACGATCCGCCGGGCTCCGCCAAGTTCGCGGAGGCTGTTGAAGTAGCCAACCAGAGTGAGATACGGGTCCGCGGCCTTGGCGCCTCCCGCTTCCGCGGCTGCCTTCTGCGCTGCTCCGAGCAATGCCAGGTACACGCGCAACAGAATCACTTTCGGACTGCGGCCTTGTGCAGTAATGCCGGTGTAGAGCCGCGGCGCTTCCTTGCTGGCGGGCTGCGTTTCGGCGAAGAATGAATCTTTGCGGTTGGGACCTGGCGGCGGGAACACTTCCACCGTGGTCCGGTTGAATAGCGCCCGAATCTGCTTGTCCGCGCGGCGAACCGTCGCCGTGGACGCCACGATCTTTGCACGGACTTCCTTCCCGTCGATCATCCGCGCCGTCAACTGGTCGATGGCCGCCTCATACAGCCCCACGATGGTGCCGAGTGGTCCCGAGATCAAATGCAGCTCGTCCTGGATCACCAGTTCTGGAGGGAGCAACGAACGGTCTGGGAGAAATTCGCCTCGGCTAGGTTCCATCGGTCCGTAGAAGCCTTTACCGTTGTAGCGTTCAACCTTCCCGAATAGCTGTCCGCTCTCGCCCACCCAGGGCAAGGAAGCGAACTTGTCCACCGTTGCGATCAGGAAGCACGGCAGCCGTCGATACAGGGATTCATCCACCGCCACAATTGGCAATGGCCTACCACCGCCAAACTCGCAATCCAGATTCGCGCAACTGACGTGCAGTTCTTCCGGGTTGGCCTCGTTGGGATACAGCGTGAAGGATGACTTCTCGAACTTCGTGCCGCACCACGGGCACTTATCGAGCGGGATCGGCTTATTCTTCGTCCGGCCCGTCTTGAACTTCAGCGTTTTGCTGCGTGCGCTTTCCTGATCGGCGTCGCCTTTTTCTCCTAGCCAGTTCGGTGTCGCGGCCTGGCCTACCCATAGGCCGATCTCGAAGGGCCATTCGCCGAGTTGGCTCTCGCGTCCATCTCGTATGGTTTCCAACGCACAGATCAGCCCCGCGGCGCGGCCAAGCTGGTCAAGCGTCAGCAGTCGCAGGGTGTAGCGCATCAGAACGCTCACACCTGCACCGCGGATGCCGGGGTTTTCCAGGCGGCGCATCAGGATGGTGAATGCGGCCAGGCCAAGGTAGGCTTCCGTCTTGCCACCGCCGGTGGGAAAGAAGAGCAGGTCGACGATTTCGCGGTCTCCGCTGGTGGGCTTGGCGATGCCAGGAAGGTTCATCAAGAGGAAGGCAAGCTGGAAGGGACGCCACTTCGGCGCGTCCAGCGCTTCGGGAGCTTTGTTCTGCATCACACCGAAGCGCTGGCGAGCAGACTTCGCGATGGCGGCATTCGCCAGGTGGAAGGCTTCCAACACGTTTGGCTCCGTGAGCAGGCTAATGCCCGCTTCGATTCGGTCTGCCACCACTGCAATGCGATTGCACAGTTCCTTGGCCACGGTGCGCCGATTCCCGGAAAGCCCGCCGGCAGCGGCACGCTGTTGTTCCAGCCATTCGCGGTACTGTTCCACCATGGGTTGCAGGGCGGCGCGCGCTGCGTCAGCATCGGCAAGCTTTGCAAGCTCTTCCATGCGGAGTTCGACGCCAGGCCGCTCTGCAGGTGTGACGCGTTCCACTTCCGCCTGGGGAATCCAGCAGGTTTCCGCGTAGTGGCATCGGTCGCCCTTGTTGTCACAGCGCGTGGCCGTATTGTGGCCCACGGCGAACTCGTATTCATCGCGGTACTGGAGGTCGGCCACTTTATCGTCCCAATCTTCGGCGTTGATGCCGCGGGGATCGGGACGCGGAACGAAGCTCTCAATGGCATGCAGGGCCAGCTTCGCCTGAAAGATGAAGCCGCGGTCGCGCGTGATGTCCGGGTCCGGGCGGCGGCGGTTCACCAGAAAGGCAGCCAAGGCGCGCGTACCTGCTGGAAGGGAACTGCCGTTTGCCTGCGGGACGGCGCGGATTGCCAGAACGATCTTGAGGTCCCGGCTGTCAGGCACATTGACCTCGAACTTTCCAGGCTCCTGTGGGATATCGATTTGCACCGGTTCCTTACGCGCTCTGCGCAGCCAGCGGTCCGGCAGCGACATTCGACCGGGCTGTTGAGGGCCACCTTCCCATTCCGGTTCGTAGTCGCCCCAACTGGTGATGGCGTTGATTTTGCGCATCTCTGGGGGGATAAGAACACTCAGGCCGATGGAGGAGGGGAAGTGGCGAAAGCGCGCGGTCGCGGGCTCGGGCGGTGTGGCATCGTCTGTGCCGCCATTGTCGGCGCGTAGGGCGAACTCCTCGGCCGCCTCCATCTGCTCTGCGCTCAATTCTCCGTCGCCCTCGCCGGCTTCGGCCGTGGCTTCCTTGGGCGCAAGAAAGCCGGTGAGATACCAGCGCGAGGGGGCTTGAGGAAGCACTTCGGCGGGGTTACCGATCGGCTCATCTGGGACACCAGTCGGATCGTTGCAGCCATCGTTTGGGCCGATGAGGTCGAGTTGCAGGGCGTCTACCAGTTGCTTGCGGATATCCAGGGCAGTAGCGGGCATAGGGCTCAATCCTCCTCGTCCTCGGAATCCATGGCAAAGAGCGTGGGAGCGGCGGGCGCGCTTGCCTCTGTGCGCCGCGTTCTGCCGCGGCGGGATGGCGCGCTGGGGGTGGTGGCGCGTGCCGCTTCCAGAGCTTCCTGCTGGGCGCGCTCCTGGTTCAGATGGAGGAGGCGGGCGAGCACCTCATCGCGGAAGTCATCGGGCCAGCGATAGCGCCAGGGCTTGCGACGGCGGCTCCCCTCTTCGTCGTCCTCGTCCTCGTAGTCCAGCACGAAGTCGCAGGGCGGTATCGAGAGGTCCCAGCCGTAGGCTTTCAAAACGGCACGGTCCATCGCCTTGTGCAGTTCCCGAAGCTGGAGGATCGCCGGGGAATCCTCGTTCGGATCATGGAAGCGATTGTAGGTCTTGGTGAGACCCTCGTCGTTGGCCACCATGAGGCTGGCGCGGGTCTCGTAGTATTCCTTGCCGATCGCCTCCAGTTCGGCGTTCGCTTCCCAATCTGGCGGGAAGGGGAAGGTCTCGAAGCAGTCGGAGGGCGTGTATCGGAGCCGGTCTTCCAGCGATGACCCAAAGAACCGCGCCCAGATCTCGTGGATGCGGGATTGGAGGATGGCAAAAGAGGAGGAGGATTGGTGCGCAATTAGAGCGAGGGAATGCGAAAAGACCATATTTGTGGGCAGATATGCGAACGACGCGTGCGGAGTTGCACCGCAATTGGTGACGAGGATGCTCCGAAGACGAGAGAGTGATTCAAAGAGCGCGGGTGTGTACCGACCCCATTGCCACCAGAATTTCTTTCGTCTTCGACCGTCCGGGTTGTCGCCAAGCCGATCGCGCTCAGGTTTCACTCTCTGGCGGAGCACCTCAACCAAGTCTTGCCAATCCGCTGCAACCGAAAATGGGTAGTCCGGAGCCACTATTCCTTCCCGCAGTTGCGCTCGCTGTTCTTGCTCCGTCGATTGGAACCAGCTTTGGCCCTGCTGGCTGCGTAGTAATGGGAAGTCCTCTAAGTTGATCACGTAACGATGAAAGCAATGTGAGGGACTATTGTTCACCTCTTCGCCGCCAATGTAGGGGAAGATTCGCTCGGCATTTCGTGGATCCTTCGCGATCAGCCGGTGCATTTCGGAAATTGGCGATGCCACTCCTGAGGTATCGGTATCGTCGAACGTGAAGCCCATGCCGAGCACGATGCTACCTTGAAAGCTCCGGTCCGCGTTGGCCTTGAGCCGGACCGGATCTTCATTTCCACCAGCATGGAAAAGGAAAGCAGTTATAGTGGGGACAACCCTGCCGTCAAGGACAAATGCACTAGCGTATGCGCCTCGAACAACGTGAACGACGCTCACCACAACCGCAGCCGCACCGGGCCACTTGTAGCGCTTTGTCGCACTGTAGATGGCCCCCTCGTGTGTACAGATCCAACGCAAACCAGTGCTTCGCGTGTCGCCTTGGCTGATGGTGTTCGTAGCAATAAGTCCGAAGGCGCCTTCAGGACGGAGCCGTGTGAATGCGCGCCGGAAGAAGTGCGCAGCCAAGTCTGCGTTTCCGTGGCTCTCCTCGTGCAATTGCTGCAACCAGACGGGGTAGTGTTCCACGTTGCCATGCTGCAGGGTGTTCTTTCCCGCAAACGGTGGATTGCCCACGATGGCATCGAATCCGCGGCGCTGCGATCCACTCGCATACGTTGGAAAAACCTCCGGAAACTCTAACTCCCAGTGGAACGGGACGAACGGCTTCTCTACGGTATGAAGCGCTCGTCCGATACCTGCAAACGCTTGTGACTGATCCAGGTCTCCGCTTGGGTTCAGATAGACCTCGCATTCGCGAAGTAGTTCGTCGCGCTGTTCTTTCCGCGTTCGGGCGTTGCTGCCTCGGAAGAACGCGGCGAGCACGGCGTCTCCAATGGGACGTATCCCAGCAAGACGCTCCTCGGCCACCGCGAGACGCTGCTCCAATTCGGCATAGGGAATTTCGTCGCGCGCTGCAAGGATCTCCTGCCGAGCGCGGGTGACGCTGGCGAGCTCCTTGTTCAGATGCTCCGAAAGCAGCGGAACCAGCGAAATGTCTTCCCAATGGAACGCTGCAATCTGGCGCAACGTGAGCCCAAGCAAGGAATCCCCGCAGCGGAAGGAATGGTCGAGGAAGGTAAAGGGGTGGTCCTTGGCTAGGGTCGCAAGCCACAGTGAGAGCTTGGCCAGGTCTACCGCCATGGGGTTGCGATCTACGCCATATAGGCAGCGCTGCGCCACGATGCGCCGGGCGTGCAGAATCTCTTCTTCGTCCGGGGGGAGATCCGGTGTCGCTTTGTGATGACGCCAGGCAGCCACCAAATGCTCGGCAAGCTGGCGGCAGACTTCCACCAGAAATGCCCCCGAGCCCATCGCCGGGTCACAGACTTTGAGAGCTAGAATCCGCTCCGGCTTGGGATTCGAGCCTAGCTGCTCCAGCACCGGTCGCAGCGTGGTCTCCACGATCGGGCCAGTGAGCGAACGCGGGGTATAGTGCGACCCACTGCTGCGCCGCTCCTCGGAAGGCTGTAGAACCATCGAACCCTTCGGAACCACCGCGGGAGACGCTCCCTTGTCAATACGCGATTCCAGAGCAAGGCAGAGGTCCTCCGCGGTCCGGGACTCTTTCACTGCCGTGACCATGCGGCCAGTGAGCTTGATGCCGGTCTTTGCCTTTACCCACTCCGCGCGCTTTCCGGCGGATTGTGCCAATAACTCATCAAGATCGATGTGAACGGATGCGCCGCCCTTGCTGCGCTTCGGAGAGTACAGCGCGACGGAGCGGCCGGAAGCGATCTCCAGCCGGAAGCCCATGATGGCTTCGTAGACGCTGCCGATCTGTTCCACGTCGAGCGAACGGTAGCTGAGGCGCTCACCATTCAGCACCAGCAAACGGTTGAGCACCTCGAAGACGACGGCGTCCGATACCAAGGGCAATTCGCCAATGGCATCGCGGGAGGATTGTCGCCCTTCGAGAAAGGGATAGCGGTCCGGGTCAAAGAGGTAGCCGCGGCGCGCGGGAATCCGCATGGCGCCGTAGTTCCCGCCGCGGTAGATCACCCGGAAGAGCGTGAGCAGATGCGCCCAAGCGCCGAAGCGTTGCTCCATGGTGTCCGCATACTGCCCGTGCTCCTCCCGCAGCCGCTTCCAAAGGCCGGTGACGGAGTAGTGGCGGATATAGACCTCATCGTTTGGGAGCAGGCCGCGGTCTTCGGCGTAGAGCACAAACACCAGCCGCATCAGCGTGGTGAGCAGCGCCTGGTAAATGCGATTGGGGTCATCCCGCAGCGTTTGCTTGAGCAATGCGCCATGGGTCTGGCCGTCGGCGGACTGGAAGCCGCGGAGCAGGAGGTACAGCGCTTCCGTGACCTGGCTGGCCAGCTTCGTCGAGACTTCGTTCTGATACTTCCGGCTGTTCTCCAGGATCTTCGGAAGCCGGAGCTCTTGGGCCACCTGAAACAGGCGCGCCCTGCCGAGGAGCAAATGGAGTGCCGCAAGGATGGGCCGCCCGGCGACGGACATCATCTCTGATACCGAGAACGTGATGTGACCGGAGGATTCCCCGTGCGGCGCATAGACCAGCCGGAACGCTTTCCCGTTGAACAGAAGACCGGTGGGGATGCCGGAATCCCGGAGCAGCCGCTCCATGCGCGCCTGAGCGGAGGTGTGCCAGTAGCTATTTCCAAGCTGGAAGGCTTCGTCGAAATCGCGTCCGTCTGCCAGTTCCTGCACCAGCAGAAACCATGTGGGGCCCAATTCCGAATCCCGATACTTGCGCAGTGCGTAGGTGGGCCGGAGGGTTTCGCCGTAATCCGGCATCGCCACGGTAAGTTCGTCCGGGGTGGGTGCGCCGTTCCGGAAGTCTGCGAAGGATTTCTCCGGCCACTGGAGGAAGCGCAGGGCGAAGTCGTGGAAATTCGGAATGCGCGGTTCGCGTTCCCCTTTGCCGTCCTGGGCAAGGAATTCAAGGAACTGGCGGTGAAGTTCTGACTCGCTGGACTTATCCAGGTGCGCCTGTGCTTCCAGGAGGGCAGGGACCGATACAACCAGCCCTTCCGGCTGCACGTAACCGAGCCATTGCAGGTGAGCTTCTTCTCCGAAATCGCGTGGCATGGGCTGATCCTGTTCCTGCGCCTATCCCGTGACGGGCCACAGATAGACGAGTCCGACGGGCTCTACCCGCTGTGCCTTGACCGTGTAGACCTCGCGGACCCGCTGCGGTTCGGCGTCCAGTTCTGCGGGAAGCGCGTCGAGACGCTGCTTCCAGAATTTCCGGTTCTCCTCTAACTGGCGGATTTCGTCGTCGCGGTTGGCAAACTCCAGGCGAAGCTGGGCGGTATTCATCTGTTCGTACTTGTGGATCTCGCGGGCCACGCGGGTCTGCTGCCCTTCGAGGATCTCGCGCATCGCCTTGGCCTCCGCGCCGGCGCGGGCTGAAAGCTTCCGGATGGCGTCGGCTGCGTACTCTTCGGCGCGCTTCTCCAGCTGGGGGAGAAGCTGCTCGACGTCTACCGGGGCGGTTTCGAGAAGCCGTTTGGATTGCGTGGCCGGAATCTCGCGCGGCGCGGTGCGCAAGCTTGCCTCCAGCAGCGAGAGGGTCCGCGACTCCGCATCCTTGGCGTAGGGAGCGAGCACGCCCTTGCGCACCGCGGGATCTACCCAACGGGCGGTAACGGGGATAATCTCTTCATGAAGCCGGGCTGCGGCGTTTCCGAAGAGCAGCAACCTGCCAAGAAGCACCACACGAGGAATGGGGTCCTCGGTCTGCGCGAAGCAGGCACGGGAAAGATCGTGGTGGATAAAGCCCTGGGATGAGAACCGCGCGAGCAAACGGCGCGCCAACGGATGTTCCAGGTGCAAGTGGACGGTGTCCTCATTCAGCCTGCCGGTGTCTTCGAACACGACGGGACGAATGGGCGCGTCGCGACGCCACTCGGCGGGTTTCAGCCGGTCTGTATTCGGCTTCCGCAGGGTGTCCATTACCGTTTCCCACCCGGAACCACCCGCGAGATGCTCATGGAGCGGCGGCACCTGCCAATGGGGCTCGTCGCCGTTTTGTTCTGCTTTGAGGGAGCGAGCCCCCATGAGTTCCAGGGAGCACGAGATTGCATTGCGGAACTCGTCTTTGTCGAAACCGACCTGACGTTTGGACTTTTCCAGCAGGTTGCGGAGGGTGTCCAATTCCGACTTGAACTCAACCTCGCGCTTCCTTGCGGATTCCAGTTCTTCCGCGACAGTCTGCTTATAGACTTCGTCGAGATCCGCAGATTCAATCTCCTGGGCAACGCGATCCACATCGGCTCGCTTGATGCCGTACTTCAGGATGGCGGTGAGGCGAGCGTCGAGCACCTTTGATAGGCTGCCAAGTTCCCGCTTGATGGTTTCCGTCTTGCGCACGAGGGTGGCCAGGATTCGATCTTCCGGACGCTGAGCGTAGACGAAGTAATGGCAGAATACTTCCGGCTTGGGTTGGAGTTTTCGGTCAATACGGCCGTTACGCTGCTCGAGCCTGCTGGGGTTCCAAGGGAGATCAAAGTGAAACAGGTTCCAGCAATGGGCCTGGAGGTTCAGACCTTCGCGGGCGGCATCGGTGGCCAGAAGGATGCGGACTGGATGCTTCGCGGGGTCCGTATTGAAGGCCAGCTTGATGCGCTCCCGGTCCTTCGGATTGGTGGCGCCGCTGTAGACCATGATCCTCTCACCGGCGCGGTCTGTTCCGGCGATGGCGTTCTCCAACTGTTGCTTTAGGTAGGTTTTCGTCGCTTCGTATTCGGTAAATATCAGGATGCGGAGTTCGTTCCACTGTGGCGGATTGCTGCCTTCCTTGGGTGCGGCCAGCAGGCCGGGGCACATCTGCTCCTCAATCCATCGGAGCAGGCGGCTCACCCGTGCGTCTGGGCCGTAGCGACGCTCGTCGGCGATGGCTGCCATCTCTTCCAGAAGCCGCTGCTCCTGCTCAAAGAGCGCGCGGGCTATGGCGTCCCGGCTGACAGATTCCGCGGCGACGGACGCCGCCTCGAACTGCTGCTCCTCCTCGCGTTCGAGGTCCTCTTCGCTGAGAGTGGAGCGTTCGTCGTCTGCATCGGGTGCGGCGGCGAGGAGATCGAGTTGGGTCTCGTCAAGATCTGTTTCCTTTGCCACAGCCGGACTGATCTCCGTCTCGGCTTTCTCCCACTGCCGGGTTACGGTTCGGCGATGAACCTTGAGCGTTCGCGCGAATGCCTCTACGGAGGAGAAGAGACGCTGTTGGAGTCCGCAGATCAGCAGGCCCGCGGCTGCCTGCTGCCGTTTGGTCTCTCCCGCCAGGCGCTGCTCGCGCAATTGCCGGTATTGCTCCAGCAATTCCTGAAGACGGAGTTCCGGGGCGTCCGGGGAGAGACCTGTGATTTCAATCTGCTCTGCCTTGCGGAGCGCGAAGTCCTCTCCTGCTTGCCTGAGGTCTTCCTTAAGGCGGCGGACCATGACGTCGTCCAGATTGCCTTTTAGCACCGGCGCACCGCGGACGAAACGTTGCGGATCCAGCAGCTCGAGCAAGGCTGTAAAGCTGTTGGAATGCCCGTTGTGGGGGGTTGCCGAAAGAAAGAGACGGTGCTCAAAGAGCGGCGCGATCTCACGGATGGCGCGGGTGATCTTGGAATCGATCGCGTAGCGCTGGCCACTGGCTGGCGCCGCATGGTGGGCTTCGTCGAGAATGAGCAGGGTGCCGGGGCGCAGGATGCGGGACGCGTCGGGCTTCAGCCAGTCGCGCAAGGGCTCCCGGTAGCTCTCATCGATCAGCAGATTATGGGAGACAAGGAAGCGGGGATGCGTCTTCCAGGGATTGATGCCGAATCCGCGATCCTGGCGAATCTTGCGGACATACTCCCGGTCCAGGATCTCAAACTGTAACCCGAAACGGCTGGCGAGTTCATCCTGCCACTGGTAGAGCATCGACGGCGGGCAGGCGACAACGATCTCCCGCGCTTTCTTCCGAAGCAGCAATTCACGGGCGATCAAACCGGCTTCGATGGTCTTCCCGAGACCAACGTCATCGGCAATGAAGAGGTTCACGCGGGGAAGCTTGAGGGCCTTGCGGAGCGGCTCCAACTGATAGGCCGACAGCATGATGCCCGCGCGGAATGGGGCTTGAAAGAGTGTGGGGTCAGTGGCCGTGACGGAGTTCCACTTGAGCGTGTTGAGATAGGCCGCGAAGCGGGTCTGGGAATCAAATCCGCGTTCGGTGACCTTTCGCCAGTCCTCGGAATGTAGGATCTTCGCGTCGAGCTCCAGCTCCCAAAGAACCTGCAATTCCTGGCCCTGCGCGTCATCGTCTACGCACGCCAGGGAGACGAGTTTCGAGTCGCCGGGATTGGGGCCTTTCGAAATGTCTTCAACGAGATACCGTCGTTGCCTCACCCAAACCAATTGACCAGGCTGGGGGAGTCCGTTGCTAACGGTTTCTGTGAGTTGCAATGGCCAGCTCACCCCGAATTAGCGCTGTCTGCGTCATAGTTTCGAACTCAGTTATATGGGATTCCTTGGTGTGAATGCAAGCGAGGGCGGTACGTGTTGGACCGCTCAGGCACTAAAAGAAAACCGCGGTTTCGCTGCCATTTCGAGTTTCGCTGCGTTTTTTCGCCTGAACCGCCTAAGCGCTAGGTGCACCGGAAAACACCGAAAAATGCACCAAAACTCGAAAGTACACTCAAGAACATAGAGCAGGATATAAGAACCGGCGATTTCCAGCCTTGAAGCGAACCGTGATCGTCTTCAGTGGACGCGTGGAAAGGTAATAAACTCCATGCGTCGCAGAAAGCGATTACAGAAGGGAACAGTGACTGCCCGAGTTTCGGGTGGAGTGAAGAAGTGGATTGGGAGATTTCGTGACATTGACGGAACGGAATGCTCATGAGTCCTTGGGCCTGTCTCGAAGATGACCAGGAGCCAGGCCGAACGGACTCTCTCGGAGCCTCTGGAGCCCGAGAACAATCGAGTCTTCGAGCACAAGATCACTCATCAGTCTCTCGGATCCTTCGTGAAGAACTCCTACCTGCCACACAAGTTGGGCCGGTGGAAAGGATCGACGGCTCGAACGAATACTGACCGGCTGAACGCCTACATCATCAAAGATCTCGGTGGTCGGCCACTGCATTCGTTTAACCGGAAGGAACTGCAGGAGTATCTCAATTCCAAGGTGAAGGAGGGCCTTAGCGAATCCACGGTAAAGCAGCTGCGGTCCGATTTGAAACTGATCTTTGCCATGGCAATAGAAGATGGGCTGCTGGATGTGAACCCTTGCGGCAGTCTGCACATTGCGCGTGAGGCGCGAAAGCCAAACAGAGATATGCTGACGCTCGACCAGTTACGAAACCTTCTATCGGTGCTGCCCCTGCGGGACCGATTGATTGCTAAGCTCTCGGCGTTAGCAGGGATGCGTCCAGGGGAGATCCTGGCGCTTCAATGGGCAGATCTGAAGGATGGCACATTCCAGGTCCAGCGACGAACTTATCGGGGCGTGATCGACACCCCGAAATCCCACCGCGCAGAGCGGAAAGTGTCTCTCCCAGATTCTCTCTTGGACGAAATCGAACAGTGGCGCGGAGTTTGCCCGGACGGAGGTTCGAAGGGGTGGGTCTTTGCTTCCGAGAATCCCGAGTCCCCTCTCCAGGTCGCGAACTTTCTTCAGCGCGCGATCAAGCCGGTACTCAAGAAGCTCGGCTTGCATTGGGTGGATTTCCGGGTACTCCGGCGTACCTGTTCTTCCTTGCTAAATCATACCGGCACAGACCCCAAAGTCGTCGCCGACCAGTTGGGCCACGATGTGGGCGTGAACGTGAAAGTGTACACGCAGACATCGGTGGGCCAAAGGGCAACCGCAGTGAATCGGTTGGAGGATGCAGTGCTGGGTGTAAAGCCCGTCGCTTAACGTGGCATCAGTGGTACGGAGGAATCGGCAAGGTCTGTAAGTGATTGAAAATGGAGCGGGAGATGGGACTCGAACCCACGACGTCCAGCTTGGGAAAGAGTCCGATCTCTGAATCCAATAGACTTAACCGTCTCTGTCGCGACTTCCCGTCTCTGCCAAGTCTTGCCGTATCAGTATTTCGACCTCTCGACCCTGCTAATCGAGGTACAAACGAGGTACATTGGCCTCTCATTTCAACTCGATTAGCACAGCATCCTCGGTGACCAAAAATCTCGGTTCCCGTGGCTCCTCACGGCGTTACGGGAACCCTCACAGGAGAGGTGCGTCTCGAGTGCGCAAGAGAAGTATACCGCCAGGTGGCGGCTCCACAAACGGATTTCAGCGGGTGGGCGATCTTGTCCAGAATCAGACGCCGCAGCTCTTGATCTCCAAGTACCGGCAACGGCAATTGGAGCGCGTCGATCTGATTCGGGCCGACCCCGAAAGGTGCGGTGAGCGGCTTGGGTTCACGTCGCGGCCGTTCGTGCTTTGTGGTTTGCCGATGCGGCGCCCTCCTCGCAGGCAACTCCTTTTCGAACGTCAAAACGGCAAGTTCAAGCTTCAATTGCTGGGTCATCCCGACTTCGGTCTCCCGTTCGGGCAAGACAGGCTGATTCTGATATTCCTCGCGACGCTCGCTGTCCGCCAGCAGAGCCAGACTCTTCAATTCCGATCCGGTGCGGAAATGTTGGAGATGTTTGGCATGCAGAAGGGAGGGCAGGAATACCGGCGTCTGGTGGCCGGCATCGAACGGATCTTCGGTTCCACGATCTTCTTCGGCAGCGAACGAACGACCCAAGGTGCCAAACTCTTCTCCAGAGCCCGATTCCATTTTGTGCGCGAGACCCACATATGGTTCGACCGCGATTCATCGCGAAGTTCCCCGGCGGAGTGGCGGGAGAATGTCATCGTCTTGAGCGACGAGTTCTTTCGTGAGATCATCCAACATCCGATCCCTACCGATCTTGAGGCAATCCGTCTTCTTGCCGCCTCGCCTGGAGCACTGGATCTGTACCTGTGGGTCACTTACCGATCCTTCACGGCAAAGCCGCGCCAGTCCATTCCCCTCTTTGGCCCACAGGGTCTTCAGGGTCAGCTTGGCTGCACCGAGTACTCCCGGCCGCGCAGATTTCGGGCGATGCTGATGCAGTGGATGACGGCGATTGCCCCCGTGTGTCCGAAGCTCCGTCGGATGGTGCAGGTGTCCCGAGAGTGCTTGGAACTGCGCGGCGAGGAGCGTCAGAAGTCTTTCCTCAGCGATTGCTAACGCCCGGATGCCGAAATCCGAGTAACCGCAAGCATGGTTTCGCGGTTGGGATCGATCACGGCGCTTCTGTCGAAGCGAGAGCGTTTCAGGGCATCCGTTTTGCATCCCCATGTAAGAAGTTGTTTCCGCTGGCGCACGGAATTTTGCCGACCGCCACGCCACACTGTGTGCGTTTATTTCACTTATCTCGTTTATGCAATACTAGGGACGGAGGCAAAAGTGCCAACTCTCAATACGCCCACTTCGAAACCTACCGCTGATGCGAACCAGTTGCGGGCCTTGCGCCGCCTCGCGCAGAATAGTTCCGCGAAACTCGTAGGGAAGGGTGGCGAGTCGGTGGCCATCCCGGCGTCCGTACGAACTCTGCTGGCGGAGATCGCCCGCAATATGGAAGCGGGGAAGGCTGTCTCTGTCGTCGCGGAACACCACGAACTCACTACCCAGAGAGCCGCGAACATCCTCGGTGTTTCGCGCCCGTTTCTGGTGCGGCTGCTCGAAGACGGCAAACTGGCGTTTCACATGGTTGGCTCGCATCGTCGCGTGTACTTGTCAGATCTGCTCGAATACAAAGCTGAACGTGACCGCGTCCGCCATGAAGCCGTCAAGCGCCTGGCGCGCGAGGATGTGGAGGCGGGCACCTACGACACGGTGATTCTGCCCGAGGGCGCGCAAGACGAATAGAGGTTGAGCATTGGCAATTCGCCCAGCAGCGGTTCTCGACGCCAACGTCTTGGTACAAGCACCCTTGCGCGATACGCTATTGCGTTTGGCCGAAGGGCCGGAGCTATATCGTCCGCTCTGGTCAGCCGAGATTATGGCCGAGGTGCGGCGAACCCTTGGCGGCCAATTCAATATCGCACCGAGCCGCATTGCACATCTCGAATCGAGGCTGCGAGAGCATTTCCCTGAGGCCTGGATTGAAGGCTTTGAACCCTTGGTCTCGGCGATGACAAACGATGCCAAGGACCGCCACGTGTTGGCAGCAGCCGCACACGCGAAGGCGCGGTTGCTTGTTACCTACAACCTCAAGCACTTTCCCCCGAGTGCGACGCAACCTTGGCGGGTCACTGCCGTCGGTCCCAGCCTGTTCTTGAAGAACCTGTACGCTTCTCATCCTCACTCCGTGGTCGAGGTCCTTCGTGAGCAGGCGGCGGACATCAAGCGGACGTTTGTCGACCAACTGCGAGTCCTGCACAAAGCCGTTCCAGCCTTTGTTGAAGTTGTCTGCCGCGACACACAAACGGCACTGTGAGCTCTCACGAGCATCCGTGTCGGTCCGCGAAATCCATCAGTGCGTAGAATCGGGGACTCGTACGTGGAGATCTCGTGGGCCTGTCGATCGTCGAAGAGTCATCGGGATGTAGATTCAGCGACTTGAGACCCTGCGTCTTTGTCGCTTCGTGCGGGCCCGATACCATGTGCTAGATGAGATCGATCTTGGCGGCGTTTGCTACGTACCTTTGGGCTCTCCTCCTACCCCGGCACAGGCTCGCATTGGAATATGCTGTTTTGCGGCAGCAATTGGTGGTCTTCAAGCGAAAGCAGCCTCGCCCGAAACTCGAACCGGCGGATCGCTTCTTCTGGAGATTCCTTAAGGAAATTTACCCCTGCTGGACCGATGTTCTTATCGTGGTGAAGCCGGAGACCGTCGTTTCCTGGCACCGCGCCGGCTTTTGGTTACTCTGGCGATGGCGTTCCAGAGGAACTGCTGGCCGCCCTGGTCTAAGCACCGAAGTGCGTTCGCTGATCCTACGAATGAAGTGTGAGAACCCGCGCTGGGGTGCGCCTCGCATCCACGGCGAATTGCTCCAACTCGGCTTCGACGTTTCTGAGGCCAGTGTGTCTCGGTACCTGGAGCGACTTCGGCCACAAGGGAGGCCGGATAAGGCGAAGCAGTGGCTGACCTTCTTGCACAACCACAGGGAGGTGATCGCGGCGTTCGATTTCTTCACGGTTCCAACCATGAGCTTCCGTACGCTCTACTGCTTCTTTGTGATCGAACATGGCCCCTCTCTGCCAACATGATTGAGACACCTACCCCATCCGGAATTACTGACCTTGAGGGGGCGGAGAAGATGAGTCAACATGATTGGCAACGTGAAACGCATTCAAGATCCACACCAATCCGGCTTT
>JADLCF010000208.1 GCA_020847315.1 Bryobacterales bacterium | reverse complement strand
GGCCTGTCGTCGAGTTGCTGGAGCGCGTCGGCAAACGCCGGGAGGCGAAGCCGGGACAGGTGGCGCTGGCATGGCTGATGGCGCGCCATCCCTCAATCGTTCCAATTCCCGGCACCACGAATCTGAATCACCTCAACGAGAACCTTGACGCTCTGAAACTGACCTTGAGCGCGGGCGAGATGAAGGAAATTGAAAGCGGTTTCGCTGCGATTCGCGTACAGGGCGCCCGTACGAGCGAACAACTCCTGGCCATCACCGACATCGGCGCAAAGCTGGGCACAAGCTCGAAGGGGAGTCACGGTCTGTCCCCTTTGCCGCAGCGGTAGATTCAGTAGCGGATCGAACCCAAGGAGCACGACAATGAGTTCCCCTTTCATCGTTCGAGTCGGCATGCTCTGCCTGATTGCCGCACTGTTGAATACCGCTTGCGGCCAAGCTGTGAGGACGCCGGATCAGGAGAACCGAATGAAGTCGCAAACCCTCGAAGACAAAGCTGCCATCAAAGAACTTCTCGACCGGTTCTCCATTTTGGCTGATCAGAAGCAGCCGTGGAAGCAGGTTGAGTTGTTCACGAAGACGGCGGTGCTGGAGTCTTACCGCCGCACTGCGTCGGGCGGCGAAAAGGGCCAACGGACCTCGCGTCTGGAAGGCCCTCAGCAGATCGGAGAAGCATTCGAGAACTTCCTGAAGAATTTTGAAACCGTGTACCACTTCAACGGCCAAAGCATTGCTCAGATAGACGGAGACAAAGCCACGGGAATCTCCTATTGCACGGTCAACCTGGTGAGCAACGCGAACGGCAGGCGCACGATGACTACTTTCGGCGTGCACTACAACGATGAATTCGTGCGTGAGAACGGGCAGTGGCTATTCTCTAAGCGGAATTCCATCTTCGATTGGGAGACGAGGCAGGAGCCACCGTAGTCCCCCGTTGTCGATGAAGCGGGTGTAAAAAACGCGCTGTGCCTCGCCCTCTCCGCGTCAACGCCTGTAAGGGCCCCGCTCTGGATGAACTCAGACCTCTTGTTCTCCAAAGCGCTTGAGAACAGGATAGGCACTTCGTCCACCACAGGCGTTAGCGAGCTGCCAGCGCCTCCACTCGTGCAGGCTCTGCCGAACGGAGTATGCGGGAATCCCTCATCGGCGTTTGGCCAAATAGGCGCTTGTATTCGCGGGTGAACTGGCTCGCGCTTTCGTAGCCGACTTCCAATGCCGCGCTGCCGGCATCCAGCCCCTGAATCGACATACGCGCCCGGGCTTCCTGCAGCCGGATCTGTTTCTGATACTGGAGGGGGCTCATTGCCGTCAATGCACGGAAATGATGATGCAGCGTGGAGACGCCCATGCCGGCGATTTCGGCGAGCTCCTCCACCCGAAGCGGTTTTGCATAGTTCTCTTTGATCCAGGCGATGACTTTCGACGTCCGCTGGCTCTGATCGCCTAACGTGGCAATGGCCCGAAGGCGAGCGCCGCCTGGCCCTTCAAGGACCCGGAAGACAATCTCGCGTTCAATCAGACCATGCAGGAACCCAATCTCATGGGGACGATCCAAGAGGCGCATCAGCCGGCAAAAAGAGTCGAGCAACTCCACAGTCAGCTCTCCTACTCCCACGGCCAGCCCCTTTTCCACTGTGGGAGCAACAGCAATCTCTTCGCGGCCGAGCAGTTCCCTGACGACCTGCATTCGCAGCTTCAACGACACGGCAAGACAAGGAGCTTGCTCACTCGCTTCTACAACTCTGGCCACTGCCGGAAGTGCTACGGACGCCAGCAGGTAGTGCGACGAGCCATAGGTAATGGTCTGGCCGCCGATTTGAACTTGTTTGCAGCCCTGCGCCGTCAAGATCACGCTCGGCTCGTACGTCATGGAGCAGGGCGGAGTTGGAGCGGTTCGCCGGTGCACGGTGAGTCCCGGTACCACGGTAATCCGCCTCTCTTCCTCGCCAACCTGTGCCGCAATACGATCAGTTAGTTCTTCCTTGAGCGCTTCCAGCCATTTGGATTCAGCGGCGAAGGTTCGGGCAGAGTCGGGCACAATCGCTCCTTGAACCAAGAGTACCTCTCCAGCGGCCACTTTTTCCAGGTATCGACAGGAATAGGCTAAAACTCGGCAGGTTCAGGATAACGGCCGCGGCGCCCGTGGCTCTAATCTGGACGTAGAAGCCATGACGAAGACCAACCCAACGCCTCGCATCACGCTGAACAACGGGGTCGAGTTGCCCGCGCTCGGTCTCGGCGTATTTCAAAGCTCGCCAGCCGACACAGTGGGCGCCGTCGAAGCCGCTCTCAGGACTGGTTACCGGCTCATCGACACCGCCGCTGCCTACTTGAACGAGCGTGAGGTTGGCGAAGGGATCCGCCGCTCCGGCATCCCGCGCAGCGAGGTATTTATCGAGACGAAGATCTGGATCAGCGACTACGGCTACGATGCCACGCTGCACGCGTTCGACAAAGGCGCCTGCAAGCTCGGGGTCGATCAACTCGACCTACTGCTTCTGCACCAGCCTCTTAGCTCTGCGTTCGAGCGCACGCTCGACGCTTACCGGGCACTTGAGAAACTGCTTGCCGAGGGTCGCGTACGCGCGATCGGCGTGAGCAACTTCATGCCCGAGCACTTGGACCGCCTGCTCGCTCGGGCGTCCGTAGTACCCGCCGTCAATCAGATTGAGGTGCATCCGTACTTCCAGCAGACCGCGCTACGGCGCGTGCACGCGGAGCGCGGCATCGCCACCCAAGCGTGGTCGCCCATAGGCGGCATCACTTCTTACTGGGGTGGTGAAAGGAGCGCCTTTGATGATCCGGTGCTGCTTGAAATCGCGCGCCTGCACAACAAGTCCGCTGCGCAGGTGATGCTCCGCTGGCATCTTCAGGAGGGTCGCTCGGCGATCCCGAAGTCAGTAAAGCCCGCCCGCATTGAAGAAAACTCTGCCGTCTTTGACTTCGAGCTTGCAAAGGAACAGGTCGCCGCGATCAACGCCCTCGATACCGGAGTCCGGCGCGGCCCGGATCCCGACAGCATCACGCTCGAAAACTACGGGAAGGTGATCCCGGAGGCGTAATGCGCCTGGCAACATCGATGGCGCTTCATTGAAAGAGAAATTGCACGATGGTATCAGAACCCAAAAGCAACGTCGGCCGGCGCTCATTGCTACAGTCCGCGGGAGTTCTGGCCGCCGCGCCGGTCTTGGGTGGCATTTCCACCTCGGCGACTGCGCAGGCGCCATCGCCTGGCGCCGCAGCGAGGACGATCGACCGCCGCAAACTCGGCAACTTGGAGGTCTCAAGCATCGGGCTAGGCGTCCAGAACAACAGCCGCAAGTACGATACAACGGTTCCCTACCGGCCGGAGCAGATCGCACTTATCCGGGCAACCTACGACTGCGGAGTCACCTTCTTCGACACGGCGGAAGCCTACGGCCCTCACGAGTGCGAGCGCATCCTCGGCGAGGCGATCCAGCCGTTCCGGAACCGTGTTGTCATCACCTCCAAGTTCGGCTGGAACATTGATCCTGAGACCGGTGAGCAGCGCCAGGGACTCAACAGCAAGCCCGAGCACATCAAGCTCGCTGTCGAGGGCTCGCTCAAGCGCCTTCGCACTGACCGCATCGATCTCCTCTATCAACATCGCGTTGACCCTGGAGTCCCAATCGAGGACGTTGCCGGCGCGGTGAAGGACCTGATGATCCAAGGCAAGGTTCTGCACTGGGGGCTGTCCGAAATGGGGCTTCAGACGCTGCGGCGCGCTCACGCGGCACTGTCCGTGACCGCCGTCCAAAGCGAATACTCCATGCTTTGGCGCGGGCCTGAGAAGGAAGTCATCCCGGCGTGCGAGGAACTTGGAATAGGCTTCGTGCCGTGGAGCCCCTTCGGTGTGCAGTTTCTAACCGGCTGGATCGATGCCAATACCCGATTCGCAACCGGTGACATTCGCGGATCTGGAAAGCGTAGCCTGGAAGCTGTGAAAAAACCAACCCCTCCTCCGAAACATTCCTGGCCGGTTTTGTTTGTTCGCTCGTAAAATAGAGGCATGAGTCTGTTTTCGGAGTGTAAGCTTTCCTTCGATGCAGCCGAGCGCTTGCCCGAGGCTTCCGATACCCCGGGGTCCGATGCGTCCGCCCCCGCCGTCGGTACCGCCCCCGCCGGCGCACCACCGGTCGCGCGGCGCCGCTTCCGCCATATTGCGCGCGATCAACCGATGTTCGTGCTCGTGGACGTGGAGCGCATGCTCGACGAGTCGCATCCGGCGCGGGCCATCTGGGACTTCGTGGGCGGGCTCGATCTGAGCCGCTTCGAGAAGAAGGTGAAGGTCTACGAGGGCGGTTCGGGGCGCGAGGCCTGGCCGCCCCGGCTGCTCATTTCCATCTGGATTTACGCCTATTCGCGCGGCGTCTCCTCGGCGCGGGAGATCGCGCGGC
>JADLCF010000207.1 GCA_020847315.1 Bryobacterales bacterium | reverse complement strand
TCGTGCGCTTTAGGCGGGCAAGTTCCGGGGTGTAAGGGCTTTGGAAGCGATTGACAATCTCCGCCTCTTCCCAAACAGCGTCCGGGACGCTCTGCACCTCCCCCGGCTTCTTCATGGAGATGAGATACTTCTGGTCGGAGAACCAGAAGGTCTGCTTGCCGGTTTCGAAGGATTCGATTCGCAAACCGACTAGAAGCGCATCCTCCGAATCTCCGGTCGTCCGGAACTCAAGATCCGCCATCGAACTGTAATCCCACATGTTGTGGATGTCCCATTTGGGAAATGGGAAGACGCCACAATTCGCTCTCGCATGATCAAGGATCGGGATGGATTGCGCCAGGCAGTTCCCTGGGAACGCGCCGCATAAAAGCGCAAGCATCGCCGGTCGCGCAAGCGCCGCTAAGAAGGAATGGAGCCGTTTCGACTTGGCCATTTCTACGGCACTTTGCATAACGCTGTCCCTCGTGTCAATGCCGGGTCGAACGTCACGGCTAATAAATCGTCGCGGATCCATTTCGTCTGTGCGAATACAACACTGGAGCCGCGCTTGTTCCACTTACCCTCAATCCAGAACAGTTCCTCTCCAGACTCCACATCGAAGACCTGCACGAACGCCCGGCCTCCGTAAACCTCTCCATCGAACAGGAGCTTCCCGTTCATGCTTTGAAGCGCCACGAAGCGCTTCGGAATGTTGTAGACCGCATGATCGAGAATCCATCCAGCCCAATGCTTTCCACGCAGTTTCACCGTTCTGCTGGCTAGGTCGAACTCTCCATTCCGCAGCGTATGGGCAAAGCGGAAGGCTTCCGAAGTGGCCAAATAGCGATAAGGATTCACGATCTCCGCTTCCTCCCAAATATCGTCGGGAACCGACTGCACCTCTCCAGGCGTTTTCATTGAGATCAGGTACTTCTGATCGGAATACCAGAAGAGTCTCTTCCCTGCTTCGTACTGGTAAGTGTCACTTCTCAAGCCCACAAGAAATGCGGTATCCGTATCGCCGGTCGTCCGGAACTCGAGCTCAACCAACCCGCCGTAGTCCCACATGTTGCGGATATCCCATCTGGGAAATTGAAAGGAAACACAATGGCTCTTCGCGTGATCGAGAATGGGGCGGAACTGAGTGAAGCCGCTTCCCGTGAACCCGCCAAGCAATAGCGCCAGCACAAGAAGCCCACCCCTCGTCCGCAAAGGAGGAATAGCCGGAACTGCCATGCTTCACTCCCTCTGTTTCCCTTGCTCGCGGCTGTTAAGGATCGACGCCATCAGGCCGCGAGCAATATTGCTATGCGCAATGTCGGTGTGATTGCGAAGCAGATACCCTCCCGCGCTTCGGGCCTCCTCAGGAATCGAGGCGCTAAATGTAAGAAAGTTCGGCTCGAAGTACATGCCGGAGGTCCGTAATGTGAAATCGTTGAGCGGCTTACGATTGGGGCATCCTGGCGTGGAATGGATGTTCGTTTCATCGACCAGGCAGGCCCGCACGATGCCACTGCCGGTCGGTGTGTAGGCATGCCCGCACTGCAACCGGGCATTCTCCGGAAATTGCTCTCCAGGGCGCGCCAGAACAACCTTCTCCGCGCTTTGAATCAGCTTCGAGCGCGTCTGTAAGACACGCCTCCGAGACACCGGCCAAAATCCCTTGTTCCTCTTGCACTCGTTCGGATTGTCGCATTCCACGATGTCGAATCCATCGGCATCGCAATTCTCGTTCTGGTTAAAACTTGTGGGAAGCGTCCAAAGGCCGGTCTTGTTCAACTTTCCCCTAACGTTGTATTCACTAATTCCCTGCCATCGGGAAGCATATTCTTCCGCTTTCCAGGTGGTAGTATCTCTCACGGTTTCGTCAAACGGTGCTAGCCCCAGCCCCACTCCTACCTTCGTCGCCATTTTGAGACGCCAGGGGTAGTTCGTGGCATAGTAGGCTCCTCCCGATTGAGGAGACTGGAGCAGCGTATGCTGAATCTCCCCAAGAACGGAACCGCGGTGGAGAGCGGCCAGGGTGATCAAATTGAAGACACCGATCTCGGGTAAGGAGGCGGCGGAATTGTTTGTGGATAGGTCACTAAGCGCCCCTCGGGACCAGATAGCGCCAAGGCTGTGGGATATAACGTTGACATAGTCTGCGCCATGCCTCTTTGCTAACTTCCCGAGTTCCTGGGCGATTTCGTGGCTCACCTTGGCCGCTTCTTCGGGGCGAATGTTCTTCTGGCCGGTGGATTTCCGGGTACTGCCGCCTGTCGATATCCGTTCGAAGCCTACGTGATCTCGAACCAAGGGCGTCATGAACGCGACTTCGATCGTTTCGCCATCCGGGTCCGCCACCGCGTTGTTCCAGTAACGTATATCGCTCGTATACCCATGCACCAGCGCAATCGGGGCCAAGGCTTCGAACTCGACAATCATGCCGTAGGGATGCCACGTGCGGGCCACCTCCTCGCCGTATATCGCCTTGTTGGAGAGAAACTCCGGGAGTTGCGTCCCCCACCAATCCGCATGCCCAGTGAGCGCGGCCTCCGCTACGCTGAAATGAGGCTCAACCGGAAGAATCTCCACCGGCGCGGAATCCGGCAAGACGATGATCCGGTTCTCCATCGGCGCCGGCTGTGCCGCATCGGCGCTCTCCCCTACGCCGTAGCGCAAACAGGCCGCGTCGAAGTGCAGCACGGTGACCCCGCCTTCCTGCGCCAGATTCTGGCCCACCGCCTTCACCCGGTAGGCACCCGCCGGCGAGTTGGCGGCGAACCGGATGATGCTGACATTGGCCGTCATCACGGAATCGAGTGGGCTGAGGGTGGACGCCTGATCGCTGGGGCCACTTTCCAGGAACTCGTAACCGAGTTGCGAAGCGTTGGCCGGAGTGATCTCCGCCCCATTCGGCTGCACAAGGCTCACCGCGATACTGCCGCCCACCCTGTGAATCCGAACGTGATTTCCCGTCCCGCCCGCCGGCACAAAAACATCAATGAACACAGGCGATCCGGAGGTGGGAACAAGCGTCGATTCCGTGTACTGGTTGCTCGCGCGGATCTCGCTCGCCGTTTGTCCGGCAACGCTGGAACTCAACAAGAGAAGCAACACAAGCAGAGGGAAGAACCCTCGATTCCATAAGATAGCGTCATTGGCCAGGCGGCGTAACTGTTCCATATATTCGTCCTCCCACTCACTCGGGCAAGGAGATCGCAATGCCGTGGTAGTCGTCGTAAGGAAATTTGAAAAGGAAGTGTTCGCCATAAAAATCAATCTCGAAAGCATCTGGAGCAAGGCCCCGATATCGTATGGCCGTGCTGCCAACCTCTCCTCTGGTTGTGACATCGAAAACGGAGATGAAGAAGGTGCCCCAATGGGCATAGCCGATAAGGTGGCTGGGGTTTGGAATCAGGCTGTAGGTCTCGCGCCCGAACGCGTTATAGCTCAAGGTGGCCAAACCATTTCCTGAATCGGATTGAATCAATCCAGGGCTTTGCCCATACTTCCCTTTGGCGCCAATGTGTGTGCCCCGCACCACCAACCCTCTTTCGTCGCGTACCGAGTGCTGGAGCGCACCTAGCATCCCACTCCCTTTGGGCAGCCGGTACTTCTCTTCCCGCCTCTCCTCGCCGCCAGGGCGTACAGCCAGCGTCGCTTTGTCGATCAGGTAGGCATTCTCAACTAATTGTCCGTATCGTCGGGAGCCGAATTTCTCACAACGGCACTCCAACGTGAGCACCACTTCCTTCCACGCGGCGTTTCCATAAAGCGCCGGGTCGCAATACCAGTGGCCTTCGCAGGCTTTGGCAAGTTCCGGCATGCGAAAACCTTGATCGAACGGCACGGCCGCAGCGCGCACTCGCCCCTCTACGTTCGAGACGGCGAACTTCGGAGGAAGCTGTGCGCAGGACAACGTGAACAATAGGGCAACGGCCAAAATCGCCAGTAAGCGCCACGCCCCACCCGGTACACTATTTCGGAACCGTTCGAAACAGGTCATAAACGTCCCTCCCCGTAAACCAGTAGTTGCCGATTGAGTGGTGATTCTGCCCATCTCCGCCGCTATAGAACTTCGCCTCCTGGAATCGATAAGCGGCGCTGCGCCGGGTTACCACAATATCGTTCGGCCGAAAGGCCTCATTGTGGGGAACTTCCCGGATGCGGTGGACGGGGACGTTCACGGTCCAGCAGGGTGGCTGCAGCGCCGGGCAGATAGCCCTCGGTTCGAGCGTCTTTTCCGTATAGACGTATTTGTCCAAACCGGCGATCCGGTAGGCCAACGTAGCAACAGCGGCGGTAGCCCCCGGCTTTCCGGGAATCCAGCTAGACCCATCGGGAGTCAGGTTTGCGAGTTCACCCAACTCGAGGATCCGGTCTCCGTTACGGTCCGCGTCCGCCCCGATGGTCCAATACCGCGGCGAGATCTTCTTGCCGGAAATGACAAAGCTTTCTGGCGGAGCCGCGTACGGGCGGTTCACGATGGCATTCGCGCCGTCCTGTGTCAGCTCGTTGATCTCTTGCTCCGTGAACTCCGTTGCCCAACTCAGCAACCGGCCGATGTATTCACCCCGCCGAGCCGATTCTCGCTGTGCCTTCACCCATTCCGCGACCACGCTTCCATAATGCGGTGTGGCGATAGTGACCAGCGAGCGCGCTCCCGTATTTCGCCACTCGGCGGAACTGAGAAGATGCCGCGCCCGCAGTCCGCCCTTGCTATGCGCCAACAGATTGATCGTTTGTGAGCCGAACTCCCGCAGGGTTTGGATGACTTCCTCCGCAAAATGCGGCGCGCCACCCTCAATCTTTGCTTGACCAGCCTTGGGATCAAAGCTAAACCGTGCGGTTCGAAAGCCCGCCCGGCGGTTGGCGAACTCCTCCGCGATTCTGGGAGGCGGGTAATTTGGGTTGTTACTTTGGTCTCCAGTCTTACGATCCGTTTCCACTCCCGTGAACCAGCTTTCCGTTTCCCCACAGCATCCATGAACGGCCAGCACCGGCGCCATCGCCTTGAACTCGACATAGGCTTCATTCAGTTGGTAGCTCGCGTGATCGCCGCATTCCACGGGGAGGCTATGGCTCGATGCGGAGCTCCGAATCTCGAGCGTGTTCTCTTTGGGAGTGGGGAGTCCCTTCTTGTTTCTCACCGCGAATCGCAGGTACTTCGCAGGAATGGGAACCGTGAGATGCTGCGGGTTCGCCCTCCCCGTGGACGTGCAATACTCCACCACCAGAGGAGCGTCAATGCTGAATCCGTTAATTTTGATCTCGCTGTTCACCGTCCACGGAGCACATGGCTGCTCGCCCCCCCATCCATCCGGCTGGCCGATAGGCGGATCCAGGCGGAGGTGCAGCGTCGCCACCGCGTCAATCACCCCATCCTGGATATATTTCTCCGGGTTCTGCAACGTACCGTCCGGGCGAAGGTCCTGCTCCGATGTGAGCCCTCTGCCCACAACGCGTGTCGCATCTCCCTTCAATGTCATGGACGGGCATTGCTGGAAACACCAGGAAAAACACGCGTTTGCGCTCCTGTCCGTGAATGAAATACGGTCTTCGAACAGGGCCGGGCTTTCAATCGGCCGCTGTCCGCGCGCTTCGTAGAAACTCGCCGTGCTCAGGGCCAAGACTACAGCCAAGGGAAACCTGCTCCATCTTGCAAGTCCCCGCCGGGCTAGCCTGCCGCAGCGCGGCGAAAGCCAGAGAGAGAACTGCTCATATCGGATATGCCTATCTGAATATCGCTACCCAACTCCAATCCTAACCGAACTCCGGCGAAACCGTTCCCTCGATTTCCCTCCTTGGCCCCCGTCTCGTACTACGCCCGAAGCGCCGTATCCACAGCGGCCGTTTCCGCCCAAATCCAAGCTCCC
>JADLCF010000206.1 GCA_020847315.1 Bryobacterales bacterium | reverse complement strand
TCAGATAGGAGATGGCCGCATCCGAGGCGGTGAGGCTGGTGGATGTGTGTTTGTAGATCCCCCAACTGTTCTTGGACGTGGTATTCGGATGCCCGCCATAGGCGATCACGCCGAGCCGGTCATTGTCCTTGTTGGAGCACGGCGAACTGCTCTTGATCAGATCCAGTTCCCCATTGTCGTTCCGGTTATTGTAGTTGGCGGTGATGCCGTTGGGGATACCGTCCGTGAACCAGACGATGGCGTTCACCGCCCCCGGCTCGTTGATGGCGACCAGCATGCTGTAGGCCGCATTGAGCGCGGCGGTGGAATTGGTGGCGCCGGTGGCGACAATGGAATTGATCTTCGAGGTGATCGAGGGCGAGGCGCTCAGAAAGCTCTGGGTGGGCTCCATCGCGCGGGTAGCGGCGGCGTTGTAGACGACTAAAGCCATTCGATCGGTCCCATTGGCAAAGCTCTGCGCGAACTTCGTGGCCGCGCTCTTCATCGCAGGAACGGAGCCGTTGATCTGCATCGAGCCGGAGCGGTCGAGAACCAGAATGACGTTCGAATCCCGCCGCGTGGCTTGCCCGACGACGTTGACGTCGGCGTAGTGCTCGCCGAGAATCGGCATGAAATAGAGCGGTGCGCGCCGCGTGGCGTTCACGGTCACCGTTCTCATCCGGCTCTGGGATTCGTTGATATCGACGAGGGGCGCGACCCCGGTGGTGCCGAAATGGTCCTGCGGGAAATTGGCGTTAAAGTAGCGCAAGGCCACGCCCCGGGCTGCGTCGCGCTGTTCCGCGAGGGTGAGGCCCCGGTTGAGCGAACGCGCCGCCGAAAGGCAGGCCGAATCCACGGCCACGGAAAGCCGGGTCTTCACGATATACGCCATGCCGGCGTCGATGGCAAGCCCGGCCAGAGGCACCAGAAAGAGCAGCGACATGGTCGCCAACAATAGCGCGAACCCTTTTTCATGGGGCCGGCGGGAATAGGTTCCAATCCGGTGCGCGGATTTTGAGACTATCTGTGTGTTCGCCATGATGATTCAGCCTCCGAATACTTCCTGCTAAAACCAGTCCAGATCGCGAATGCTAGAAGATCGCCCACGTCGTGACGCGCGTGTCGGAATTGACGTCCGGAAACGAAATGCCGGGCGTGATCATGAAACCCTCGGCGACAAACGCTTCCTCTCCGCTGAGCATTGCGGGCATGAGCGTCTCGAGCGCCGGGGCGCGGGCGCTTCCGTCGTTCTTGTAATTGTTGACCTTTCCGTTAGAGCCGATGGAAGCCGGATTAGCAAGCCAACTGGTATAGAGTGCCGGATTCCCGAGCACCACGCGGTAGGTGACGACCGGGAAACCCTGATTGGCGCAGCCGCTTGCGCATTCGCTCGCTCCCAGTTTGCGCACCGTGGAAATCACCATCGTTCCGTTAAAGGTGGCGTTATCGCTCACGTCATTACCGACAAAAGTGGAGCCCTGGGTGAGCTTGTTGAAGAGGAGCTTGTTCTGTGCAAGCGTGAAATCAATTCCGCGCGCATGCATGATGCCCACATCCCGCGTGATCTGCTCCAACTGAACCCGGTTGATGGTGGCAAGGCCAACGACAACCAGGCCCACCAGCAACGGAATGAATAGAAAGATCGTGGCGAGCGTCATCTCGATAAACGCGCCGCCACGCTGGGCCCCCACACTTCGGCGGGCGGCGTTGGGGAGACCACGCTCCACGGATGAGTTTTGTGAAATCTGCTGTGTGTTCATCGTATTCCCCCTATCCCGCGCGAACGAACATCCATCATCTTTGTTGCCCATCGCGTCATCCGATCCGCGCCCTTTCCCGCGCATTGCGGTTGAAGCCGGCCGCCCTCGAAAAGGAAGGAGGCCATGCGCAGCCTAAAGCGCGGCGCACCCGCTCACGGGGCAGGATTCCATGCGGTCCGCCGCATGTACCGTGATCTGGATCGGCGGGTCTTCCAGGATCTCCAGCTTCTGGAGATTGCCGATCTTATAGACCGGAATGAGCGGCCGGTATTCGAAATTTTCAATATTCACCATGACGACATTGCCGCCGCGATTGCGGCTGGGCCCGAGATCTTCGGTTAGCGTCGAGGAGCCCGCGTCGTAGAACCGGACGGATACCTTATCTTCCTGCCCCGCCAGCAGGCCGCCGGCCGCGCTCAGCGCTACCGACTTGATGGAGGCGATGTGCCCGAGAGACCCTCCCGATCCGTCGGAAGCGGTTTGGCTCGTGATCGCGTAGCGGACGGCTTCGCGAACGGCATGCTGCAGTGAAACTTTGATGAAAATTCCCCAGCCGATGTCGACGATCATGAACATGAGCGGCAGGATCATCATCATCACCAGAGCCCCGGCAAGCGCCTCGGCGCCGCGCTGCCCATGCTTTCTCCCGGAGGGGCGAAGGCTGATATTTCCGGTGACTCCCGGGCGCCGCCATTCTTTCGATCTATCCATGATCTTCCTCCTTTGACGTATCAGAAGCGGGAAACGGAGAACTTGGTCATCGGTGTACCGCATCATCAACAGAGTGAATGAGCACCTCGGCGCCCGTAGTTGCCTATTCCATCGGCTGCCAGCCAGGATTCAAACAGTACCAAGGCGGCGCCAAATCTCACTCAGTACAATCTCCAGTCAGCATAAGTATGCCGCACAACCCCTCGATTGAAAATAGCGAACAAATGCGCAAAGTTTCTTAGTGCTAATACGCCTCCCAATGGAATGGCGAACAGATCACCAAGTAAGTAGGACTCGCCAATCCGGCTTCGCTAAGTATTCGCCTATTCCGCCAGAGTCCTCGAAACAGATTGGGCGGTCGTCTCACTTCTGGCTCATCTTCCGGAGGCAAGGTCGACTGCACGCCGCCCTGCGGGAGAACGGCAAGTTTTGCAATCCAGAAGTTTGTTGATGATAAGTCCAACGCAATAAGAACCTATCTCGAAGTTTGTCAGAGCGCCTCTACCGAACACGTCTAGTACTACTGTATGGGAATAAGTCGCGTAGAGTCAATAGGCTAAAACCTTTTTCGGAATTCTTCTTGACAAATTCGTAGTTGCGACGAAAAGTAGTACTTACGGACGACGAAACGCGGGTGAACGGGAAACATTCACAGCGGTCTTCGAAAGCCGTCCCTGAAGTCCGGAATCGATGGAATCCACTCCAGGCGAGTGGACGGGGAGAAAGGCAGAGAGCCGCGGAATGATCGACTGAGATCATGCCAGGCGCTCTACCAATCCGGATCGAACGCAATTCAGGCGAGCTCATAATAGCCTGCCCGGATGCGCCAGCGAGAGGATGAGGGGTTCTTGACGGTGTGAACGGATTCATTAGTACCAGGAAAGCGGAGAGTACTAGAAGCATTTCGCCTTTCAAGAAAAGAAAAGTTCCGTTAGACTTGCTTCAACAGCCCAAAAGGTTGTTGCAGAAATCGGAAACAACAAGCTGAGTGGCCTTTGAAAGCGATCAGGAAT
>JADLCF010000205.1 GCA_020847315.1 Bryobacterales bacterium | reverse complement strand
CTGCCGATATTGACGGCCATATTTGTCGTCGCGCGCTGGACATCGGCCTGCTCCTTGCTCAGCTTCTGCTGGGCCGCGAAGATGCGCTCTTCCAGACGGGCGAGGCGGGTTCCGTGCTTCTCGCGGAGCTTGGCGACTTCCTGGTCCCGTTGCTCCCGGGCCAATTGTTGCAGGTAGAGGCGGAAATCCCGCTCTGTTTCCCCAGGTTTTGAGACCGCCTTGAACTGCTTGGAGCGGAAGAGCGGAAGGCTTTCCGCGGTGTAGAGATACTGGGCGAGATCCTTCTCCCAAGCCCGATAGTTCCGCGCGTCGGCGGCGGGCGAGGGAAGGGAAGCGAAGGCGACGCCGTCCGCTGGGCTGCGCTCCAGTTCGCGTACATCGAGATTCACCCGTTCCGCGGATTCCCAGCGGAGCGGCACCGGTCCACTATCGAAATGGGCAAGCAGCGCGACATCGCGGCTTTCGTCCACGGGGGGATTCGCCCTGGAGTAATGGACTTTGGCGAACCCGATAACCGCGGGGACGTATTGCGCGCCGGCTGGATTGCGGGCGGGGAGGAAGTAGTCTTCGATTCCGACGGGAAGGGTGGGGCGCGCTGTGGCGGCGGCCTGCGCGAGGGAGGCTGCACCCGCCGCGGAAGGAGGCGGAGGCGGAGGAACCGCGCTGCCTTGGGTCGTGACTGCGGGAGAGGCTGGGGCGGAGGAAGCCGCATCCTTGCGTCCTGCCGTCAACCGGGCGATCTGGGCGCGCGTGAGTGGCCCGCGCAGGTAGCTGAGCGCCCAGCGGGTTTCGAACACGACCGGGGCAGGCTCGTTCACGTTGTGCAAAAGGAAGACGCGCTTGCCGACGCCGGAGAGGATCTCATCCATCCTCTTCACGTCGAAGGCGGCGCCGGCCGCGAGGGAAGCGCCTTGCAGCCCATCCATCACGCGCTTCTTGTCGTTCTCCGTTTGCAGGCGGCCCAGGAACCAGGTGCCGCAGTTCGATAGGCCCTTGTAATCGAGGTCCACCGGATTTTGCGTGGCGAGCACGACTCCGAGCCCGAAGGCCCGCGCCTGCTTCAGCAGCGTGAGGAGCGGGCCTTTGCTGGGCGGATTCGCGACGGGTGGGAAATAGCCGAAGATTTCGTCCATGTAGAGCAGCGCGCGCAGGCTGGTGGTGCCGGATTGGCGGCGCATCCAGGATACGGTCTGGTTGAGCAGCATGGAGACGAAGAACATGCGCTCCGTATCGCTCAAATGGGCGATCGAGAAGATCGCGACGCGGGGTTTGCCTTCGGCGGTGTAGAGGAACTGCGAAATCTCAAGCGGCTCGCCTTCCATCCAGAGTTCAAAACCAGGCGAGGCGATGAGGTTGTTGAGCGCCATCGCCAGTTGGAAGCGCTCCTTCTCCGGATAGAACGTTTCCACATCCATCACGCCGAAGCGCTGCACGGGCGGTTTCTGAATCTCAAGGATCAGCGTAGGCAGATCGAGGCTGCGCCCTTCGCGCCACGCGTGGCTGAGCAGGTTGGCGAGCAGGATGTGCTCCCGGCTCTGGACGGGGTCCGCATTGATCTTGAGCAGGCCCAGCAGCGAGGTCACCGTGGAATTGATCTGCTCCGCGAACGCTTCGCGATCCTCGACGATGGAGGCATCGGGTGCGTTGAAAGACCGCAGGACGGAGACGGGAATGCCCGCATTGCTGCCAGGGGTGTAGATTGTGAAATCGGCGGCCTGGCGTAGGCGTGCGATGCGGGCGCCATCCTGCCCCCAGCGGCTGAGGCCGTTCTTCCAGAAATCGGCCTGCTGCGCGGCGAACGCCTCCGGAGTGAGCCCTTTCGTCTGCGCCTCTTCTTCATTGATCCAGGGGCGGAATTCTTCCGGGCTGAGATTGGGGAAGGTGAGCAGGAGATTGGCGAGATCGCCCTTGGGATCGATGACGAGCGCGGGGATTCCGTCGATCGCGGCTTCTTCGAGCAGGCCCAGGCACAGGCCGGTCTTCCCGCTGCCCGTCATGCCCACGCATACGGCATGGGTGAGCAGGTCTTTGGAATCGTACATCAGCGGCTCAGAGGAGCCCGTCTTCGCGTCGAGGTCATATTCGCGGCCCAGGTAAAACTGGCCCAAAGTCTCAAAGTTCGTCATGGCGCTGTCTCGACTCATTGTATGCGCTTCGCCGGAATCCGGATGAAGCGGCCTCCAGGTTTCATCTCCAGCGGAGAAAGCGCCTGCGCCGCGGGAAGCCAGACTAACGCATATAGATTCAGAGGCTGGCTAAATGGCCAGCGACGCTTACCCAGCCAAGCGGCCCTTTCGATGAGGTTTTCCAGATGAATCCAGCGGAGTACGCGGAGCGCTACCGCAATCTCAGTATCCGGGCGAACGGCCAAACGCAGAATAACATCCGGGTGGAGATCTACCGGATCGGCAAACCGGACGACGAGCAGGGCAAGCTCTGGCAAGCGCTCAAGGAACATTTCCATGCGGCGAAGAAGAAAGATCCCAATTACGCCCTGACCCTGACCGTCAACGGAGGGCAGGAGCGGTTCGATTCAACGGATAAGCTGCTGCGGCACGTGGTGAATCCCTTCTGGGGGAAAGGCTCTCCCGAAGACTGCCAGATCTCGCTCGCTCTCGCGGTGACGCTAGGCCGGACCACGATGGCCCGGGTGCAGGCATACGCCAAGGATCACGTGGGCCTCGATTGCAACGGGTTCGTGGGGAACTATCTGTGGAGGGAGCGTCTGCAAAACGCATGGAAGCTGCATCCGGGCAAGGAAGAGGTTCCGGCTCCTTCGGCGAACATCGCCTCGATCATGACCTGGGCCGCGGGGAAGTCCAAAGAGAACGGCGTGGTGGTGGAGAGCATCGACGATCTCGATTCCGAACGGATGTACCTGATGGCGATGGTGGATTCGAGCCTCAAGGTGATTCCAGGCGGACCGAACAGCCCCTCGGGGCACATCGTGATTACGCAGCCCAAACGGTTCATGGCGAAATCGTTCACGTGGGATTCCATGGGGTTCTATGACTTGAAGATGGCCAAGAAAGACGCCTACGGGCACCCGGCCTACTGGGCGGTGGAATCGACGGGGCCGGAATTGCGGGTGGGGTTGCGGGAATCCTGGTACGCCATCCGCGTGTTATTGAACAAGAAGAAGCAGCCGGTTCCCGGTATCTTCAATGTCTATCGGGGCAGCAAGGCGGCTGAGCTCAACTTCCGGATTGTGCCGGTTCCTTAGCCGACTCACTCGCGGGCGTCAGGCGCGAGAAAATGCGGCGCCGGCGCTTCACTCTATACTGGTAATACGTGCAATCTGTGCTCCATCGTCGCTTCCAATGGCGGCCGGTGATCGGCTTGGTTTGCTGCGTGCTGCTGGCGTTGACGGTGGCGTTGCCCGCCCCGCTGCGCGCGTTGGACGCGCCTTCCTTGGGTGGCGGCCTCCGCATTGAGAGGCTGGCCGCAGGAAGCACGTTCCTGGCGTTTCCCGAGAGCCGTCAAGCAAAGCCAATCGCGTTGACCCATGCGGCCCTTCCGGGCATGCGCGGCGTTCAACCGCTATCCATACAGCGGCTTGAAATCGCGGACGCGCCCTTGGCGAACGCATGCCTTCGACCGGCCGGAAGCCACGGCTCTCGCGCTCCACCCCTCGCGATTCCCTCCTAATTCAACCCCCGTAGAAACACGGCCCGACCTGCGCAAGCCCGGCTTGCGCGAGTTTGCAATGCGGAACTGAACCCATCGACAGGAAGGAATCATTCTATGAGTACGAGCGCTCCAAAGAGAGGGGCAGGCGCCCCGGAAATCACCGTGGACGAGACGGTTTGCGTGGAACCGAAGAAGTCCGACGTGGTCCTCACGATCAAAGTGATTCTGATCACCATCGCGTCCATCGCGGCGCTTTGGGTGCTGGATCGCTTCGTCGCGGGGTAGCGCTTCGAGGCCGGAGCGCGGCGCCGACCCCTCGCGACTTTGCTACAATCTAAGTTTGTAATCTGTCGGGAGGAAATCGCTTGGCGACCGCAACTAAGGCATCGAAGCAGGAACCGAAAGTGGAGAAGGTGAAAGAGAACCTCTACCAGGCCGAATACCTTGGGAGCGGCACTTTCATCATCACGAAACCCAAGCGCAATCCGGCGAAGCTGAGCCGCGTGCGCGCGCGCAACCGCAAGCGCGGAATGCGCAAATAGCACGGGCACGGTTTCCGGTACAAATTTCGCAAGCTTGAAGAGCGGCTTCGCGGGCTCCCGCCGGCCGCTCTTTTTACGTCACCGAGCGGGCGTCACCGAGCGGGCGTCACAGAGCGGGCGTCACAGAGCGGCGGTTACCTTGGCCCTGCGGCCGGCGGCTACAAGACCGGCCCAATCCTCCAGGGCACGAATTCCCGGTGCCCGAAATCCTCCGCCTTGGTGCGCCTTCCGCTGGCTACGGCGAGGGCGAATTCGAAGATTTCCCGCCCCACCTCTTCGATGCCGGCTTCTCCATCCATAATGCGGCCCGCATTGATATCCATGTTGGCGCTCATCCGGTTGAACATGGGTGTGTTCGTCGCGATCTTGATGACGGGCACGACGGGGTTGCCGATGGCGCTGCCCCGGCCCGTCGTGAAGGCGATCAGATTCACGCCGCCTGCGGTGAGGCCGGTGAGCGAAACGGGGTCATAGCCGGGCGTGTTCATGAAGACGAGGCCGGGCGAGGTGACCTGCTCCGCGTATTCCACCACCTGCATCAAGGGCGTCGTCCCGCTCTTGGCCACCGCGCCGAGGCTCTTTTCGAGGATGGTGGTGAGGCCGCCTTCCTTGTTGCCGGGGGAGGGGTTGTCATCGAAGCTGCCGCTGAAGCGGTTGAGGTAGGCTTTGTACTCTCGGACGCAATCGAGTAGCCTTTCCGCCACGGCGCGATTGCGCGCGCGGCGCACCAGCAGATGCTCCGCGCCGAAGATTTCCGGAGTCTCCGCGAGCACGGCCGTGGCCCCAATCGCGGCTAGCAAATCGCTGCAATAGCCGAGCGCCGGGTTGGCGGTGATGCCGGAGAAGGAATCTGACCCGCCGCAGTTCAGGCCGAGGTTGATCGAAGTAGCGGGAACTCTCTGTCGTTCGATGCCGGCCATGCGGGCGAAGTGCTCCCGCACGGCCGCGATGCCTGCTTCCACCGTGCCTCGCGTGCCGCCGGATTCCTGCAAAGTGGTTGCGGTAATGTGGTCTGTGCGCAGGGTTCCAGGGGGCAGATAAGCGCCGATCTGGTTCACTTCGCAACCGAGGCCGAGCAGCACGGCGCCGCCGACGTTAGGGTGATGCAGCACGCCGGCCACGATCCGCTGCAATTGCTCGGTATCGGGGCCGATGCTATGGCCGCAGCCCTCGCCGTGGGTGAACGCCACCACGCCATCCACGTTCGGCGGAAGGTCCTCCGGGCCGAAGGAGGCGGCGATGAGGTCCGCCGTGTGCGAGGCGCAATTGCTCGCGGAAACAATCGCCACGTAGTTGCGCGTGCCCACGCGGCCATCGGGGCGAGTGTAAGCCTGAATGGATGGGACGGAAGAGGGAAGGTTCGGATGGGGAGATTCCCCTTCCGGGAACTCGTACGTCATCGCGAATTCTTCAAAGCCGACGTTGTGGGTATGCACGTGCTCGCCCGGCGCGATGGATTGCTTCGCCCGTCCGATGACCTCCGCGTAGCGCAGCACTACCGCTCCGGCGGCGATGGGCGCAATGGCGACCTTGTGCCCGGCGGGGATGCGCGATGCAGTGGTGAGATCCCGATCTCCTAGCTCGATGTGCCGGCCCGCGGGAAGATTGACGCGCGCGATGGCGACATTGTCGCGCGGGTTGAGGCGGATGACCGCGTTCGCGGCGGTGGCAGGCGGCTGAATGGTGAATAAATCGCTGCTCATGAAGCATGGCCCTTTCCGAAGGTCTGCTCCCGATTCTCTCGCGTTCGCATGCGTTGCGGCTACCCTGTTCGGCGGCGACGGAGATATCTTGCCGGGGGCAAGATAGTCGGTCGAAGTTCGAGATATAATTGCTGGCGATGAATCGACGACAACTCTTACAGAACAGCGCCGCTCTGGCGGCCGGGCTCAGCTACGCGCGATCATCCTTCGCGCAGGCAACCCCTCAACCGGTGCGTATCGGCATCATTGGAATGGGCGGGCGCGGTAATCAACTGCTCCGCGAATTCGTGAAGGTCCCCGGAGTACAGGTGGGCGCCGTCGTGGACCCGGATGGAAAACGGGTGGAAGAGGCGGCGCAGTGGGTTCGCTCGAATACGGGCGTTACCCCGAAGACCACCGCGGACATGCGCACGGTATTCGACGATAAAGCGATCGATGCGGTGCTGGTAGCCACGCCGAACCACTGGCACGCGCTCACGGCCATCTGGGCGATGCAGGCAGGGAAAGACGTTTATCTCGAAAAGCCGGTCTCTCATAACATCTTCGAGGGCCAGAAGATTCTCGAGGCGTCGCGCAAGTACAAGCGAATTGTGCAGGGCGGCACGCAGCGCCGCTCATTCGGCCGCTTCCGCCATGCGGTCCGTCTGATTCATGAAGGGCTGATCGGCGATGTGTATCTCGGCAAGTGGGTGTTCCCCGGCCACCGGGATTCCATCGGCTTCAAACCGATTGAGCCTGTGCCGGGGTGGCTCAACTGGGATCTGTGGCTGGGGCCCGCGCAGGAACAGCCGTACCATGCGAATCTGGTGCACTATAACTGGCACTGGTTCTGGGATTTCGGCAACGGCGAACTGGGCAACAACGGGCCGCACCTGATCGATATTTCGCGCTGGGCCATGCAGAAGGAACTGCCCACGAAGATTCGCTCCTGGGGCGGGCGCTGGGGCTATAAGGATCAGGCGGAGACGCCCAACACGCAATCGGTCGAATGGGAATTCGACGACGGCACGGCGATCATCGCGGAATTGCGCGGCCTCTACACGCCGGAGCCGATGTCGTGGGATTTCTTCGGCAGCAAGGGCTCCATGCACATCTTCCAGGATGGCCGCTTCGAGGTGACCCTGGGCAGGAAAGAGAAGCCGGAGCCGCAGGTGGAGTCTCCGCCGGATATCAACCACTACGCGAACTTTATTGAGGCCGTGCGCACGCGCGACCGCTCCAGACAGAACGCGGAGATCCGGGAGACGGTGCTTTCCACCGCCTATTGCCACCTGGGCAACATCGCCTATCGCGTGGGCGGGGAATTGCATTTTGATACGCACACCCAGCGCTTCCTGAACAATGAGGAGGCCAATGGCCTGATCTCGCGGCGTTACCGCGCGCCATACATCGTTCCGGAGAACGTCTAGTCCATTGCCACGGGGAATGCGAATGCTTCGAAAGTCGGTCGTGATCCTGTTGGCTGTAGTCGCCACGGCTCTCGCGCTCACGGCCCAGGAGGTGCGCGTCCTCGTGGCGTATCACTCGGAAAGCGGCCATACGGAAAAGATGGCGAACGCGCTTGCCAGGGGTGCGCGCTCTCTCGAAGGCGCAACGGCTCTCGTGCGGCGGGTGGGCGAGGTCACCAGGGAGGATTTGGCAAGTTGCGATGCCATCGCGCTGGGCTCTCCGGTCCACATGGGGGATGCCGCGTGGCAAGTGCGCCAAGCCCTCGTAAGGTGGGCCATGGAGTTCGGCTTTTGGGATAGCCGCGCGCTTACGGATAAGGCCGCCGCCGTATTTGCCACGGGCGCCGCGCCCTCGAACGGCAAGGAACTGACCATGATGAGCCTGGGCGCCGGGCTCACCCAACTGGGCATGGTGCTGGTGACCCCTTACGGCAGCCTGGGCGCCTCCGCCACGACATCCAAGCCCGATCCCGGCGTGGACGCCGCGGAGGAGAAGATCGCGGAAGCATTGGGCCGGCGTCTCGCCGAAGTAGCGGTGCGATTGAAGCGCGGCAAGCGGTAGACAACGTTCCGGGTCCGCAATCCCGCCAGGCACTCTCAGGAAATCATCCAAGGAACGCCCGCAAAGCGTCGCGCACAAGCGGGCCATTCGGCGAAACGCAGCGAGGCGCAAACGGGAATTTGCCATGAATCTTCTTTCGCCGCCATCTCGGTCCCGGCACTTGACTCATTCGATTCGAGTGTGAGACATTCGACTTGCCGGAACGCCCTGCGCAGTACCGTTTCCACCAGGCTTGTGGAAGCTCCAGGAACCCGGAGCCGCATCGCTCCCGGATGGATTCGCGAATATTGGACGGAGGATCTCGATGAGTTTGAAAGTAAATGTGCGCCAGGTAGGCCAAGTGGCAGTGATTGACCTCAGCGGAAAGATCACCCTTGGAGAAGGTTCGGGCACACTGCGCGACACGGTCGCCGAGGTGTCCGCCAAAGGAAACAAGAACATCCTGCTCAATATGGCCGATGTGAGCTACATCGATAGCGCCGGCCTGGGTGAATTGGTGGGCAGCTATACGTCCGTAACGACCAAGGGCGGCCAACTGAAGTTGGAGCATCTCCAGAGCAAGCTGAAAGATCTGATGCAGATCACCAAGCTGCACACGGTCTTCCACGTGTTCGAGGCCGAAGACGAAGCGATCGCCAGTTACTAGGCAATTCCCCTGATTTCAGCAGGAAAGCCGCGGCGCGAGTCGCGGCTTTTTTGCGTCTTCAGACGATGGTTTCAGTGAGGCCCGTCGTTCACGGGCACTTCGACGAAAAAGAGATCCTGGCCGGTGGCGGGGTCCTTGATGCCGGTGATG
>JADLCF010000204.1 GCA_020847315.1 Bryobacterales bacterium | reverse complement strand
CTGGCATTGGGGATCGCGGTGGCAACGCCGCTGCTGATGGCGAACACGCTCAGCCTGCAGGAGATCACGCAAGCGCAGAGCGGATTCTATTTTGGCTTCCTCCCGCGTTGGAACGTGTTTCAATTGCCTTGGCCCCAAGCGATCAGCTTCGTGATTTTTGTGATCGCCGCATTCGCGGAGACCAATCGGCTGCCATTCGATATGCCGGAAGCGGAGAACGAGTTGATTGCCGGTTTTCACACCGAATACAGCAGCATGAAGTTCGCGGGATTCTTCCTCGCGGAGTATGCGGCGATCGTCACGATCTGCTCACTCGGAACCGTCTTGTTTCTTGGCGGCTATAACCCGTTGTTCCCCGTGGAGTACGGCTCGAATCTTGTGCCGTTATTTCTGTTTCTGGGCGGCGCGGCACTGTTGTTCTTTCACGGCATTCAAGCCCAGCGCTGGCGCGACCGGATTACCTTCCCACTCTTCGGCGTCGTGTTTCTTACGATCGCGGGCGTGTTTGCCGTACCGTTTCTTTGGCCCTACCTGCTTCCCGTTTTCTGGTTTGCGTTGAAGGCCGGATTGCTGATCTTTCTCTTCATTTGGGTACGCGGGACGCTGCCCCGCTTCCGCTACGACCAGTTAATGGGCTTCGCCTGGAAAGTTCTGTTTCCCCTTGCGTTGATCAATCTGATCATTACCAGTGGCCTGGTGGCGGTGGTGAGCTGATATGGATTTGATACTGTTCTTCTTGCTGGCATTCGTAGCGGTGGGTTGCGCAATCAACCTGGTGCTGCAAGCGCACCCGATCTCAAGCGCCATCTCCCTGATTGGCGTGATGGTATCCCTGGCCGGGCTTTACCTGCTGCTGGGCGCTGAGTTCATCGCCGCCGCGCAGATCATCGTGTACGCGGGCGCGATCATGGTGCTGTTTACGATTGTCATTATGTTGTTGAACTCCGGCAAAGAGGCGCCGGGCCGGATGAATAACCTCTCCCGTTTCCTGGGATTGCCGCTGCTCTTCGTCATGGTTGGCTTGTTGGCGATGGTGCTGGTGCAGGTGGTTCCCCCGACGCAGGAAGTAAAATTCGGCAACTTCACGGGCGGCAGCGCGGCTGACGTTGGCTTACTCCTGTTCACGAAGTATGTGCTGCCTTTTGAAGCGACTTCGGTGCTGATTCTGGTGGCGATCCTCGGTGCGGTTGTGCTGGCGATGAAGGAGATGGACTGATGGACTTTCTCACGAACTCCGGTGTTCCCATCTCGTGGTATCTCATCCTGAGCGCGATCCTTTTCATGATCGGCGCTTCGGGGTTCTTGATTCGCCGCAATATCATCACTGTGTTCATGTGCATTGAGTTGATGTTGAACGCGGTCAATCTCTCCTTTATTTCCTTTTCTTATATGTGGCGACAGGTGGATGGCCACATCATTACGTTTTTCGTGATGGTGGTGGCAGCTGCGGAAGCTGCGGTGGGCTTGGCGATTATTCTAACGATTTACCGAAATCGCGGCACCCTCGAGATTGACCAGATCAATACGCTGAAGAACTAACTACTATGCAACTCTGGCTGATTCCGCTGATCCCACTGATTGGATTCGTCATCAATGGCGTCTTCGGACATCGCGCACCGAAGCGTTTTGTGAACTTCGTGGCCGTCGGCTCCGTGGCGATTTCATTCGCTCTGGTGCTGCAAGCGATCAGCGCCCTATGGCCGTTGGATGCAGCCTACGTGGAGCGCACCTACACCTGGATCCAATCGGGAGACCTCCGGATTGGCGTGGATTTCGTACTGGACCGGCTTTCGGCCGTGATGCTTCTGGTGGTTAGCGGGGTTGGGCTGCTCATTCATACCTATGCCATCGGCTATATGGAGCATGAAGGCAGCTACGCACGATTCTTCTCCTACATGAACCTGTTCATGTTCTTCATGCTCACTCTCGTGCTGGGCGGAAACTTTCCCGTGCTCTTCGTGGGCTGGGAAGGTGTGGGGTTGTGCAGCTATCTGCTGATTGGGTTCTATTACGACCGGGATTATGCAGTCACGGCGGGAAATAAGGCATTCATTGTCAATCGCATCGGAGACATGGCATTCATCATTGCCATCTTCCTGATCTTCCTGCAATTTGGCACGTTTGATTTCGCGGAGATCGCCGGGAAGCTCGCGTCGATTCCAGTAGAAGCGGGATTCGGCGTCCTCAGCCTCGTGGCCTTACTGCTCTTTATCGGCGCAACCGGCAAGAGCGCGCAGATTCCACTCTATGTGTGGCTGCCGGACGCCATGGCAGGTCCGACGCCGGTTTCCGCGCTGATCCACGCGGCCACGATGGTGACAGCGGGAGTGTACATGATCGCCCGGACCGCGGGACTCTACCAGCACACCCCGATGGTAATGGAGATCGTTGCCATCGTCGGCCTGGCCACAGCGGTGCTGGCGGCGATTATCGGCCTCGCGCAGAACGACATCAAGAAAGTTTTTGCATACTCAACGGTGTCACAACTCGGCTACATGTTTCTGGCGCTAGGGGTGGGCGCGTTCTCGGCCGGGATCTTCCACGTCATGACCCACGCCTTCTTCAAAGCACTCCTCTTTCTGGGTGCGGGTAGCGTGATTCATGCGGTTAGCGGGGAGCAGGATATCTGGAAAATGGGCGGCCTTCGGAAGAAGACGCCCATTACGTTTATCACGCTGATGGTTGCGGGCTTGGCCATCTCGGGCGTCTACCCGTTCGCGGGATTTTTCAGCAAGGATGAAATTCTGCTGGCCACGCATCATCACGCTCCGTGGATGTACTGGGTGGCGACCGCAACGGCCGGCATGACGGCCTTTTACGTGTTTCGCGCCCTGTTTGTCACGTTCTTTGGCGAGTATCGGGGCACTGCGCACCCGCACGAATCGCCACCTTCGATGACGCTGCCGCTCGTCGGGTTAGCGGTCCTATCGACGGTGGGCGGGTTTCTGAATGTGCCTCACTTTCTGGAGGCAATGTTCCCGCTTGCAGAAGGTGGTCACGATGCCATCCTGGTCTACATTGCGGCGGGGACGGGAATAGCGGGAATTTTGCTCGCGTACCTCTTTTACGTCGCGAACCAGCGGATTCCCGAGGGGATCGCTAACGGGCTTGGGGCGATTTACCGATTGGTAACGAACAAGTTTTATGTGGATGAGATCTACGATTTTCTGGTGGTTCGGCCGGTGCTTACATCATCGAGAGATGTGTTTTGGGCGATGGACCGCGTGATCGTGGATGGCGCCGTCAACGGAGTGGCCAGCCAGGCACGCGCCGTGGGCCGCGTCCTGCGCGGTTGGCAGACAGGCTCGATTCGCACTTATGCGTCGTGGATCGCCATTGGGAGTGTCATCATCATGCTGATTGTAAGCATCACGGGGGGTGTACGGTGACGACACTTCTCGATGTTGTGCTTTTCCTGCCGATCGGACTTTTTCTGCTGGTCCTCTTGATCCCGCGGGAAATGGGGGAGACAATCCGTATCTTCTCCACCGTCGTTTCGATTATCGTTTTTCTGGTTTCGTTGGGGCTGGTAGCGAACTTTGATTCCAGCCAGAGCGGGTATCAGTTCGTCAGCCAGTTTCAATGGGTGAAGGACCCGAATATTCAGTACAAGATCGGCATTGATGGGCTGAGCCTCTGGCTGGTGGTCCTCACCACTTTCGTCACGCCCATCGCGATCATGATTTCCTGGAAGGGAATCGATTTTCGCCTGAAAGAGTTTCACGCGTATATCCTGCTCCTCGAATTCTGCCTGATCGGTATTTTCGTTTCCATTGACCTCTTTCAGTACTACGTTTTTTGGGAACTTGCGCTGCTGCCCCTCTACTTCATGATCGGCATCTGGGGCCATGGCAGAAAGATTTATTCGGCGGTCAAGTTCTTCCTCTACACCCTCTCGGGTTCCGCCATGATGCTGGCGGCGATCCTTTACCTTTACAGCCGCGCGGGCACCTTCGACTACGAAGTATTGCTTGCGCAGATTTCAAGCGGGGCTCTTCCATTCACGAGCTTGGAGGAGAGCTTATTGTTCTGGGCGTTTTTCATCGCGTTCGCGGTAAAAACACCGCTCTTCCCGGTACATACCTGGCTTCCGGACGCGCACGTGGATGCGCCCACCGCGGGCAGCGTGGACTTGGCCGCGTTGATGTTGAAAGTCGGCACCTACAGCATGATTCGCTTCTGTCTGCCGCTTTTTCCCAATGCCGCCCGCGAGTTTGCTCCATGGATCCTCGCCATCAGCGTGATCGGAATTATTTACGGAGCACTCATCTCTCTCGCACAGCCAAACATCAAGAAGCTGGTGGCCTATTCGTCCGTGAGTCACATGGGCGTGATCGTGGCAGGTATTTTCTCACTCACGCAACATGGGCTTGATGGGGCGGTCTATCTGATGCTGGCGCACGGCATTTCCACGGGAGCGCTCTTCATCTTCGTCGGCTTCCTGACGGACCGGAAGGATTCGCTGGAGATCAAGGACTGGGGCGGCCTGGTGCATTCCGCGCCGGCACTCTCCGCCGTATTCATGCTCTTTGTTCTGGCTAGCGTGGGGCTGCCGCTCATGGCCAATTTCGTCGGTGAGTTTCTTGTGCTGCAAGGCGTCATTCAGGCACATTTCGTTATGGGTGTGCTGGCTGCGTCCTCACTGGTGCTTTCCGCATGCTACATGCTCTGGCTCTTTTCCAGAGTTTTTTATGGAGAGCGGATCGCCGACCCAAACAAAGAGATCTACGACATGCAACCAAGAGAATGGGGCGCCATGCTGCCGATGGTGGCGGTGTTGCTCTGGCTGGGAACCTATAGCCAGTCGTTTATGCCGTCGATTTCCTTGGCGAACTCCGGCGTGATGAAGCTTGTGGGTACGCAGGTGGAGATGCAGGTGCAGCGGCAAGAACCGGCGATGCCCGGCGCAATCGTTCCGATAAACGCATTGCCAGTGAACGCTGCTCCGGAGGTGCTGGGTGCCCGTTGATTTCTTTCCGACAACCGCCGAGTTAGTCCGGGTGCTCCCCGAGATGATCCTGGTGATCATGGGCACCCTGATCATGGCGCTGGAGCCGCTGGCCCCATACAATCGCCAGTCGTTTCTAGGGACTTTTTCCATGGTGGCGTTGATTGCGGCAATCCCGCTTTCGCTACTCACCTTCACAGACCCCGGACCCGCGTTTGGCGGCATGCTGCTGATTGATGGATTCGCAACGTTCTTTCGGCTGCTGGTCTTGATCGTGGGCGTGCTCACGATTATCCTCAGCCGGCCTTATCTCGAACGCGAGAATGTGGAAAGCGGCGAGTTCTACGCGCTGGTTCTGTTTTCCATCGTCGGCCAGTGCTTGATGGTGAGCGCCAACGAACTGGTGATGATCTTCATCGGGCTGGAAATCTCATCCATTTCCTCCTATGTGCTCGCGGGCTATCTTCGCAAGGACAAGCGGAACAACGAAGCAGCGCTCAAGTACTTCATGCTGGGTTCGTTCGCTACCGCATTCTTTCTCTATGGGATTGCGATGGTCTATGGTGCGACCGGCTCCACGAACTTGTCCGACATCCGGCAGGTGTTGATGAGCGGGGAGCTCGCCACGCCGGACCGGTTGATCTTCCTGGCGGCGGCTCTAATGTTCATCGGCTTCGCTTTCAAGGTGAGCGCGGCGCCGTTCCACATCTGGACGCCTGATGTCTATCAGGGCGCGCCGACTCCCGTTGCAGCGTTTCTCTCGGCGGCGCCCAAAGCCGCCGCGTTCGCGGTTCTCCTGCGAGTTTTCCTCACCACATTTATGCCGTTCAGCCAGCAATGGGAACCCCTCATCTGGGTGGTTGCCTTGGTGACCATGTTTATTGGAAATTTCGCGGCACTCGTGCAGGAGAATATCAAGCGCATGCTGGCCTACAGCAGCATCGCCCATGCGGGCTATGTGCTGATCGCCGTAGCCACGCATTCGGAGATCGGGACTGCCGCCGCAATGTTCTATCTGGCGGCGTATGCCTTTATGAACGTGGGCGCCTTCGCTGTGGTCTCCCATTTTGCGCGCAAGGGGGAAACGACAGTTGAGATCAAGGATTTTGCGGGATTAGCAAACTATCAACCGTTCACGGCTGCGATGCTGGCCTTTTTTCTGTTCTCGCTCATCGGCATCCCTTTGACAGGCGGTTTCTTCGGCAAGTTCTATGTCTTTAAGGCTGCGATCGATTCGCAGTTTTACTGGCTAACCGCGTTGGGTCTCGTGAATAGCGCGTTAGCGGCCTACTACTACCTGCGGATTGTCGTCCTGATGTACATGTACGACCCCAGCGAGGCTTCTCAGAACATGCCGCCCCTGGATCTTGGAGTGAAGACCGTACTGGGTGTTTGTGGCGCTTGCACGGTATTCCTGGGCGTGTTCCCCACGGCGCTACTCACGTTAGTGAATAATTGGGCGATTCTTCACCCGAACTCCTTGCCATAGTGTTCGCGGCCCGGTTGAGCGGTTCGATTGCGCGCAAGGGCAAGGCTCTGAGCCATCGCGATCTGAGCCATTGCCCTTAGTGCCGAAGCGAATTTGCATGCTCCGCGGAATGCCGATCCAGAAGGCGCTGGATCTCCTTGTTTCTCTCGAGACGGATTCGCACGTCGAACGTGTCTCCATCGATGGTAAAGGGGACCACCGTCCACTCGGAAGCACCGAAGTTCCGGGCGGCATACTGGTGACCAAAGATCACGGTTGGCGTACTGATTCCGATGACGCCCACCTTTTCTTCAAGTGTATTCTTGAAGTTTCCCACGATCATATTCGTGATCTCGGCAACCGCGTCGAGGACTTCCTCGTCAACTTTCGCAAACTCCGCCATCAGCAGGGAGGAGGCGAGCCGAATCGCGCAGGCGCCGGAGCAGTGAAGGCTTCCGCTGCCCACGTAATCTCCCGTGAAACCGATCAGACAAAATATGCTTTCGTCGTACTCTTCCACTTTGCTGGTCCGGTAGCCCGGCATGGCGTGCAGTTCACCGGAAAGCATTGTCTCGAAGAGCGTGCCTGTGGCGCCGCGAACCATCTCCACCACGTCGTCGTGAGTAAACGTTTCCATTCGTCCCAGTCCCTCGTGCGCTAGTCCCTCTGGCCCGATCCCTGTCGTCCCATCTCGCAGGGTTTATGATCTTGCGAGATTTGTGGTCTCGCGGGGTCTAAGGCCTAGCGGGCGTTAAAAGGCAGTTATCATCCAGCCTGGCCGCAGATGCTACTGAAACCCGCTAGGCCATTAAAGTGATTAGCTTTTCTTTGATCTGATCGGCCGTAAACGGTTTCCGGACGTAGCCGGAAGCGCCGGCCTCGACCGCTTCCATCACCTTTGCCTGGCTGCCCTCGGTGGTGATCATCACTACCGGGACCCCACGCCATGCGCTATTGGCCCGGAATTCCTTGAGGAATTCGATTCCATCCATGTTGGGCATGTTGATGTCGGAGAGCACCAGCGAAACGGGATGCTCACGCAGAACTTCGAGAGCTTGAACCCCATCTCCAGCCTCGAAAATGGTGCCCGTCACTACCTCGGTTTGCTGCAGGACGCGGGCGAGAATCTTTCGAATCGCTGCCGAATCGTCCACAATAAGCACATCTGACGCCATGAATCTCTTCCTCGTTCCCGCTAGTCCTCTCATCGGATTCAGCCCGAGAAAGGTTTAGTCCGGAAGGAAGGAAAAGAGAACTCCAACGGTTCGGTTGGAATTCCGGCCATGCCCTCAGGGGATCGGGCTCTAAGCCACTGCGCCAAGCCCGGGCCCGGAGATTTCGGCCGTATGGATCTGGCCGTTCGTCACCTTGAAAAGGCCCGGGAACCGGTCTTTCCACCCCTCGTTGGCGGACGGGACATACTGGCGCCCATTGGCTTCGATCGCGGAGACGCCGGGGACGTGCGCGGCGATGGCGGCGGAGTGGATGAAGGAGGCGCCGGGACAGGTGAGATCCTGCACCGACAAAAACATCTTACCGGCACGGGCCATTGAGGCGATCACAACGGTGTGGGATTGCCCTTTGCAGGCTTTCAACGCGCAGCCCGTGTAGCCAAGTTCGCGGGCCATTCGCAGACTCTCGACATCGGTGAGCGCCTCGTCGATCACCACCGGGCGCAGCTTGGCCGCTTCATGCATGTCGCTGGCCGCGTCGCGCACCATGTAGCGGCTGGTGGGTTGTTCAATATACTGCACACGCTCAAACGCGAGCGGGCTACGCTCCTTGAGGCGCCGGAGGAAAGTAAGTAGATACTCGGACGAACCGGCCTGCTCGTTGAAATCGAGCGAATAATTTAACTGTGGCTTGGGGTCTGCCTTCTTCGCCTCGGAAGCGATCTTATTCACGTTCAGAATCCGTTCGAGATCCCAGGCCTCGTCTCCACCTCGAAGCTTCACCTTGATGTGCGTAATGCCATCGGCGCGGATCCAATCGCCGAGCAATTCGGGAAGACCGTCGTTGAGCGGCTTTGTGCGTTCTTCGGGCAGCACGGGGTCGCCGAGACCGACATTATGGAAGATCGGCATCCAAGCCTTCGGCGTGGGATCGACGTAGCGATCCGGGTATTGGCCGACGAATTCCGGGCCAAGGTACACGGAGAGGTCTCTGTTAAGAAACTCCTTGCCGTAGCAGGCCCAAACACTGCGGCCGTGCAGTTTTCCGTAGGCGTCGTGGAGGGCGGCGTCGAAGGGGCTCGTGGTGACCAGCGTACACAGCTTAGGAATCTCTTCTTCGAGTTCCCTCTCCTTACCGAGTTCGGCCGCGGCCCGCAGCCAGGCAGGTTCAAGCAAGGCGTTGAGTTCGATGGGATGGCCAAACTCCTTGCAATCCATCATCAGGGATTGCGCGCGGGAGGCCAGCGCCTTCATCACGGCGAGGGTTTCTTCGTAGCTATAGCGCTGGGTTTTCCAACTCCAGACGTTACCCATGGTCATGGAGCCGAAACCTTCGGCGGTGCGTCCTTGGCGGTCCGATACCCGGCAATGGACATTCAGGAGCGTGGCCCGTTCCGTGGTAAACCCGCCAAAAACATGGGGGAAACGGTAGCGATGATCCTCAAAATCGAAGCGCACTTCGTCGATGCGCGCATCGCGCGGGTTGGGAGCGGCTACCGCCGGCCCCCGATTACACGCCTGCAAAAACGGAATGGCCGCGGCAGTTCCCGCAAAGCGGCGCAGCAGGGAACGGCGGGAATCGGAACCGGTCATTCTTGGACTCCTGACGAAAGCGGTAGCGGCGCGGCGGCTCGGCTCTGTGCTTCAGCACCGTGGCGCAACTCCGGAGCCGCCCTCGCGCACCTCCTATTATGATGCCGGACGGAAGCAAAGTTTGGCGATGCACAAGCAGCTTCCGTGGGTAACCGTTCCGGGCGGAGACTTGTCGAGGAGTTATTTATGCCTTGAGCCCTTCCTGGGGCGTGCTCGGAGGCGGTTTCAACAGAAGCTTGGAACCCAGGTAGAAGGCGGCCCCCAATGCGAGCGCCCCCAGCCCGAACCCGAGTTTGTGCTGATTGATGAACTGGATGGTTTGAGGGCCGTAGTAGGCCGCAAGCCAAGCCACGAATCCGTAGCGGATGACGCGCGCGAGAGCAATCACCGAGAGCACGCGCAGCAGCGGCACGTGAAATACGGCTGCGCTCACCGCGAAGAACTTGAGTGGCATTGGAACCACAGAGACGGCGGGAATGAAGATGGTGACCAGCCCGTACCGGTCAAACCACTGCCGGAACTTCTGTCCGCGACCGGTTCTCGTAATCTTGTCGAGGTATAGCTGGCCGCCTTTTCGCGCAAGACGGTACAGGATCACGTTCCCGATCAGCGAGCCGGCGATCGCCGCTAGCATGGTCGGCACGGCGGATGACGGGTTTCGCATCACGACTGTAATGAGATACGCATCGACAAAACTGGGAAGCGGGATACCCGCCGAATCAATCAGGGATAGCAGGAAAACACCGAGCGGCCCCCACGCGACGATTTGATCTACGAATTCTTTCATGCGGATGGTTCAATTTCTTCCATGGTAGCGTTCCTGTAACGGGAACATCCGCGGGGGCTCACTCGACGTAACACTTGAAGGCAGGCTACACTGCTCGGCATGCTTCTTTGCACGGTGCGCGATTGCCGCCGGCCCCTTCGCCGAGAGGGAAAGCGGTGGGTGTGCGCCCTCGGCCATTCCTTCGATCTGGCGCGGAGCGGGTACGTGAACCTGCTGCAGCCGCAGGAACGGAGGAGCCGCCAACCGGGCGACACGAAGGCGGCTGTGATCGCGAGGCGGCGGCTGCACGATGCCGGGGTAACCGCGCCCCTGCTGCGAGCGATCACGGAGCAGTTGGATCTCACCGCTGCGGACACCGTGCTCGACGCCGGATGCGGGGAAGGATTCTATCTCGGCAGCCTGACCGGCGAAACCGGATGTGCCGCGCAAGGAGTCGACATCAGCACCGCGGCCATTGACGCCGCCGCGCGACGCTACCCCGGCGTGGAATGGGTAGTGGCCAACGCGGACCGATTCCTGCCGTTTGCGGATGGTTCCTTCACCCGCATTATTACGATCACGGCTCGCATGAATCCGCCTGAATTCCTGCGTGTCCTCGCCGAGGATGGCGAGTTGCTCGTGGCCATTCCATCCCCCATCGATCTAGTGGAACTGCGAGGCGCGGGCCGCGACCGCGCGCCACGTACGGTCGACGAGTTCTCCACTCTGTTCACGCTGGTTCATCAATCGCGCGTCAGCACAACGGCGGAGATCGACGCGGATGGAGTTCGAGACCTGCTGCATTCGATCTACCGTCCACTGCGGAAGGAGGATCCCACAAATATGAGGGTCACCTTCAGCCTGGATCTGCTACGTTTTCGTACGAGGCGCTAGCGGAATCACAGCAAATTGCGGGCGGCGAAAGAAAGGCATCACAAGAGATCCATCTACTGGATCTCCCTTTGTTGCTTAGGCTTAGGAGGGCCCTCGGGAAACAAGCATCCGTTCCGGCGAGTTGCGCCGCTATAGTGAATGTGAAATTCGACAGAAGAGCGTGCCCGGCGACCGATGGTTGGCCGGGCTTTCGCTTTCTTGAGGAGAACACACGATGCAATTGCAGTCTGGCTGGCGCCTGGGCCAGCTTTTTTTCTTCATCCTCGCGACGGGACTCGCTCTCTCCGGGCAGCCATCCACGACGCGCATTTCCGACACCATTTACCTGGCGAACGGCGAGAAGTTCAACGGGTATGTCCAAATCGAATGGCAGAGTTTCGTGACGCCCAAAGCGCCCGTCGCTCCCTATTCGAGTCTCCACCGCGTCATCGACGGTATTCTCGACGTGCACTTGATTTCAACGAAGAACTCCGGCAACACGGCCTATTACCGCGTGCGATACTTCCGCAACGGACGGGTACAATTCGCTGAATTCTGGGACGTGCCCGCGTCCACGGCGACACTGAACATCTCCAGTGTCCGGCTGGTGTCCCCACCCGAACCAGGGCAGAGCGGGACACCCGGATCCGGGATCGATCTGCCGCTGCCGCAGGAGGATGTAGAAGGGCTTCCATCGGATTTGGCGGATCGCCCCGTGAAAGGGCCCAACTACTTTCCGTCGCGAACCGTGTATGCGAATCCGGATGGGGCGCTGGAGGCCATTGCAGGGTCGCCCACCGATTGCGTGCGGGTGGATGGCACGGCGGCCCCATGCGGGAGCGGCGATTCGGCGCTCTACCGGGTGGAGGGAGAAGCTCCATCCGGCGTATTGAGCGGGGTGAACCAGATATTCACGCTCTCGTCGATTCCAGGTCCGCCGGAGAGCCTTCAACTCTACCGTAACGGGGTGCTCCAAAAGCGTGGTCTCGATTACACGCTTTCCGGCGCCGTGATTACCTTCGCATTGCTGGAGATGCCCCAACCGGGGGATATTCTGCTGGCATACTACCGAACCTTTCAGGGGAGCACGCCACCTGCGGGCAGCTCCGGATCGTTACCCCAGGTCGTGTGTTCGCTTCCGGGCTCTTCGACAAACGCGCTCACGCTGACGGCGCTCGGCTCGTGCCTGGTGGGAAGCAGCATGCTGCAAGCAGGGGACCGGCTGGAGATTCAGTTCGATTTCGCCCTTACCGGATCGGTCAGCGATGGCTACGAGGTGCAACTCGATTGGAACGGAACGCCGATTCTGGCGCGCTCTTTTGTTGCGGGAGACGCAACGTCTTCCCATCAGGCAAAGATCGTCATCGGCACGGCGACGCGGCAATACTCCACCACCAGTGTGGGGCAGGTATCGGTGCTGCAAGCGGGCACGGGCAGCCTGCCGTTACCCGGGGGGACGTTCCCCGTGGAAATCCGCGGGAGGGTAAGTACAAACCCATCGGCGCAATTGACGCTCACGTCCTACAGCATCACTCGTTTTCCGCGGGTGATCGTTCCCTAGCCGGAAGAGGATGAGCGTGGGCCGCGGCGGTTCAGGCCTCCGCGGCCCGCATAAAGACGCGCAGCGCATCGAGCCTCTCCAGGGCCTTGCCGCGATCCACGGATTCGATGGCCATCGCCAATGCCGTGCCAAGAGGAAGCTCCGGGTGCGCCGCGGAGATCGCGAATGCCGCATTCACCAGCACGATATCCCGCCTCGGTCCCGCTCCGCCGGAAAGAACCTCCAACGCAATCTCCGCATTTTCCTCTGCGTCTCCTCCCAAGAGATCCGCAGACTGGGCGAGTGGAATCCCAAGCGTGGACGGGTGAAACTGCCACTCCCGGATCTTCCCGTTCTCCACCTCCCAAATGAGAGTAGGTCCCGTGGTAGTGATCTCGTCGAGCCCATCACTCCCATGTACGACGTAGCTGCGCCCCGCATGCAGTTCCGAAATCGCGGATGCGATCATTCGCGCCTCCGCCTCTCCAGGAGCGCCCACCAACTGACAAGATGCATTCGCCGGATTCACAAGCGGACCCAATAAGTTGAAGACCGTGCGCATCCGAAGCTCTTTCCGCACCGGCATGGCATGCCGCACGGCCGGGTGAAACGATGGGGCAAACAAAAAGGCGATGCCCACTTGCTCAATGGCTCGCGCCGCTATCTCCGGCGAATGGAGCAATGGAATGCCCAACTGTTCCAGCACGTCGGCGCTACCGCACCGGCTGGAGACGGAACGATTGCCATGCTTGGCCACATGGACACCGGCGCCCGCGGCAACGAAAGCAGCCACTGTAGAGATGTTGAACGTCTGCGCGCCATCTCCCCCGGTTCCGCAGGTGTCAAGCAGAGGGCGATCCGCCGGCGCCAGCGGAACGGGAATCGCGTGCTGGCGCAGCGCGGCGGCGAATCCTGCCAATTCCGTCGCGTTTTCTCCCCGTGTGCGCAAGGCAACCAGGAATGCCGCGATTAACGGGGGCGATGTTTCTCCGGAGAGAATCGCCTCCATTGCGGCAAACGCCTCTTGTTTTGAGAGGGTTTCTCCCGAGGCGGCTTTGTGAAGGAAGGCGAGAAGGGGCATGCTAGACTGAAAGTTTGAG
>JADLCF010000203.1 GCA_020847315.1 Bryobacterales bacterium | reverse complement strand
GCCCGCATGCTGCTCGACGCCATCCAGCGCGACGAATCCCTCCCCGCCGCCCTCCGCTACCGCGCCTCGAAATCCCTCCTCTCGCGCAAAGGCAAAGCCGATTGGCTCCCCGAACCCATTCCCGCCAACGCCGCCCCGCTCGCCCCCTTCGAAGACGAAGAAGACGAACACCCTGAAGCAAGCCCGCACGCCGAATCCGCTCCCGCCCCGCCGCCGCACAGCGCGACCAACGAGGAAGCGGTCCCCACTCCCAGGCCCGCCGGCCCGATTATCGTCAACTCTGCCGCGTCCGCCGTAAACGAGCGTATCCCCTCCGATTCCCTCATCCCGGCGTACGGATCAAATCCGGAAAATCCGGACAAAACTCCACACCCCCAATCCGCCGCTAACATCCCGGAACATCAACAAGATTCACCCATGCAACCCGCTTCCAGCCGCCCTGCGGAATTTTTCAACAATCCGGAAATACCCCATCCTGCCCCACCCGCGCCGATCCACGCAGACAGCCACGCGGCCGCCCAGCAGAACGAATGCGCACCATCCGCGGCAAACCCCGCCGCCCAACCCGGACACGAATCGCCCAACCCGTCCTCCGGCGCCGCTCCCGCCGCAAGTACCGCCTTATCAGACTCATCGCCCGCAACCTCATCACCCAAAGCCCCGTCCAGCTCGACCGCCCTCAGCCAAACCTGGCTCAGCGCCCATTTCCTTCACGGGCACGAAAGCCCCAAGCACTTCGAAGCCCTCCTGAATAACCACATCCGCGCCTATCAGCCCTCGACGCCCGCCGAAGAACTCCTCGTCTTCCGCATCACCCAGAAAGCCTGGCTGCTCCGCCGTCTCGAAACCTGGGAGCGCGTCATCACCGATTCGCGCGTCGCCAAAGTCCGCGAGCAACACCCCAATGCCGCCGCCCCCGCCTGCGTCGCCCTCTCCCTCCTCGAAGCGAAAGAAACCAGCCAAACCCGCTTCTACGAACGCACCGCCAAACTCCGCCAACAACACGAAGCCGCCCTCGACCGCCTCACCTCCAAGCTCGAAATCCAACGACTCCGCCGCGAAGCCGCCCATCTCCGCGCCCAGCGCCAAAACCCGCCATGCCCCACGAGCCGCCCGCACCTCTCCTTCGCCGCCGCCAAGGCGTCGATTCTTCACAATCCGGTCGAATGCATTGGGGCGTAGGGATCGGTTGGTGGCGCAATCTCAGGAATCCAGTCATCATATAGTTGTCCGGGTTTGTCGAAATGACGAGGATTTGGAAAGAGAATCGCTTGCTGCTTGTGGCGCTGCTGCTTTGCGCGCTCTCGATCGGCATCGTGATCGGCACGCTCATCGACGGAAAGGTTCGGGCGATCCCGCGCGCCCTCGCGCCCGATGCTTCCCCCCTTGTTATCCCGGACCCCGTGCAGCTTTCGACGGCATTCTCCGAACTCGCCCAGCGTCTGGAACCGGCGGTCGTCAACATCATCACCAGCAAGGGCAACGGCAAAGAGAGCGACGGAGCAGACCCTAAGCAGGCGCCCCCTCGCGGCGGCGGCAACGACATGATGCGCCGCTTCTTCGACCAGCCGTTTGGCGGTGAGGAAAACCCGTTTCGCGGCAACAATATCGGCTCCGGCGTGGTGGTGGATAAGAAAGGCTACATCCTCACCAACTGGCATGTGGTGGAGGACGCCGACGAAATTCTGGTGAGGATTCATGGGGACCGCAAGCAGCACTCTGCCAAGCTCATTGGCAGTGACTGGGAAACGGACCTGGCCGTTTTGAAAGTGGAGGCCGGACGCAACCTGGATGCGGCTCCCGTTGGGAATTCCGATAGCGTCCAGGTGGGCGATTGGGTGATCGCGATTGGGTCTCCATTTGGGTTGGAAGCGACGGTCACCGCCGGAATCGTCAGCGCCAAGCAGCGGGAACTGGCCGACGCTCAGGCATTCCAGCGTTTTCTGCAGACCGATGCCGCCATCAACCCAGGGAACAGTGGCGGTCCTCTGCTGAATATCCGCGGAGAAGTGATCGGCATCAACTCTGCGATTGCCAGCAATAGCGGCCGTTATCAGGGCGTGGGCTTCGCGCTCCCCATGAATACGGCCGTCTCGGTTTATAACCAGATCATCCGGCAGGGGCGGGTCACCCGCGGTTCGATCGGCATTTCGCTGAATCGCGAGGACGATCCGGACGCCTTGCGCGCTTATGGCGTCTCAAGCGGTGTGATTATCGCGGGAATCACCGCTGGCGGACCGGCGCAGCGTGCAGGCTTGAAAGTGGACGATGTGATCACGGCCATCGACGGCAAGCCGGTAAAGAACGGCACCGAGTTGATCGAACGGGTGGCCGGCCTCGCCATCGGATCGGAAGTGCCCGTAGAGTTGCAGCGAAGCGGCCACCGGATGTCTGCGAAGGTCTTGATCGGCGATCGCGCGCAGATCCTGGCCTCTGGGGGGCGCGGACGTCAGATCCCCGATGAGGAAAAGCCGGAGGCTCCCGCGGAGCAGCCTTCGGGAGCCGTGAGCCTTGGGATTTCCGTCCAAAACCTCGATGCGGCCACGCTGAAGGAATGGAATTTCCCCACGTCCTCGGGAGTGCTGATCTCGAGGGTCGAAAGCGGCTCCTTTGCCGGGAATATCGGTCTTCGCGCCGGGGACGTAATTGTCTCAGCGGGTGGCCGCGAGATGAAATCGATGGACGACGTCATGCGGTTTCGCGAAGGATTGAAGTCCGGTGATGCCGTGGCGTTCCGGGTGTTCCGGAAGCTGGGCAATCCCCGCCCCGGCGTCACTTCCTGGTCTCCGTTCTTCGCCGCCGGCACGCTGCCGTAGCTGGCCCGTTTGCCGCTATCTCGCTAATTGAGTGCCCGCGCTGCGCGGCAGACCTCGGGCCTCTTTTCGCCTGCCTTGGCGGCGGATTCGTAGTAGTATGGTGCTTAGGTTTTTTGGAAGCACCAGTTTCCCGGCCGTCCCACGCGGGACGGTCACACTCAAGCCGGGGCAAAGAACGAACGCCTTATCGCGTTCAAACGAATCCACGAACCAAACCCAGGGAGCCGTTTGGCTGTGAAACAAGCATCCGTGGCTGGCAGTTTTCTGCATATTTTCTTCCGCTGCTCATTGCGCGCACTCATCCCCGTCATCTTGCTGGGCCTCCTCGTCGGGGAGGGCATCCTGACGGAATCTGCTTTCGCTGCGGCAAAGAAGCGCACGGCTTCTGTTAGGAAAACCGCCTCCAAGACCGCCGCGAAAAAGCGCGCCCCCGCCAGAAAGACCACCGCGAAGAAGCGGAAATCCACAGCGAAGCGCGCCACAACGGCCCGCCGGGCGCGCACCGTGCGCAGGCGCGCTCCCACGCGTGCTGCCCGATTCCGGGGCCAGCAGGCCCCCACCTCGGCCCGTCTGATGGAGATCCAGCAAGCGCTGCAGAAGGGCGGGTTTCTCCAGGGCGAACCCAATGGCAGGTGGGATGACGCGAGCGCCGGCGCCATGAAGCGGTTTCAGGAAGAGCACGATATCGCGCCGAGCGGAAAGATCAATGCCCTGTCGCTAATGGCGTTAGGCTTGGGACCCAAGCGTGGCCCGGCGCCCGGAGCAACCTCCGTTCTCGAAACGCCTCCGGCAGCGGACCCGGCTCCCGCCACGGAAACGAACGAAAGGCGATAAGCTTCCGGCTCTTTCCGCCCGTCAACGGAGGCCCAAAGGGGGCTCGGCATGCGGAAAGAGATCCATGCGCCCATCGCGCCATGGCGGCGTCCTTGAATCTCGGCCGCCTGCCCCTCGCGGAGGAGTCGCAGTAGCCGCGAATTTCGTCGTTTATCCTGAAGGAAGCAATGAATTTGGCGGACGACGAGATCTTTGCCTGCATTGGCGAGGACGGCTTCACCCGGCTGGTGGCGGCATTCTACAAGCAGATTCCGGACGATGACGTGCTCGGGCCGATGTACCCGGAACGGGATTTCGCCGGGGCGGAGAAACGCCTGCGGGATTTTCTGATCTTCCGCTTCGGCGGACCGCCCACCTATATTCAGGAACGCGGTCATCCCCGCATGCGCGAGAGGCACGCCCCTTTCGTGATTGACCAGGTCGCGCGGGATCGCTGGGTGGCCTTGATGGATCGGGCGCTTGTAGAAACCCAACTCCCTGAGGATGCCGTGGCTACGCTGCGTCCGTTCTTCGATGCGGTGGCCACCTTCCTGATCAACCACCGGAGCTAGGCTCGCGCCCGCGCTACCCTGAAAGGGAACGCATGTCTCCTTCCTTTTCCCGGCGAAAGTCCGAAATCATGAGCCCGGCCGGATACTGGCCGCAGGCTTACGCCGCCATCGAAGCTGGGGCGGATTCCGTCTATTTCGGCCTGAGTCACTTCAGCGCGCGCGCAAAAGTTGGTTTCACCCTGCCGGAAGTTCCGGAATTGATGCGCGAACTGCACCGGCGCGGCGTGCGGGGTTACGTCGCCTTCAATACGTTGGTGTTTGAGCATGAGCTTGGCGCCGCAGCCAACGCCATTGAGTCTATGGCGAAAGCCGGCGTGGACGCGCTCATTTTGCAGGATTCCGCCGCGGTGCGGCTCGCTCGCCGCATCGCTCCGGGCCTCGAACTCCATGCCAGCACCCAGATGAGCATTACCGGCGTGGAGGGTGTGCGGCTGGCCCAATGCCAAGGCATGTCCAGGGTGACCCTGGCCCGGGAGCTCTCCCTAGGCGAGATCCGTTCCATCCGCCAGGAGACCGATTGCGACCTCGAAGTTTTCGTCCATGGCGCGCTCTGCGTGGCGTATTCCGGCCAATGTTTCAGTTCGGAAGCCTGGGGCGGCCGTAGCGCGAACCGCGGCCAATGCGCCCAGGCGTGCCGGCTGCCCTATGAGTTGATCGTCGATGGAGATCTCGAACCGCTTGGCGACGCCCGCTATCTGCTCTCGCCCGGCGATCTGTTCGCCTTGCGCCAGGTCCCGGAACTGATGGATGCCGGCGTCGCCGCTCTCAAGATCGAGGGCCGCTACAAGGACGCCGATTACGTGGCGGCCACCACGGCCGCGTATCGCAAGGCGGTGGATGAGGCCTGGGCGGAGACGGCCTCCACGCTGACCGAATCGGAAGTGCAAGACCTGGAACAGGTTTACTCGCGCGGAATGGGACCGTATTTTCTTACCGGCACGAACCACCAGCAGGTCGTGCGGGGACAGGCGCCGCGGCATCGAGGGGTGCTCTGCGGACGGGTGGAGAAGATCGCCGGGGAGGCGGTGTGGATCACGCCCGGGAATGGCCATCGTGTTTCCCCTCTGAAACCGGGCGACGGCATCGTATTTGACGCCTCCGCGTGGCGCAGCCCGGCGGAACCCGAGGAGGGCGGGCGGATCTACGAAGTCTCGCGGCAATCTCCGGAAAGCATCACGCTCCGTTTCGCCAACCGGGCCATCGACTTCACCCGTATCCGCGTGGGGGATCGCGTCTGGCGCACCAGCGATCCCGATCTTTCTCGACGCCTCAAGCGCTTTACGGAAGCGGCCGGTCCCGTGGCGCGGCAGCCGGTTGACGTCCATATTTCTGCCAGGGAGGGAGAGTCGCTCGTGCTCACGTGGCGTTTGCCCGGCACGAAGCGCGCGCCGGTGACCGTGAGTTCCAGAGTACCGCTGGCCAGGGCGGCGCAGCAGCCGCTTTCGGCCGAAACCGCCCGGGAACAGCTCGAGCGCCTGGGAGGGTCCGCCTACCGGCTGAATCGCCTCGAGTTGGAAGTGAGCGGCTCTCCGTTCGTCCCGGTCTCTCTGTTGAATGCGTTGCGGCGCGAGGCGGTAGAGGCGCTTAGGGCGAGGCAAGACGAATGGGAACAGCCCATCGCGGAACCCGCGCCGGCCGCCGTGGCGGCGATTCGTTCGGCGGCGCATGCGTCCGGGCCATCCGCGCAAGCCTCGTTGTCCACCGGTAGGGATTCGCTCCCCCCGCAACTTCATCTGCTCGTGCGCACTCCCGCGCAACTGGATGCCGCGCTCGCGTTCAAGCCGGCCAGCATCACTCTCGATTATCTCGACCTCTACGGTTTGAAGCCCTCGGTCGATCGCGTCAAGGAGAGCGGCATCCCGGCGAGGGTGGCCGGCCCTCGCGTCCTGAAGCCCGGCGAAGACCGGATTCTCGACTTTCTTGACAGGCTGGATTGTGATCTTCTGGTTCGCTCCGCCGGGATGCTGGAGCTGCTTCGCAAGCGGGGACGCGCCGGGCTCCACGGCGATTTCAGCCTGAACGTCGCGAACTCCATCGCCGCCGGCGTCTATCTCGAGATGGCGCTCGAGCGCATCAGCCCCACGCACGATCTGAATGCCGCCCAGATCTTGCAATTGGCCCTCGATGCAGGCCCGGAACGCATGGAAGTGGTGGCGTATCATCACCTTCCCGTCTTCCACACGGAGCATTGCGTCTTCTGCCGTTTTCTTTCGACGGGTACGAGTTACAAGGATTGCGGGCGGCCCTGTGAGACCCACGTCGTTGCGCTGCGGGATGAACGGGGCCGCGCCCATCCTCTGGTGGCCGACGTCGGCTGCCGAAACACCGTGTTTGGCGCGGAAGCGCAAACCGCCGCCGCCCACCTCGAAGCGTGGCGCTCCGTAGGCTTGCGCCATTTCCGTCTGGAATTCGTGCATGAATCCGCCGAGCAGGCCCGGCGCGTCAGTGAGGCGTTCCGGGATGCGCTTTCGGGTGCGATGCCGTTTCGCGAATTGGCGGATGCGCTCCGTGCCCTTGCGCCGGAGGGCGTCACCGAGGGGAGTCTCTTTGTCCCCTCGAACTACTTGCAGCTTCCCATCCTACAGTGAGAGAAAGTCATGGCAATTGCGGAGATTCGCAAGGTGGGGCTCTTCACGGTACGCGAGAATCGGGTGCTTCTCTGCCGTAAGAAGCTAGGCGCTCTGATTCTGCCTGGCGGCAAGCGGGAACCGGGCGAATCATCGCTCGAGACGCTCACGCGGGAACTGCGGGAAGAGTTGGGGGGTGAGGTTCGCCTGCTTGAGCCAGCACCGCTTGGGGTTTATCTCAGCCAGACGGCAAGCCACGCGGCGGAAGCGTCGAAAACGATCGAGATCGAACTCTATGGAGGCGTGCTGCAAGGAACGCCGCACGCTTCCAACGAGATCCACGCACTCGCCTGGTTCGGCGCCACGGATCCATGGCAGACGCTGGCGCCCAGCCTCGCCGGACAGATCTTCCCCGATCTCATCCGGCGCGGCTTGCTCCCGTGGGAGAAACCCTGCCGGACCTAGCGATGCGGACCATGCCGCGGCACGCTGCCGGCAGGAAGGGGGCGCGGGGCGCCGGATGGAACTAGCTTCCGCTCTTCCGCTTGTTTCGGCGCTTGAGGTAAATGATCAAAACGATAACGGCGGCAGCGCCCAGAATCAGATTGCGCATCGTGCTATCTTCCGGGGCCGCCTCCTGCGCATGAAGGAGCGGCGTGAGCGCCATGGTCAGGGTAAGGAGAAGCGTGAGCAATAGCGCACGGGTACGGTTGAACATTTCAGAACTCCAAAAAAGGGAAATCAGGTTCAGGATACTCTCTCTTTTTCGCTTCCCGAACAAGGAAACGGCACAAAATTGTAAAAAGGGGCAACGAACACCGAAGTTCTATGCGATTTAGTACTATCGCGGAGGGAAATGGCCTGCGGTGAGGCGCGCCGGGCCACATCGCGCTACCCTCTTAGGAGAGTATGAAAACGGCAATCATTGGTCTCCCGATGGTCGGGAAGACTTCCCTATTCACGATTCTTACCGGTGTGCATGAGTCCTCCCGCATGGGGGCGATGGAAGTGAGGGTGGGGGTGGCGAAGGTGCCGGACGCCCGCCTGGACGCACTCGCGGAGGTGTTTAACCCCGAGAAGTTGACCCACGCCACCATCGAGTTCCTGGATGTCCCCTCGATTTCCAAGGAATCCCTGCGCGAACCGAGCTACCTGGCGAGCCTGCGCTTTGCCGACGCTTTCGCCCACGTGCTTCGCGTATTTGAGAGCGATACGGTTCCGCACGAAAAGGGGGTGGTGGACCCGATGCGGGATCTCGACGATGTGGAAGCGGAGTTGATCCTCAGCGACCTCGTGCAGGTGGAGAAGCGTCTGGAGCGGCTCGACAAAGATCGCAAGAAGATCAAGGATCCGAAGCTCGACAAAGAGTTCGAGGTGCTCACCCGCTTCAAAGCCGCTCTCGAAAACAACCAGCCGCTGCGCGAAGTGGAGACGGACCCGGAAGAAGAAAAGCTCATCCGCGGGTTCATGTTTCTGTCGCAGAAGCCCGTCCTCTATGTGCTCAATGTGGGCGAAGAGGACGCGCCGCGGCTCGCCGAGCTGGAGAAGGAGTTTGCGGGCCGGATTCTCCCCGGCCGCAAGCACGCCGGCGTGACCGGGGTCTGCGGAAAGGTTGAGGCGGAATTGACCGAAATGGATCCAGAGGACGCGAAGGAGTTCATGGAAACCTACGGCCTCACCGATAGTGGCCTCGAACGGATGGTGAGCGCCAGCTACCGGCTTCTCGGGCGCATGAGCTTCCTCACCGCCGGCGAACCCGAAGTGCGCGCCTGGACGATCCCCATCAACTGCAAGGCGGTGCACGCGGCGGGCGAGATCCACTCGGATCTGGAGAAGAAGTTCATCCGCGCCGAAGTGGCAAACTGGAAAGATCTGGTGGATCATGGCGGCTGGAGCGGCTTGCGCGGCACGGCATTGATGCGCCTTGAAGGGAAGGAATACATCGTGCAGGATGGCGATGTGCTCATGATTCGCCACGGCTAGGCGGGAGGTCCACGGATGAGATGCTGACGGAGCGCCCCTCTCCGCAAACCGCGCAACGGGTCATCTTCCACGTGGACATGGATGCGTTCTTTGTCTCCGTGGAAGAGCTATACGACCCCTCTCTGCGCGGCAGGCCCGTCGTGGTGGGCGGCCAGGCGCATGAGCGCGGGGTTGTCGCGGCGGCCTCCTATGCCGCGCGCAAGTTCGGCATCCGCTCGGCGATGCCCCTGCGCACGGCCTACGAGAAGTGCCCGGAAGCTATCTTCCTGGACGGACATCGGGACCGCTATGTGAAGTATTCCGCCATGGTGAAGGCGGTCCTCCATGCGTTCTCTCCCAAGGTGGAGATGGCGTCGATCGACGAAGCCTACCTGGACCTTACCGGCACGGCCCGCCTCTACGGCCCGCCCCTCGCCGCCGCCCACCTGCTGCATGAACGGATGAAGGCGGAAACCGGCCTGAATTGCTCCATCGGGATCGGAACCTCCCGGCTGGTGGCTAAGATCGGCTCGGGAGCCGCCAAACCGAACGGGATGTTCGAGGTCTTTCCCGGAATGGAAGCTGCCTGTCTCGCGCCGCTTCCCGTCCGGAAGATCCCCGGCGTGGGCAAGGTGATGCAGGAGAATCTGGCGCGCCTCGGCGTCCATCGCGTTCGCGACCTTGCGGCCTTCGATGAGCGGGTGCTGGAGCGGCATTTCGGCAAGTTCGGCCTCGCCCTCGCGGGTAAAGCGCGTGGCCAGGATGCGGGCGGCTGGTTCGACACGCAGGTGGGCGAAGCGGAAGACCCCAAGTCCATCAGCCACGAGCACACGTTCGATCTAGATACGGCGGACCAGGACGCGATCGAAGCCGTTCTGGCCCGGCTCGTCCAGATGGTGGGGCGCCGATTGCGGGAGCAGGGCCTGCACGCCCGCACTGTGCAACTCAAGCTGCGTGACGCGGGCTTTCACACCATCACGCGGGCTCTCACGCTCAACCACCGCACCCAGCTCGATACGGAACTGCTGCAAGCGGGGCGCGCGCTGTTCCGCGCGAACTGGAAGCCCGGGACGAAGGTCCGTCTGATCGGCCTGCAAACCTCGTCGCTCGATCACGCCGAGGGGCAATTGGAACTGCTTGGCGGGGAAAGCAATGAACGCTGGAAACAGGCGCTCAAGGCGGCGGACCTGCTGCGCGACCGTTTCGGGGATAACACCGTTTCCCTGGCCGCAGCAATGAAAGGCAAGTTCCGGGAACGCGTGCACGAGGCGATCGAGGAACGAAAGATCCCGGATTCCAAGAAGTAGCGCTCGGGGCTGCGCAGGGCCGCTCCACGGGAGAATCAAGACACGCGGCGGTCAGGATGCAGCGGTCAAGACGCGGGGCGGCCCGCTCCGGTGAAGAGCGGGCCACGATTCTCTCAATTCGTCCTTCCGGTTCCGGGTCCTACGGCTTCGCGGGGGCGGCGGGTTTCGCCGCGGGAGCCGGTTTCGCGGCCGGGGGCTTCGCGGCCGCAGCCGGCGTATGATCGGCATCGAAGGCGGTGATGACGCTCGCCGTAATATCGATGTTGTTCGACGCGTAGAGGACGCCCGATTGCGGGGTGCTCACGTCGATGATTAACACAAATCCGTTGTCCTTCGCGTACTTATCAATCACGGCCTGCATCTTCTCGCTGATGCCGGCGAACGTACTCTGCTGCGCCTGGTTGAACTCCAACTGGGCGTCTTCGCCGGAGCGCTGCAAATCCCGCTGCTTGTCGTCGATATCCTGGCGGAGCTTGGCCAGCGCGTCCTGGCTCAACGTATTGGCGCCGCGCTGCAACTGCTGCTGCAGTTGCTGAATCTCGGTCTGTTTATCCTGTAGTTGCTTCTGCTTGGGGTTGAACCGCTCTTGCAGTTCCTTCACCGCGGCCTGGCCATCCTTGGTGCTGATGATGGCCTGCTGGATGTTGATAATGCCCACTTTGGCAGGCGCTGTCTGTGCCTGCAGGGCGATGGCGAATCCCAACACCAGAAGGCCGCGAATCAAGGTATTCTGCTTCACTTTTGCTTTTCTCCCGCGCCGCGCCCACTCGAGGAAGCGGCCTGACAAAATTCATTGGATCGCCATGCACTCAGAAGGTGCGGCTGACCGTAAACCGGAATTGGCTGCGCCGCTCAAAGAACGGAATCCGCGAGGCTCCACCACCATATCCCGTCACGTTGGTAAGAGTGCGGATCGCCTCGGAGAAGGTGGCGTCGTTGGCGAACTGAGAGCGGTCAAATACAATCGGCGCTTGGGCCACACCCTGCACGAGCGTCGGATTATACGCCCAGTATAAGCGAAACGGCGCGTTCACCACCGGCATCATCACCTGGAGCTCCAGACCGGTGGAGGTGCGGATCTTCTGGCTATCCGCATAAACAAACGCTTCATTCTCAAATGCCGCTGACGGGTGCGCGGCGTTCAGGTAGGCGACGCGATCCGGATTCAACCGCAACTGGCTGGTGCGCGAAACGCGATTGATACCCGCGTCGAAGAACGCGGCCAGCGTCACCGGGCCGAAGATCGGAATCCGGTATTCGAAGTTCGCGACGCCCATGGTATCGCCGCCGGGGAACGAGATCTGGTAAATCGGAATGGTCTGGCGCACGGGCGTAAAGCCGATCGTCCCATCGGAATACACGATCCGCTGCAATCGCTGAGACCCGTCGGCGTTCAACACGGCGATGGAGGTTTCACTGGGGATAAACGCCACGGGCGATACCTCCCAGATATTGAAGCCGCGCACATCGTTCTCGCCGCCCATGTAGAAGCGGTTAAACGGGGGCGCCGCCTGCCCGCCGAAGCCCGTGATCCAGGAACCCAGGCCGCGCATGCCGATCACGTGGCCTTCCCGGAATCCCTTGCGAAAGTACTTCGCTTCCACCGTGGGCAGGAACATCTTCACGCTGCCCCCCAGAGGTCCGCCGGCAAACGTCGTGCTGATGAAGAGGCTTCTCCCCGCGGTCGGCGTGATCGGATGATTGACCGTGTTGTAGCTATAGGAGGGCACAATGCGGCTGGTGACGATGCCTTCCAATTGGTTTGCCTGGCCGGCGAAACTCAAGAAGTTGATGGTTTCGAACTGGATGCGCGCGCCATCGCTCTGCGGTTTGATGTTGGAATTATCGTAACCATAGCTCAAGCCCACGCGAGCGAACGAGCGCTTCAACTGCGTTGAGGCGAAGAAGCTGAAACCGTACCCGTTCTGGCTGTAGTTCAAACGGTTCGCCGAGCCGAGCGAGTTATAGAGGTCCGTGTAATTCCGGCCTGAAAACAGAGAGACTTCCCGGCCCTGGTCGAAATTGAACCGGCGCGTATAGACGGAGAACCCGGCCTGGATCGGCTTATCGAGGAAATACGGTTCGGTGAAGCCGAACACTACGTCCTGGATGCGGTCTCCCAGTTGAGAACTGAGGCTCAGCGTCTCGCCGAGGCCGAGGAAGTTGTTCGTGGAATAGTTCATCCCCACGAAACTGCCCGCGATGCCGGAGACGCCGCCGGTCAAGCCCACCGTGTTCCGCCCGCGCTCTTTCACGGAGAGCGTGAGGTCCACGGTGTTCGTCCGGTTGTCCCGCTTAATGTCGGTGGCTTCGTCCTTCTTCAGTTGATCGAAGTAGCCAAGCTGGTTGAGGCGCAGGATGCTTACTTCCCAAAGGCGGGTGTTGAACATATCGCCTTCGTCCACCAGCAGTTCACGACGGATGACCTTATCGCGGGTGGTGGTATTTCCCGAAAACTCGATGCGCCGGACGAAGAACTGCTTCCCTTCATCCACGCTCAGGGTGAGATTCATCTGGTCGGAATCCGGGACGGGGTCGAACGACGGCTCGGGAACGAAATCAATATAGCCATAGCCGCCGTACAACTTGCGGAGGTTATCGAGGCCTTCGCGCAACTTCTTGGTGGAGAAGATATCGCCCTTATCCATTTGGAAGAGCGGCCGCATCAGGGCTTCCGGCGTCCGGAACAGTTTCACGCCTTCGAACTTGATCTCGTTCAGCTTGTACTGCGGCCCCTCTTCCACGGTGAGGTGAAGGTCGGCGCGCTTACCGGGCTTATTCGGATAGAAGAGCGGAATGCGGAACTTGCCGCCGCCCACATCGCGCATCGTGATGTCGGTATCAACCACGCGCGCGCGAAAATATCCGCGCTCCTGGTAAAAGTTGGCAAGACGCTGCTTGTCTTCCTCGAGCTTCACGGAATCGAAGGCCCTCGAAAACATGTTCTCCAGGAAGATCGAATACGGAATACCGATCGGCTTGGAATTCGCCATCGACCGCCGGACGACACGGGGAGAAAACGACTTTACGCCGTCGAAGGTAATCTCACCCACTTTCACCTTCGGCCCCTCGTCCACGATAAACGTGATGACGACCGAGGCGGGGGGAATCTGGAAGACCTCCGGCTGGATGCGGGCATACTGCCGCCCGCGCTCGGCGAGATACTCCATCAAAACCACCACGGCCCGCTGCACCTTATTGGGATCGTAGTTGGCTTCGGTACTGAGGCCCACGCGGCGGTCCTTGAATCGCTCCAGCACCTCGGACATGGTGATGGATTTCAGGCCTTCATATTTAATACTGCGCACGATCCGGCGTTCCGTGACGACGAAGCGGACGATCTTTCCGTAGCGGCCGTCTTCCACTTCAAGCCGGATATCGTCGAAGCGCCCGGTATTCCAGAGCAGCATGAAATCCCGGCGCAACGCCTGTTCGTCGTAGACGTCGTCTTTTTTCGAATAGATCAGTGCACGCAGGGTGGCTTGCGGAATGCGGCGCGCGCCCCGGAAGTCAATCGCTTCAATGCGATTATGATCCACCGGTTTCTCTTCTGCTTGTTCCGGAGTTTGCTCTTTGGGGGTCTCAAACGGATTCGCGGAAGGAGGAGTGGCGGAGGGAGGGGTCTGAGGTACCGTTTCGAAGGGATTCTGCTGATTCTGTGGAGGTTGTTGGGGTTGTTGCGCCACCAGGGCAACAGTGGCCACCAGCGAGCACAGCATCATCCCGAACAAGCCCAGCGGCTTGAAAAACACCATGAAGGCCGAGCTTCCTTTCCCGAATAACGAACCCTGAGACGGCAACCGTGAAACCCCGGTTACGTG
>JADLCF010000202.1 GCA_020847315.1 Bryobacterales bacterium | reverse complement strand
GTAAAGACGGAGTGCAGATCGTTCTTGAAGATAATCACCATGCCTGGACGCAGGCTATTCGCGGAAATCATTCGTATGGACTCTCCTGAATCGAGTGGGAATGTTTTATTTTAGCAGCGAGGCGCGGTCTGCCGTCCAGCGGGAAATGCCCGGTCACGGAAGGATTCCGTCGTAAACCGTCACGCGGTAGCGCAGTAGTAGCGGTTGGCCGGGCGTGAGAATATAGGGCTGAAGACCGGGGAAATTCGCTCCCACGAAGCCATACGGGCGCAGGCACCAGCCGGGAGGATGACGCGGATTGGCGGAGCCCGAGGTCACCCGCAACCCCGCGCGTTTCCCGTCAAAAAGCGCTTCCATCGCGGCCCATGCGTGCGGAACCTCATTCTCGTTTTCCATCACAAGGCCTTCGGGCGTGAGGATACGCGTTTCCGTGCGTGGGCCGAAGCGGACGCACAAGCCGCCATAGCCTTTTGCATCGTCGGGAGAACCCGCGATGGCGACTTCCTTCGAGACCGCCTCCAGGCGCACCGCCAGATCCACGTTTCGCTCGTTCCCGCCGGAGCGAGGCGCCGCGATGTCCACCGTCTCCCGCACGATCAACCGGTTGCCCACATACCAGCCATTCTCCACGCGGAGAGAAGCGGCGCTCGCGGATGCGCTTCGCTTGAGGAACTTGTGGAAGCGATGCTCGATGCCGGGTTTGAGCGTCCAGAGATCGTAGGTCTTGCCTTCAAAGCCGATCGACATCCAGGCCCAGAAGACGCCCCGGTGATGATAATGGTCCTTGGGAAAATCGTCGAGCGGGTTCACGCCCGCCGGGGAAAAGAGCGGATAGATGTAACCCTCTCTGCGGCGGTCTTCGGGCACGCCAGGTTTGAGTTGCATCCCGTAGTTGTAATCGAGCACATGGCGGCCATTCTCGCTCAGCCGCAGCTTTCCACCGGGCGCCTCTTTCCACGCGAAACCGTCCGCGGCCCGCAAGGCAAGCGGGAGCACAAGACACAATACGAGCGCGATTCCGGCCAGCGCGCGCTTCATTCGCCCGTCGCCTGCCCGTCGACGATTTTCGCCTCGTCTACTTCGACGCCGAGGCCCGGCCCGGTGGGAACGAGGGCCGCGCCGTCCTTGATCTCGATGGGCGACTTCAGCACGCTGCCCTTCAGGAACTGTTTGCCGTTGAGAGCGGCAGGGAATTTTAGCCCGTAGGCGGCGAAGAGTTGCAGGGAGGCCGCGAGGGAGACGTCGGGGTCGGTGAGTCCGCTGCCGAGGAACAGCAGGCCCGCGTCTTCGAGCATCTCCACCTGTTTGCGGGCATCCCATAGCCCCGCCGTGCGGGCGGGCTTCATGGCGACGCCGTCCAGCACGTCCAGACGGATGAACTCCATCAGGTCAGAGGCGGAGACCACGCCTTCATCCATCAGAATCGGCAGCGCGCCCTGCCGCTTCAGATCCCGAAAGGCGCTGAAGCGGTTGGACGCCACGGGCTGCTCCAGCACATCCACGCCCGCGTCGGCAAGCTTCGGAGTTACGGCCAATGCGGTGGCGGGGTCATAACCTCCGTTGGCGTCGGCCCACAAGAAACAATCCGGCGCCAGCTTGCGTACCGCGCGGGCCAGTTCCACGTCGAAGCGTGGGTCCGGCGCAACTTTCAAGTTGAAATGCTTGTAGCCGAGGGCCTTTCCTTCGGCCACCAACGGCTCCACCTCGCGGATCTCCCGGACGTTCACGGTCCAGCTCAGCGGGATCTTCTCGAGCGGTTTCCGCCCCCACATTTCGGGCAGGCTTCGCCCGGCCAATTTTCCGGCAATGTCATAGAGAGCGAGGTCAATTCCCGCTTTCGCGATGGGCGCTCCCGTCGAGAAGGAAGGAGCCAGAGCCTTATTCATCTTCAGATGCGCGCCCTGCACGTCGAGCGGACTTGCTCCAATCAGCGGAGGCGCAAGATACTCCCGGATACCCGTCAAAACGGATTCCGGCGTTTCGTAACTCCATGCGGGGCTTGGGACGCTCTGTCCCCAGCCCACGAGGCCGTCTTCGAGCACGATCTTTACCAGGATGGTGGGGCGCTCCGGCTTGGGGAAAAACCGGAAATAGTGCGTCACCGGATACTTCAGCGGGATCGCTTCAATGCGGCGGATCGGCGCGACGCGCGCAGCCGCATGGATGCGGTTCGCGAGACCTATCCCGGCCATGGATGCGAGGCTCATCGAGAGCATTGTCCTGCGGTGGATCATGGGGCCTTTCTCTCTTTCGCATTGCGCTCGCGTAAGGTCTTGCATTCCTCCGCCAAGCCGGTGTTCTGGCGCCCAATGTACCACAGAGGAAGGAGTCGTCCAGCTTGCCCTCTGGACGTGGAAGCTGCGCCGTTGTACGATGCGTTCGACTGGCAAAATCAAAACTGTATCTTCGAGCCGGTCGCGGAATCTTCCCCGGCGGGAGTTTGCGACCCCGGAGAGCAGGAATTCACGCGTATTTGTGCATGCAGCCGTTCCCTTGGCTCCGGAGTGTGCGAGGGGAACGAATGGAACCGGGAAAGGGGATTCGCGATGAGCACGAAGAATCCGTTTGAGAGGCAGGAGATGCGATTCGATGTGGATCCGCAAAGCGGACCGGCGCGGGAGGTGGAGAGCGGCCCGGTGTTCCGGTTGCTGGTGATCGGGGATTTCTCCGGCGCGTCGCCAACGGCGCGCACGCCTTTGGACGATCGCCGCTCCATCGAAGTGGATCGCGACAATTTTGATGACGTGCTGCGGAAGATGGCTCCGCGCGTGATGCTCTCGATCGGGGATGAAGCTCCTTTCCCGCTCAAGATCGCGGACATCGACGATTTCCGGCCCGAAGCCATCTTTGAGCGGAATCCACTCTTTCTTGAAATGCGGCGATTGCGGGCGCGCCTGGAAGACCCGGATCGCTGGCGCGCCGCGGCGGAGGAACTTGGCCAGGAGGTGAGCCCCGCGCCCAAAGCGGCCGCCCCGGCGGGTCCGGCGGCGCCGGTTACCGCGCGTTCGCTCACGAGCGGCGGCAGTCTGCTTGACGCCATGATGGAGCAGCATGCGCCCGCCCCGGCCACGCCCCAATCGAAGCCGGCTTCCGACCCTGTGCTGGAAATCGCCCGCCGCGCCGTGCAGCCGTATCTTGTAAGCGCGGCCACGCAGGAGCAAACCGCGCTGCTCGCCAAGATGGACGAAGCAATTAGTGCGCGCATGCGAGCCGTGCTGCATCACCCCGGCGTTCGTGCCGTGGAGGCTGCCTGGCGGTCGCTCTATCTGTTGATTCGCAGCCTGGAAACAGGTCCGGATCTCAAGGTATCTTTCTTCGACATCACCCGCGAGGAAATGCAGGAAGACTTGTTCGGTTCGGACGATTTGAGTGAGAGCCGGTTGTGCCGGCTGATGGTGGAAGAGCCGCGGCGTCATTCGGACGATAGCCAGTGGGCGGCCGTGGCGGCCACTTTCCGCTTTGGCGCGGATGCGGACGATCTGCGCGCGCTGAACCGCCTCATGAAGCTCGCCAAAGCCGCTAACGCGCCGTTTCTCGCCAACAGCACGCCCTCGCTCGCCGGCGTGCCCGCGTTCGAGGGCGTTCTCGAGCCGAGGCACTGGGCGAGTCCCCAGGAAACGGCGGGGGGCTTCTTCGCCTTGTTGCGGAGGCAGCCGGAGGCCCCATGGCTCGGTCTGGCCGCGCCCCGCTTCCTCCTGCGGCTGCCCTACGGCGCGAAAACGGACCCTTGCGATGCTTTTCCCTTCGAGGAGATTCCGGGCGAACCCGCGCCGGACGATTACCTATGGGGGCCATCTTCCTGTCTGATCGCCATGCTGCTAGGCCAAGCCTTCGCGGGCAACGGCTGGGATTTCAAGCCCGGCGCGGCGGCGGAGGTGAAAGGGCTTCCCCTGCACCTCTATCGCAGCGCGGCGGGCCCCGCCTCCTGGTCCTGCGCGGAAGCCTGGTTCACGGAAGAGGCGGTGGAATCTCTCGCCGGGCGCGGCATGATTGTCGTGGTTCCCTATAAGGATCAGGACCGCATCCGCGTCTTCCAGATGAACTCGATTGCGGAACCGTACAGCCTCATCCGCGGGGCCTGGCAGGGGTAGCGGAAAAAGGAAAAGGGCGGTGTGAACCGCCCCCTTTTTTCTATTCGATGTGGTGCGCGCCGCGGCGCCGTTCCGTTAGCCGAGATCGGGAATAATCAACACGTCGCCGGGATGGATTACCGTATTCTCGTCCTTCAACTGGCCGGGGTTCGCTTCGATGATCTTTGGGTAGAGCGTGCCCTTCCCCAGTTGGTTCTGTGCGATCTTCCAAAGCGAATCGCCCTTCACCACGGTGTAGGTCTTCTGCGTGGCGGGCGGCGGAGCCAAGCTCGCATCCACGGAGATATCCGCGGTCAAGTCCGCGTACGTGGCGTCCACCAGTTTGATCTGGTTCCATACCTGGTTCTTCACATCCTCCGACGGCGCCGCGCCGCGGATGAGCAGCTTGTCGTTCTCCACGTGCACGTTCGTGAGCCGCACGCCCAACTGCTTCGCGGCATTGATCACGGATTGATACTTCAACTTCAGAGTGTCCAATCTATCCATCGCGATTCCATTCCTTTCCATATTGTGGCGTCCGCGAGATCTCCCGTGCTATTGCCGCGGGATGGCCCGGCAGCGCCGGTGCGGAATCACCCGTCCGTTCGATTGTATACCTTCGCGCGCTGGGGGCCGCTCCGGGAGCCGGCCACATGGCGCCCGGCACTTCATTGGAGAATGGAGACATGGGCACTCCGGGGAATGACGAGGAAGCCAAGCGGCTGCATCACAATACGGAACGATCGGAGTATTGGACCCGCTGGGGGCCGTACCTCTCCGAGCGCCAGTGGGGGACCGTGCGGGAAGACTATTCCGCCAACGGAGACGCCTGGAGTTACTTTCCGCATGACCAGACGCGCAGCCGCGCCTACCGCTGGGGCGAGGATGGGCTGCTTGGCATCTGCGACAACCATTGCCGTCTCTGCTTCAGCCTTGCTCTATGGAACGAGCGCGATTCCATTCTTAAGGAGCGGCTCTTCGGGCTTACCGGGCCGGAAGGCAACCACGGCGAAGATGTGAAGGAGCATTACTACTACCTGGATTCCACGCCCACGCATTCCTATCTCAAGGCGCTCTACAAGTATCCGCAGAGCGCGTTTCCCTACCAGCGCCTGCTAGACGAGAATCGCGCCCGCGGAAAGAAGGACCTGGAGTATGAACTCGAGGACACGGGCGCATTCCATGAGAACCGCTATTTCGATGTCTTCGTGGAATATGCGAAGGCCGCGCCGGAGGATTTGCTCATTCTCGTGACGGTGGCGAACCGGGGAGAGGCGGCGGCGCCCATCCATGTGCTGCCGCAGGCGTGGTTCCGCAACACCTGGGTTTGGGGCGATAGCTACGAGGCAGATTGGGGCGTACCCTCCATGGAGTTGCTCACGGAACGCTCTGTGCTCTGCCGGCATGCGGTGCTCGGCGATTACGTCCTCACCGTGGAGCCCTCCGCCGCGCTTGCGAAGGCGGCCATCCTCTTCACGGAGAATGAGACCAACACGGAGCGGTTGTTCGAGCAGACGAACGCTACGCCCTACTTGAAGGACGCCTTCCACCGCTACGTGATCGAGGGGGTTTCGGGTGCGGTAAATCCGGCGGCGAAGGGCACCAAGACTGCCGTCCACGCGCGCTTCGACATTCCCGCCCTGGGCTCCGTCACGCTGAAGCTTCGGTTGTGCCGCCGTGATCTGGCCACGGCCAGCCCGTTCGATGAAGCGTTCGATGCCACCGTGCTTCAGCGCCGCCAGGAAGCCGATGCGTTTTACGCGGATCGCATGGAGCCGGCGCTTACCGCCCAAGAGCGCAACGTCGTTCGCCAGGCGCACGCCGGATTGCAGTGGAGCAAGCAGTTCTACTACTACGACGTGCGGCAGTGGCTCAAAGGGGATGCCACCCAGCCCGCGCCCCCGCCCGGCCGCGGGCTGATCCGTAACGGAGATTGGGAACACCTCTTCAACCGCGACGTGGTTTCCATGCCCGACAAATGGGAATACCCGTGGTACGCGGTGTGGGATAGCGCGTTCCACATGGTGGCCTTCGCGGAGATGGATCCCCAGTTCGCCAAGAACCAGTTGCTGCTCTTTCTGCGGGAATGGTACATGCACCCCAACGGGCAGATCCCCGCCTATGAGTGGAATTTCAATGAGGTCAATCCGCCCGTGCATGCGTGGGCCGCGTGGCGGGTCTTTCAGATTGAAGGCAAGCGCGGCAAACGGGATTACGCCTTCCTGGAGCGCGTGTTCCAGAAGCTGCTGCTCAACTTCACCTGGTGGGTGAACCGGCAGGACGTGAGCGGCAATAATATCTTCACCGGTGGCTTTCTCGGCCTGGATAATATCGGTGTCTTTGATCGCTCGAAACCCATCCCCGGCGTGAACGAACTGGCCCAGGCCGACGCCACGGCATGGATGGCGTTCTTCTGCTCTTCCATGCTCAGCATCGCGCTGGAACTGGCGGCGCAGAATCCTGTGTATGAGGATGTTGCCTCGAAGTTCTTCGAGCACTTCATCGGGATCGCCGATGCGATGAACCGGATCGGCGGCCACGGGCTTTGGGATGAAACCGATGGCTTCTACTACGATGAGCTGATCCTGCAAGAGGGCGCGATGCCGATGAAGATCCGCTCGATCGTGGGATTGATCCCCATGATCGCCATGGTCGTGATGCGGGATTCCACCCTGGCGCGCCTGCCCAATTTCCGTCGCCGGATGGAGTGGTTCCTCCACCATCGTGGCGATCTTGCGCGAGACATCTGCATGGTGCGCACAAGCCGCCACGGAGGCAATTTACGACTGCTCGCCATGCCTACGGAAGAGCGCCTCTGCCGCCTGCTTCGCTACATGCTCGATGAGAACGAGTTCCTCTCCCCGTTTGGCATTCGCTCTCTCTCAAAATTCCATGAGGAGCACCCGTTTACCGTCAATCTGAATGGCAGTTCCCATACCGTTGCCTATGAGCCCGGTGAATCCCAGAGTTATCTCTTCGGGGGGAATTCCAACTGGCGCGGACCCGTTTGGTTTCCCATCAACTACCTGATCATCGAAACGCTGGAACAGTACGCCTACTTCTACCACGACGAATTGCTGGCCGAATGCCCCTCCGGCTCCGGCAATTCCATGACCCTGCAGCAAGTGGCGGACCATCTGACAGACCGCCTCTGCGGGATTTTCGAAGCGGATGCGAAAGGGCGCGCCCCGTGGCATGGTTCTTCCATCCGCCCGCTGGTGGATGAACACTGGCGCGAACCGCAGCTATTCTACGAATACTTCCACGGCGACACCGGCCGCGGCTTAGGCGCGTCGCACCAAACCGGATGGACCGCGTTGATCGCCCGCCTGCTCGAAGACAAGGCCCGGCGGCGGAGGCTATCGGGCGTGGGCGGTGGGAAGCCATGACCGCGACAGGGTTCACTCCGCACGGACGCGCATACGATATCCTCTACGCATGCGCCGCCGTGAACTCTTTTCTCTCGCCGCCGTTGCAGGAGCGCTCCCGATGAGCGCCGCCGCCGAAGTCCCTCGCGTGCTCAGTCCCGCTCAGCGAAGCCAGCGGCGCTCTGAGCTGTATTCGCTGATGGGAGATTTGCCGGCCTGGAATCGGCCCGTCGGGGTGGAATTGCGAAGCCGCGAGGAAACGCCGCATTACACGCTGGAGCGGCTTGTCCTCGATCTCAATGGCGAAGAGCCCGTGCCCGCGGTATTTACGAAACCGAAGGGCGCTTCGGGCCGCCTGCCCACTATTCTGTTCAACCACTCGCACGGCGGCGGCTACAACATCGGGAAGAAGGAGTATCTCGAAGGCCGCAGCTATCTCTCCACGCCGCCCTATGCGGAGGAACTCGCGAACCTGGGCTACGCGGGGCTCTGCTTCGATACCTGGGCTTTTGGCGCGCGCGCCAAGCGCAAGGAGAGCGAGATCTTCAAGGACATGCTCTGGAAGGGGCAGGTGATGTGGGGCATGATGGTTTTCGATTCCCTGCGGGCTGTCGAATACCTTCTTGACCGCCCGGATGTCGATGCCGCGAAGCTGGGCACGCTGGGCATTTCCATGGGCAGCACGATGGCCTGGTGGGTAGCCGCGCTCGATGAGCGCATCAAGGTTTGCGTGGATATCTGCTGCCTCACGGATTTTGACGCGCTGGCGGCCGAGAATGGCTTTGACCGGCATGGAGTCTATTACTACATTCCCGCTCTCCGCAAGTACTTCACCACCGCGCAGATCAATGCGCTCATCGCGCCGCGCGCCCACCTCGGGCTCGCCGGCATCAGGGACAACCTCACCCCGGTGGCGGGACTTGACCGCATCGAACGGGAACTTAACGAGGTCTACGCCGCGGAGGGGAAGCCGGAAAACTGGAAGCTCCTGCGCTATGACGTGGGGCATCAGGAAACCCCCGAAGGCCGCGCCGCCATTCGCCAGTTCTTAAGAACGTACCTCGCCTGACGGTGGGCATCAAGCGGAAAGGGAGTTGGGGATTCCCTAATTTTCGGGCTATCTCTACTTTTCCGATCAACATGCTATCCTATTCGAGATGGCCGCACATTCTCTAACCCGCCGGAGCCTCTTGGGCGGTGTTGCCCTGGCCGGCCTGAGCGCGGCTGGTTGCGGCGTGGCGGGGGCGCGTTCGCGCTCGCTCCTCAACGTATCCTACGACCCTACGCGCGAGCTTTTCGAAGCGATCAACCGCCGCTTTCTGGACGCCTGGGCGGAGCGGGGCCGGGGCAGGCTCGCGATCGATCAATCCCATGGCGGGTCCGGCAAGCAAGCTCGGGCAGTGCTCGATGGGCTGCGCGCCGATGTAGTCACGCTGGCGCTTGCATACGACATTGATGCGATTGCCCAGCGCGGTAAACTGCTGCCTGCCGACTGGCAGAAGCGTCTGCCGAACAACAGTTGCCCGTTCACTTCGACCATCGTTTTTCTGGTGCGAAAGGGCAATCCACAGGCCATTCAGAACTGGACCGATCTCACCCGCGCCGGCGTCTCCGTAATCACGCCCAATCCGAAAACCTCCGGCGGCGCACGCTGGAACTATCTTGCCGCGTGGGGCTTCGCGGAAAAGCAGTTCGACGGAAACCTCCGCGAGACGGCGGACTTTGTCGCGCGGCTTTACAGGAACGCACCGCTGCTCGATTCCGGCGCGCGGGCCGCCACCACCACGTTCGCCCAGAGGAAGATGGGCGATGTGCTCGTCGCCTGGGAGGCGGAAGCCCATCTCGCACTGCGCCAATTCCCGGATGATGGCTTCGAAATCGTCATTCCGCCGCGCAGCATTCTAGCCGAACCACCCGTCGCCCTCGTGGACGAAATGGCCCAGCGAAACGGCACTTCCGAAATGGCGCAGGCGTATCTCGAGTTTCTCTACCACCCGCGGATCCAGTCCGTGGCCGCATCGCAGTTCTTCCGCCCCTCCGTATCCGGCGCGGCCGCTCCGTTCCCGCCGGTGGAGATGCTCACGATTGACCGCGACTTCGGGGGCTGGGCTGAGGCGCACCGGCGGCATTTCGCCGACGGCGGCACTTTCGACCGGATCTACCAGCCGGAGGCGCCCGCCCGAAGCTAGCCATGAAGCATGCCACGCGAGTCCTTCCCGGTTTTGGCCTCACTCTCGGCTACACCGTTTTCTACTTGAGCCTGATCGTTCTCATTCCCGTGGGAGCGCTTGTTCTGAAGGCCATCTCGTTTCCCTTTGAGACGCTTTGGCTGGCGGCAACCAGTCCGCGAGCCGTTGCCTCCTACCAGGTGACGTTCATCACCGCTTTGTGCGCCGCCGTCGCGAACGCCGTTTTCGGCACGCTGGTTGCCTGGTGTCTGGTGCGCTATTCCTTTCCGGGCCGGAGCATCGTCGATGCGATGGTGGATCTGCCCTTCGCGCTCCCCACCGCCGTTTCCGGAATCGCGCTCACCGCCGTCTATTCGAAGTCCGGCTGGATCGGCCAATTGCTTCATCCACTTGGCATCGAGGTGGCCTTCACGCCCCTCGGCATTACGGTGGCGCTGCTATTTATCGGATTGCCGTTCGTGGTGCGCTCCGTGCAACCGGCGTTTGAAGAACTGGATCCCGCCGTGGAGGATGCGGCGGCCATCCTAGGCGCGTCCCGCTGGCAGACGGTGCTCCGGGTGCTCTTTCCGCAGGTGATGCCCGCCATCCTCACCGGTTTCACGATGTCCTTCGCCAGGGGACTTGGCGAGTACGGCTCCGTGGTCTTCATCGCGGGAAACATGCCCTTCCGCACGGAGATTGCGTCGCTGCTGATCGTGACAAAACTGGAACAGTTCGACTATGCGGGCGCCACCGCGATCGGCTGCGTGCTGCTGGCCGCTTCGTTCCTTCTGCTGCTGGCCATCAACCTGATCCAGAACCGCTGGCTGCGGCGCTGGGGAGGCGCAGTATGAGCACCGCTCTCCACCAGGGGGGGCTCGATGCCCTTGCCGCGCAGCGCACGGAGCCTGCCTGGCTGCGGCTGCTGCTGATCGGCATCACGCTCGCCTTTCTCGCCTGTTTCCTGGGCATTCCGCTGCTCGCGGTCTTCACGGAAGCGTTCCGGCGCGGCGCGGGCGTGTACCTGCAAAGCCTCGTTGACCCTGCCGCGCTTGCCGCCATTCGTCTTTCGCTTTTCGTCACGCTGGTAGCGGTGCCGCTGAACGTTCTTTTCGGCTTGATGGCGGCTTGGGCCATCGCCCGTTTCTCCTTCCGCGGAAAGAGTTTGCTGCTCACCTTGATCGATCTCCCGTTCAGCGTCTCTCCCGTGGTGGCGGGCCTGATGCTGGTGCTGCTCTTTGGAATGCAGGGTTTCCTCGGCCCCTTCCTTCGCGGCCTGGATATCGAGATCATCTTCGCGGTTCCCGGCATCCTGCTTGCCACGCTTTTCGTCACGTTCCCCTTCGTGGCGCGGGAACTGATCCCGCTCATGCAGCAGCAGGGCGCGGAGGAAGAGGAGGCGGCGGTTCTGCTGGGAGCCAACCGCTGGCAGTTGTTCCTGCGCATTACGCTGCCCAATATCCGCTGGGGCCTGCTCTATGGCGTGGTGCTCTCAACGGCGCGGGCGCTGGGTGAGTTCGGCGCGGTGAGCGTCGTTTCCGGCCATATCCGCGGGCGCACCAATACGATTCCACTGCACGTGGAGATTCTCTACAACGAGTACAATTTTTCGGCTGCCTTCGCGGTCGCGAGCCTGCTCACGCTCTCCGCGCTCTTGACGATTCTGCTGAAGAGCTGGCTGGAATGGCGGATCGGGCGCGAGCGAGGCACATCGATGGAGGAGGCAAAACCGTGAGCATCGAGGTGCGTCACGTCCGGAAGAGTTTCCAGAATTTCACCGCCCTCGACGACGTATCCGTCAGCATCGGGGGCGGGGAACTGGTGGCGCTGCTTGGGCCTTCCGGCTCGGGGAAGACGACACTGTTGCGCGTGATCGCCGGCCTCGAAATTCCCGACCCTCATCCCGATTCCGCCGTTCTCGTCAATGGCGACGACATCCTCGGGGGCGATCTCCGCCAGCGGCGCGTCGGGTTCGTGTTCCAGCACTACGCGCTCTTCCGTCACATGACGGTCTACGACAACATCGCCTTTGGCCTCACCGTGCGGCCGCGCGCCGAACGCCCTTCCAAGGAAGAGATCCGCGAGCGCGTCACCCGCTTGCTTCAGTTGATCCAACTGGAGGGCCTCGCGAATCGCTTTCCCAGCCAGCTTTCCGGAGGGCAGCGCCAGCGGGTTGCCCTTGCGCGCGCGCTCGCGATTGAACCCAAGGTGCTCTTGCTCGACGAGCCCTTCGGCGCGCTGGACGCGAAGGTCCGGCAGGATCTCCGGCGCTGGCTTCGCCGCCTGCACGACGAGCTTCACGTCACCACGATTCTCGTCACGCATGACCAGGAGGAAGCGCTCGAAGTGGCCGACCGCATCGTCCTCATGAATCACTCGCGCATCGTGCAGGTGGGCACGCCGGAAGATGTCTTTCATCGCCCCGCGTCGCAGTTTGTCATGGACTTCCTTGGCCACGTGAATCTCTTCCACGGGCGAATGGATGGAGACCAGTTTGTGGTGGATGCGGCACCCGGAGCACCGGAGGCGTGCGTCTATGCGAGACCCTTCCAACTCGATATCCACCGCACGGAAGCTGCACGCACCACCACCAGGGCCAAGGTCGAGCGGATTCTGGCCGCCGGACCCGTGGTGAAGGTGGAACTCACCAGTGAAGCGGGCGACCCCATTCTGGCCGAGATGACGCATGAGCGTCTGCGCGAGTTGAAGCTGGCCGTCAATGAAGAGGTCTACGTCGCGCTCAAGGAGATGCAGATCTTCGAAGAAGACTATTCGATCTAAGCGGCCGGCAAAGATTACGACACTGCCCATGGTACGCCGGCGGAGCGCGTATTCCTCATATTCAGCACTAGAATAGGTGGATCTGTAGCTCCGAATAGCTGCCTCAATTTTTGGTAAACGCCGGCTGTTGGATCTCGCGGAAATAATTTAGATGCTGGGCCTTGATAAGGTTCAAGGTGGAATACGATCTGACATGTCCTCGCGGCAAGCACAAAAGCTGCGTGCGATTTTTCTTCTAGCTTCTTGGCCTCGAGTTTAGCGCCGTTAAGACCTGTGCGGGTGTCCTTTACCTTCTTAAACACATCGTCCGCGATCTCACTGGGACGGCAGTCTTTTGGCTCACCTCGAATGCGGCGATAATCCTTGGCTTCGATCATCCAAGCACGCCGGGGGTAATTGCCACACTCAACCGCGGTTATGTCGACTGCCTTATTCCCCGATTTTCTCCAAACCTCCAGATAGTATTCCGATTCGTCGAATTTTGTAGCGTCAATCTCAGGACGGAAGCTGAAATTCAGTGTGTCAACCAGAAGGGTCATCGCGGATCAATTCCTACCCTCTCCCAGTTCTGTGATCAGGCCCATTTCCGTCGCGATGTATCGGTCCGATTGCTCGAGGTCTTCATCGAGAGCGGCGATGTCGCCAATCTCGTCCATGGTCTTTCCCTGCGAGACTTCCACCGAATAGTTCGATTGCAAGTGAAGCCCGAAACATCGAGTATCAAATCCGGAATACTCCTTTTGTTGCTGTAAAATATGTAACTCCCTCAGAAGGAAGAGGCTGTGCGACGCAATGAATATCTGGATCCCATTCGCGGCAAGCTGCATGATCGTGCTTGCAACCGCTTTTACAATTCGTGGATTCAAATTCGATTCCGGCTCGTCCCAGAATAAGTATCCTTTATCTAGCAGCGATCCAGTTGCGATCAAGCGGGCAACCGTCGCAAGCTTCCGCAAACCCTCTGCCACGAGGTGGATTTCCATGCTTCCGGAATCTAGGCTCAGGTAAAAACGACCTGCTTTGTCGACATCGACCTTACCACCCATGGCTTCTTCGAGAGGTTCGAGCAGCAGCTTAATCTTCGATTCACGAGGCCCGCGCGCGAGCGGCGCCTGTAGCAGAATGCAGGTGTCACGCCACGTTTCTTCAAACGGTAGGTGCGTTGTTTCATACAGCGAAACAAATCCTGGGGCGATCGTCAGAAGCTCACGCGTGGGCAGGAAGACCGGGCTCTTTCCCACTCTAGCGCTTGGTACGTCGCCTACTGTGACCTTGGATAGCGTAGAGATTGTGAGCCCGAAATCAAGTGCAGACCGATCGAAGCCGTAGTTAATTTCGCACTTATTGCGCCCCCGACCGCGGCGCACAAGTCTTCCGAGTGTATCTGGTCGAAAGACCCCCTCAAACTTCTCACCGATGGCTGTGGAGAATCTCGACTTGGCTTGGGTCTCTGATCGGCCATCCTTCAATCGTGCTGCACTGACGGCGATCCCCGAGTATGCCGCTTTGAGGATGTGTGACTTCCCGGTACCGTTTTCTCCCACAATCACATTTAGCTGTTTACCAAACCGCAACCTGGCTTCTGAAAACATCGTGAACTTCCTGAGAGTTAAGGATTTTAACAATGTATTTCTCCATGCGGACTATTCAAATGACGACGGTGTCGACAGGAATAGGCGTTCTGAGGCGGGCGTCTTCTATCCTGCGATCATCACGACTGTTATGCGTATGTCCCGTACTTCCCACTTCATCCAGGATACCTGAATACACGTCACGCGAACCGCCAGGGCACCGATTCTCGATGTACTATTCGGAACTGTTCCCAAGCCGGAACGCTAGTAATGCCCCGTCGAGCCGTCCTTTGCCCGCGCTTCCGGCGCCGCCGCCATGCCGAGGCGGCGCTTGGCCTCTTCGAGGATTGCCACGGTCTGCGTGGCTCCGCAGCGCGTCGCGCCGAGCGCGCGCGCTTCGAGCAGCCGGTCGAGCGTGCGCACCCCTCCCGCCGCCTTCACCTGCACCTTCGCCGGTGAGTGCTTCCGCATCAGGATGAGATCTTCGTCCGTGGCGCCGCCGCTGGCGTAGCCCGTGGAAGTCTTCACCCAATCCACGCCGATCTCGCCGCAAATCTCGCACAGGGCGATCTTCTGGCGGTCGTTGAGATAGCAATTTTCGAAAATCACCTTCAGCTTCGCGCCGCGCGCGTGGATGGCGTGCGTGAGGTGGTGGATGTCGTGGCGTACATACGCCCAGTCCCCGCTCAGCGCCTTGCTGATGTTGATCACCATGTCGAGTTCTTCGCCGCCATCGTCGAGCGCGGCCATGGCCTCCGCGAGCTTCGTGTCCGTCGTGTGGCCTCCATGCGGAAAGCCGATGGTCGTGCCCGGCTTTACGCCGCTCCCCTTGAGCATCTCGGCGCAGTGCTTCAGCGCGAAGGGCATGATGCAGACGCTCGCCACCTGGTATTCGCGCGCGATGTGGCAGCCCCGCTCCAAGTCGGCCCACGTGAGCGTGGGGTTGAGCAGCGAGTGGTCGATCGTCTTTGCAATCGTTTCGTAAGTGAAATCCATGGCGGATCCTTTCCGCGGCGCCCCCGTCTAGGGGACGAATTGTTTCAGATAATTGTGGCTCTGCCGCAGCGAATTCTTTCGGTTCTCGAGCGAGCCTTCAAACGCGCGATCCTCCACCTCCACGCACACCGCGCCCTTGAAGCCGGTTTCGGTGAGGGTGGAGAAGAACCTGCCCCAGTTCACATCGCCCATGCCGGGAAGCTTGGGGGTGTGGTACTGCGATGGATACGCGAGTATGCCCACCTCGTCGAGCCGTTCCCGGTCCACCCGCACATCCTTGGCGTGGACGTGATGAATGCGGGGGGCGAATTCGCGCATGGCCCGCGTGTAATCCATCTGCTGGAAGATGAAGTGGGAGGGGTCGAAATTCAAGCCGAAATTCTCGCTGGGGATATCGTTGAACATCCGCCTCCAGATCGCGGGCGAGTAAGCGAGGTTCTTGCCGCCGGGCCACTCGTCGCGCGTGAAGCTCATGGGGCAATTCTCGATTCCGATCTTGATGCCGTGGTCGTCGGCATACGCAATCAGCGGCCGCCAGACTTCGAGGAAGCGCGGCCAGTTCTCATCGACGCTCTTTACCGGATCCCGCCCGACGAAGCTGTTCACCACCGGCACGCCCAACAGTTTCGCGGCCTCGATGAGCTTGCGGATATGGTCTATGTAGACCTGTGCTTCGCTTTGGTCCGCCACCAGCGGATTGGGGTAATAACCGAGGCCGCTGATCGAGACCCCAGCCGCGCCCACAGTATCCCGAACGCGCTTCACGCCGTCCTTGCTGAAATCGGCCACATCGATATGGGTCACACCCGCGTAGCGGCGCTCGGCTTTACCTGGGGGCCAGCACATCACTTCAATGGCCGAATAGCCGCACTCCTTCGCGAATGCAGCTACTTCGGCGAGGGAAAGATCGGGAAGAATTGCGGTAACAAATCCGAGATGAAGCACGGAACCTCCTAGGAGTGCGAATCGCTCACCATCGTACTTCAGCGAGCCGGGGAAGGGATAGCGGGCAAGCGATTGCCGCCTTGCCCTCGCGAAAGTCAGCCGCTCGCGGGCAAGGCGAGCAGGAGCCTCACCCACCGGCTGAACTCGCGGCCCTCACAGCCAAACCTTCGTTGCGCCTCCAAATATGCGGGCTTCGCCAATCCCCAGCCCGCGAGAGCGGGGAAGAGGGTTCGTGAACGGTCAAAGGGGGAGATTTGCGGCTTCTTCCACTTCGCGGGATCTTCGAGGAAGGGCATCAGATACGCGATGGATTTCGCCACGGAGGCCCCATTCGCCGCTTCGTATTCCCATAGCTCCATCTCCCAGAATTGCCCCATCCTGCAAAGCAGCGCGAGCCCGTCCAGATTCATCGCGGAATAGCTCAACGAGCGCGTGCGCTCTTCCTCCTTCGGGGCGCTTCCATCGGCCATGAGTTGTCCCGGCACGAGTTTCTCGAAGTAGAGCTTCCAGGCTTCGAGCAGCGCCCGGTCGTCTTTCAGGAAAGTGGCGTAGGCGGCCACTTGCGCCGCCCACCAAGTGGAATGGTTGTTGCCCTGGTCCCGTTCATCCACCCCTTTCTCGCTCGTGAGCATCCAGCGCAGGAAGTCCCGCAGCCAGGCGCGGAACTCCCTTTCGGTGGCGGCATCCTTGCCGGGCAGCGCGCCGAGCAGCATGACGCCTTGCACGAGGTAAATCATGGGCACGGTATCGATCAGCCCGATGCCCCGCCCCCAGACGCGGCCCCGGACGGCCTGCCCGAATTCGAGATTGGGGTTCATTCGCGTCTTCGCATCGGTGAACCAGACGCGCACCAGATTCCAGGCATGCTGCCCGTAGCGCTCGGCCTCGGGCTCCCCGGAAAGCAGGTGGGCGGCGGTCGCCAGGCACAGCACGGCGCTGCACAGTTTGCCGAGATCGGCGTCGTTCCGCGTGAACCGTTGCGGATTCACTTCTCCATCCCGGCGCACATAGGGCGCATTGGGGTTGGCGGGGTCTGGCCACCAATAAGGCCCTTCGCTGAAGAAATCGTTCGGTCCCGCGGGGGTGTTCTCCGGCCGGGTGCTCGTCACGCTCCAGGGGCCTTGGGAGAGCCACTCGGCGGCATCCTTGCGAAGGCGCGCGAGTTCGGCCTCGATTGTCTTGTTCCCTGATTCCGCCAGTTGTCTCACGCCCACGGGGTCGCAGGAATTTAGCAACAGCAGGTTTGAGCCGTCGCACGCGCCGGCAGGCCGCGCAGCCACCGGCAGCACGCCGGCAACCGCAAGGAAGCGCAACACTTCGCGGCGCGTCCAACCAGCCTCCGTGAATGGCATGGCCTGATCTTATCCTCGTTTTGCGCTCGCGCCAAGAGGAGCGTAGCTATTTGAACAATCCGATTCGGTTTTGTTTGATCTCCATTCACGCGCGCCTATGCGATTCTTTTCCATGGGAAAATGCGCTTCGGAATCAGTGAATTACGGATGAAGTCCAGCAGATTCAACACGTTATGTTAAACTGAAAGATGCGGCATGGCGCTTCGTGGGGATGCTCCCATGGGGCCGTGCCAAAGTGCAAGGAGGCTTGGCTTGGCGGATCAGGATCTACCAGAAACACCCGAACAACCCGATGGAGGCGATGGCGGCCGGCTGCCGCTTGGCCCCGGCTCCGGTACGCTGAGCGTCCCCATCAACATCGAAGACGAGATGCGCAAGAGCTACCTCGATTACGCCATGAGCGTGATCATCGGGCGAGCTCTTCCCGATGTCCGCGACGGCCTCAAGCCCGTCCACCGCCGCATCCTCTACGGCATGAGTGAGATGGGCCTCAACTATAACCGGCCCACCCGCAAGTGCGCCAAGATCGTGGGCGAGGTGCTCGGCAAGTTCCACCCCCACGGCGATAGCGCGGTCTACGATTCTCTCGTGCGCATGGCCCAGCCCTTCTCCATGCGCTACCCTCTCATCGACGGCCAGGGGAATTTCGGCAGCGTGGATGGAGACCCGCCCGCGGCCATGCGGTATACGGAAGCCCGGCTGGCCCGCATTTCCGCCAGCCTGCTCGACGATATCGACAAGGAAACCGTCGATTTCCGTTCGAACTACGACGATAGCGAGACGGAGCCGGAGGTGCTTCCCACGCGGGTGCCGAACCTGCTCGTGAACGGCTCGGAAGGCATCGCCGTCGGCATGGCCACCAAGATCCCTCCGCACAATCTTTCGGAGATTGTGGATGCCACCGTCGCCCTGATTCGAGACCCGAACCTCCCGATCACGGAAGTGCTGAAACTCGTGCCCGGTCCGGATTTCCCCACCGGCGCCTACATCCTCGGGCGCTCGGGCATCTGGGATGCGTTCAACACCGGCCGCGGTATCATCCGCATGCGCGCCAAGACCCACTTCGAGGACATCGGGAAAGACCGCCAAGCTATCGTCGTCACCGAGATTCCCTACCAGGTGAATAAGGCGCGGTTGATTGAAGCCGCCGCCGCCCTGGTGAATGAGAAGAAGCTCGAAGGCATCAGCGAGATCCGCGACGAAAGCGACCGTAAGGGCATGCGCTTCGTCTTCGAACTGAAGCGCGGCGAAAACGCCGAGGTTATCCTCAACAACCTCTACAAGCAGACCCAACTGCAAACCAGCTTCGGCGTGATCATGCTTTCGATCGTCAACGGCCAGCCGCGCGAGCTGGGCCTGATCGATTGCATCAAGCACTTTATCGACCACCGGGTGGAAGTCGTCCGCCGGCGCACCGATTTTGAGTTGCGTAAAGCCCGCGATCGCGAGCACATCTTGCTCGGCTTCCAGAAGGCGCTCAACAATCTCGACGAAGTGATTGAAACCATCCGCCGGTCGGATAGCCCCAAGGATGCGAAGGCGCGCCTGATCGCGCGCTTCGAGTTCACCGATCGCCAATCCCAGGCGATCATCGAACTGCAACTCCAGCGGCTCACCGGAATGGAGCAGCAGAAGATCCTCGATGAGTTGGCTGATATCCAGGTGCGTATCGCGCGTTATCTTGAGATTCTCGGTTCGGAGGACGTGCTGCGCGGCGTCATCATCGAGGAACTGGAGGAAGTGAAGACGAAGTTCGGCGATGCGCGCCGCACGGAGATTATCGAAGATCCGGGCGACATCAACATCGAAGACCTGATCGCCGACGAGAACGTCGTCCTCACGGTCAGCCGCTCCGGCTACCTGAAGCGCGTCGCTCTCGATACTTACCGGCGCCAGCGACGCGGCGGCACGGGCCGCATCGGAATGACCACCCGCGCTGAAGACCTCGTGGAGCATCTCATCGTCGCCTCCACGCACACGCGCCTGATGTGTTTCACCAACCTGGGCAGGGTCTACATCATCAAGATCTACGAGGCGCCGGATGCCGGGCCGACGGGCAAGGGCAAGCATGTTTCGAATCTGCTGAACCTGCTGCCGGGCGAGACCGTGCAGGCGTTCCTGCCCGTGCGCGAACTCGTCGAGGGCAAGAATATCGTGATGGTCACGCGCAACGGCGTCATCAAGAAATGCACGTTGACGGCATTCGCGAACATCAACGCCCGCGGCATCATCGCCATCGGCCTCGATGAGGGAGACGAACTGATCTCGGCCCGTCTCACCGAGGGGAATGCGTACGTGTTCCTGGCTTCGCGCGACGGCAAGGCGATTCTCTTCAAGGAGAGCGAGGTGCGCGCGATGGGCCGTCCGGCGCGGGGGGTGCGCGGGATGATGCTCTCGAAAGGCGACTATATCGTGTCGATGGCCGTTCCCACGGATCCCGAAACACCGATCCTCGTGATCGCGGAGAAGGGGTTGGGCAAGCGGACACCGGTCAAGGAGTATCGAGAGACCGGGCGCGGCGCGAAGGGTGTGATCAACATGAGAACCACCGTGCGCACCGGCAAAGTGGTGACGGCGCTCCAGTTGCCTTATGGCCCCGACGGAGAGCCCACGGAGGAAGTGATGGTGATCACCGTGAACGGGCAGATCATCCGCACCGGCGTCGATGAGATCCGGCAGGCCGGCCGCGCCACTCAGGGCGTGACTGTGGTCCGGTTGGACGAAGGCGATGTCGTGGCGGCCGCGGCCATCATCCCGGACGAACCTTCGAATGGCGATGAGCCGGAAGGGGAGCAGGGAACCCTGCCACTCCAGTAGGGCGCGAACCAAACGAACGGGGCGGCGACCGCGATTATCGCGATTGCCGCCCCGTTCTCTTGCCGGTTGAAGCCCGTCAGCGCCGGGAAAGAACCACCGCGCCGCGTTCACCCTCCGGGCGATGCAATTCGTTCCGCGAGAAGCCGGCCTTGCGGAACATGGCCTCGTACTGCGCGAACGTATAGGCGTCGCCCTCATCCGTCATCGCCAGCATCATGAGCGCGAACTGGGCTGCATCGCGCGGGGTCACGCGGTCTTCGTTCGGGATGTGTTCGAGCGTCACCACGACGCCCTCCGGCTTTAGCGAATCACGAACCTTTCCGAGGAGTTGATCGATCGTTTCCGGGCTGAAGTGGTGCAGGAAATTCGTGATCAACACTACGTCGTAATCCCGGCCGAAATCCACTTCAAACGCGCTGCCTTCGATGGCATGCCAGCGCTCCGCCACGCCCGCCTTCTCGACGTTCTGCCGCGCCACCCGGAGGACGGATGGCCAATCGAGCGCATGGACGGTGGCGTTAGGATTCTGCTGTTCGATTGTGATGCCAAAGAGCCCGTGGCCGGCAGCGAGATCGAGCACCTTCATGGGCGCGCCGCCCGCGGCATCCACAAGCCTCGCAATCGTCGCCGCCGAAGGCCGCATCATCGGCATCATGGTGCGGGCGAATTCCTCCCACCTCGGGTCATCGTGGGCTATCGTGTCGCCGGCTTTGTGGAGTACGCTGCCCCCCTTGCGAACCACGTCCGCGAGTTGCTCGAACGCCCGGCGTTTTTCCACGTCAAGCAGAAACCGCGAAGTCGAGCCCAGGTACGCGGGAGATTTCTCGTCCAGGAACACCGCGGAATCGGGCGCAAGGCCGTATTGCTGTCCATCCTTGGTCAGAAATTCCTGAATCACCAGGAAGTCGCAGAGCACGCGCATTCCCTTAACGGAGGTCTGGCAGGCGCTGGCGATCGCTTCCACCGTGCGCTCTCCCGCTCCAATCGCGGTGAAGACTCTCAAATCGATCGCGGCTTTCAGTGCGTCGCTGAGCTGAAAGGCATTCAGCCCTTGCATGATCCGAACAGGTGTAGGTTTTGTCATGGTTTCTGTACCAAAACGTACACCATGATAGCGCCGAAACGCCGCCAGGGATAGCGGCGCGGACCTTAGAACGGTCCTCCAATGCCACCGATGCCGCCAATGCCGCCGCGGCCCGTGCTCTGCTGGTTCACCTGCGGCGTGGGCGCGGGGCGGATGACGCTACGCTGCATTGTTCCTTCAAACTTGATGTCATCCGGTGTGAAGGTGAGCGGACGGTCCGTTACCAGTTCGAGGTTCGTGCCGGAGGGAAGGACGATGTCGGGACCCCTGGTGAGCAGCACGGTGGCGAGCCCGGCTGCGGCCCCGGCGGCCAACCCAATGCCCGCGCCGCGGCCCGCGCTTCCTGCGGCCAAGCCGCCCAGCGCGCCCACCTGCGCCCCGGTGACGGTGGTTCCCACCGCCGTCATCGTATCGGAGCCTTTGCTCGAATCTCCCTTCACCGTGCCCTCTTCGCGATCAAGCCCTTCCCGGAGGCCGCCGTCGAGGCCGCCAACTCTCGCGCGGAAGTCCCGCGTGACGCCATTCGGAAGGGTGATGCTATCGAAGCGCAGGTGCATTTGCCCCTTGCCCTTCACCCGTCCTGGGCGCTTTGTCGTCGTGATCGTGCCCAGCACATACGAGCCCGGCGGGATCACGATTTTCCCATTCACAAAAATGGGGAACGTTGTTTCCAGGTACACGCGGTCGCCCGGTGCGGCGCTCCGCGTGCTGACGCTATTGATGAGGCTCAGCGGAATGCGCGTGCCCGGCGGAACTTCGAAGCTTCCGCCGCTTGCGGCGCTCTGGCCGTCCGGGCTGCTTTCCGATGCGTCAACGGACTTCCATCCGCCCTGTCCCGCGGGCCGTGATGTCTTCAATTGGGGCAGCGTTTCGTCGCGAGCGGGTGCGGTGCTTCCAGAAGAGGTATTGCCGGAAGTGGCGCTGCCCGGACTTTCCTGTGTGGGGGCCGAGGCGCTCAAAGCCAGGGCCAAAGCCATTACCGTGACGCTCCGCGGAGACAGACCACGCATGTTCCGGCCATCCTTTCGGGGGTTCCCGCCTGCACGTCCAATTCTAATCCCGCGCCCGGCAGGCACGGGAAGTGAGGGAGGAACCGCGCGGGAATCGTTACCTACTCGAACGTATCCGGGGGCTCAAGGGTTTCGCCGGAGGTCGCTTTCAGTGGCGATAAGGAGCGATAGCCGCGGTTGAAATAGAGCAGTGGCTCCCCGTCTCCGAGGGCGCCGTCAATAACTTCGCCGAAGAAGACGGCGTGGTCGCCGGCATCGACAATCTTATGAGTCAGGCATTCCACTTGCGCCAGACAATCGAGCAAGAGCGGAGAACCCGCCTTGCCGGGCTTCCATTCCACTCCCGCGAAGCGATCGGCGCCGATCGCGGCGAAGCGGGTGGAGAGAAGCTCCTGCCCCTCATGCAGGATGTTCACCGCGAAATGCGTGGATTTCCGGAATTGGGGGAGCACCCCGGAATTGTGCCCGATGCAAACAAGAATCAGGGGCGGGTTCAGCGAGACTGCCGTTAGGGAACTGGCTGTCAAACCGAGCGGGCTCCCGCCGGAATCGCGCGCGGTAACGATGGTCACCCCCGAAGCGAAGCGGGCGCAGAACTCGCGGAAGGTTGCGCATTCGACCGGTGGTATGGTGGAGGGCGTGCAGCTTGACATTGCGCTAAATTCAATCCTATCATGACGTTTGCGCCCATCTCCGCGATCGTAATGCGAAGATTCGGTGCTCTGCGCGCCAGAAGTTCGGTCCCCATGGAACCGTTCACGCGGTTCGGAATGTTCCGGTCGCGATCCCAGGCCGGCCGCCGTCGCCGGCAACCTTTGGCAGGAGAGGTCTCTTGATTAAGCTAGACATCGTGAACGAAGTCGTGAACCGGACCGGTATCACGAAAACGAAGGCGGAAATGGCCGTGGAGACCGTCTTTGAGAGCATGAAGCGGGCGCTCAGCCAGGGCGAACGCATTGAACTGCGAGGCTTTGGCATCTTCAACGTGCGCCCCCGGAAAACCGGCATCGGACGAAATCCCCGTACGGGCGACGAAGTGGAGATCCCGCCGGGTAAGGCGGTCCGTTTCAAGCCGGGTAAGGAATTGCAGAGCCTCCCGTAGCGAGCGGCGCCTGTAAGATAGATTGTGGATTCGGGCAACTCTCAACCCGGCGATTCCTGGCCGCCCGGCTTTCCATCGAGAGCCGGCGCCCCTTTGAATGGGGACGAGTTCGGTGAGCCCCGCCCTTGGCCTTCTTCCGCCGATCCTTTCGACGAAGAGCCGGCGCCCCGCCGCCGATCCTGGTGGAGGCGTTTCCCCTGGGTTCGATTTCCCCGGCTTCGCGGCCCCTGGCTATGGGGCTTCCACGCCCTGCTTTTCCTGCTTACCGTCTTGACCGCCAGTCTGGTCGGCGCCGGATATCAGGCCGGTTTTGATGCGAACCAGCCCTCCGTCGTGCTCGACCGGGATTTGGCCTACTACGGCAAGGTGTGGGAAGAGCCGGCCTTGCTGATGAACGGCTTTGCCTATTCGCTCACGCTTCTCACCATCCTGGTGGCTCACGAGTTCGGCCACTACTTCGCGTGCTTCTACTACCGGATTTCCGCGACGCTCCCGTTCTTCCTGCCCGCGCCGACCTTCATCGGCACTCTTGGCGCGTTCATTCGCATCCGGCAGCCGATCTCATCGCGCAAGGAACTCTTTGATATCGGCGTGGCCGGGCCCATCGCCGGCTTCGTCTTCGTCATCCCCGCGCTACTCATCGGAGTTTCCCTCTCCAAAGTCATTCCGGGAATTGGCGAGCAGGGTGATCTGGTTCTGGGATCGCCGCCCCTCATGCAGTTGATCGAGATGCTGCTCTTTCCAGGCGTCTCGGATAGCGACATCCTGCTACATCCGATGGCCCGGGCCGGGATGGTCGGGCTGCTGGCCACCGCGCTGAACCTTCTGCCGGTCGGGCAACTGGATGGCGGCCATATCGTGTACGCTTTTCTGCCGCGGGCGCACCGCTGGATTTCGCGCGGCTTCGTCCTGCTGCTGCTTCTCCTCGGATTTCTTTGGGAAGGGTGGTTTGTTTGGGCCGCCCTGCTTTTCCTTTTCGGGCTCAAACACCCCCCTGTGTATGACCATCAGGATCCCGGCCGGGGCCGCCGCGACGTCGCGCTGCTGGCGCTGGTCATCTTCGCGTTCTGCTTTACGCCTCTCCCCGTACTCCCGTGAGCCGGTCTCTCCGCCGCGGCGGCAACGAAGGGCTTCCACGCATCGAATGCCTCGTCCGGCGAGAGCACCGTCGCAGCCGCGTTCAACGGAGACCGGCTCACGCACGGGTTGCCCGCCTCGAAGAAGCGCAAAGGCCAATCGGCGCAAGCCTTGACGCCGACCCGGGCCGACACGGACACCCGGGCAGGCGGGCCTTCGCGGAACTGGCGCACTTGCATGATCCCTTTCCCCAATTGCAGCCCGTTGTGCTCCGGCCGGATCCCCATGGCGAGAGTCAACTTGCCGGGGCCGGACGCCAAGTCTTCCCACCGCTTCACCTTGGGCCGCCGCGCGCGCATGGCCTCGACTCCAGAAAGCGGTTCCAGCGCTCGCACGAGAACGGCGCTGGCGATGCCATCCTCGCCGGTCACGAAATTCAGGCAATGGTACATGCCGTAAATGAAATACACGTAAGTAAAACCCGGGGGGCCGAACATCACCAGAGTGCGCGGCGTCGGCCCGCGAAAGGCGTGGGATGCCCCATCCCGCTCGCCCAGATAGGCCTCAGTTTCCACGATCCTGCCTGCGCATTCCCCGGTTACGAGCACGCAGCCGATCAACTCCCGGGCCACCACCGGAGACTCACGCCCGAAGAATTTGGCGTCCAGCAAGCGGGTATCGCGCAGTAGATCGGAGAAGGGAAGGCTTGGACGAAAATGCATTGCTTGTGTTGCCCATTGGGCAACCCTCATTATCGAATGAGCCATGCCGGGCGAGCCCACCCGTTCTGTTAGCGTGAGGAGGGAGAGACTCGCATGCGCCTTTTTGCCGCCATTGATATCCCGGAGGACCTCCGCGAAGTTCTCGCCGATACGGTGCGGCAACTCAAGCCCGCGGCAAAGGTCCGGTGGAGCAAGCCGGAGAATCTGCACATCACCACCAAGTTCGTGGGGCAGGTGGCTGACGGCCGGATTGACTCCGTGATCGATGCGCTGCGGGCGATGCCCTCGGCGGGACCGATCGAGATCGAGGTGGCGCGCATCGGCTGGCTGCCAAACCCGCGCTGGCCCCGTCTTCTGTATGCGGGCGTGCACGCTCCCGAAGCGCTCCACCAACTCCACCTCCGTACCGATGAAGCCTTGCGCCCGCTCGGAATCCCGGCGGAGACGAAGCCCTTCCATCCGCACCTGACGCTCGCTCGCATCCATGCCAAGCTCGACCGGAGCGAACTCGAACGGGCCATCGCGGGCCTTCCTTCGAACGAGTTCGGCACGTTCACGGCGGAGCGGTTCCATCTTTACCAGAGCCTTACGGGCGGAGCGGGCAGCGTGTATCTGAAGCTCGCGGAGTTCGAGATATAGCCCCGCCGGCGCCGCCCGATCCGCTTCCAGTTCCTCCTTTCCGATGCCGCCGCCGTGGTTCACGCCCTCGAATGCTTTACCCTGGATGGAGTACATCTATGTCTGCCGCTCTCGCATTGCTTGCCGCCTATTTGCTGGGGTCCATTCCCTTTGGCTTTCTGTTGGTCCGCTGGAAGACCGGCACGGATGTCCGCACGAAGGGAGGCGGGAATATCGGCGCAACCAATGTGCTGCGCACTACCGGCAAGGTCCTCGGCATCCTTACCCTTTTGCTCGATGTCCTCAAGGGAGCGGCGGCGGTGGCGATTGCCCAGTGGGCAACCGGCGGCGATCCCCTGTGGAGCGCGCTTGCCGCCTTCGCGGTGCTGCTGGGCCACATGTTCCCCGTCTGGCTGCGCTTCCGGGGAGGGAAAGCCGTGGCGAGCATGCTGGGGGCGTATCTGGTGCTCACGCCGCCGGCGATGCTCGGAAGCATCCTGATTTTCGCTGTGATGTTGTGGCGCACCCGCTTCGTCTCCCTCGCTTCCATCGTGAGCGCCGCAGTGTTCCCTTTGGGTGTCTGGCTGCTCTACCACAACGCGATTTACGCACTCACGGCGGCGCTCTGCGCGGCGTTGATCATCTATAAGCACAAGGGCAACATGGCGAGGCTGCGCGCCGGGACGGAGAACCGCCTGGGGAGCCGCGCGTGATGCGGACCTTGGCTATTATCGGCGCGGGAAGCTGGGGCACGGCGCTCGCGATTGCCTGTGCGTCCCGCGCGGAGCGCGTGAACCTATGGGCGCGCGAGGCGAATGTGGTGGAGGGGATCAACCATGCTCACGCGAATCCGCTGTTTCTGCCCGATTGCCCGCTGCCCGCGAACGTGATCGCGCATTCCGATTTTGAGCACTGTCTCGACGGCGCCGAAATGGTCCTGTTCGTCCCGCCTTCGCACGCGATGAGGCAGGCCGTCCTCTACGTGAAGCCCTGGCTTCATCCAGGACAGCTTCTGGTGAGCGCCACGAAAGGACTTGAAGAGAACACCCACCTGCGGATGAGCCAGGTGATCCGGGGTTCGTTGCCGGAGGCGTTCGCCGGGCGGATTGCCGTGCTCTCCGGACCCAGCTTCGCCCGCGAAGTCGCCTTTGGCGAGCCGGCTGCGCTTGTCGTGGCCTCAAGCAACGCGGAACTGGCTTCCGCGGTGCAGGAGCGGCTCTCGGGAGGCAATCTCCGCCTCTATACGAACCAGGACGAAGTGGGCGTCGAGTTGGGCGCTTCCGTCAAGAACGTGATCGCGATCGCCGCCGGGGTTTGCGCCGGTCTTGGGCTCGGCAGCAATACGCTGGCCGCTCTCATCACGCGGGGCTTGGCCGAGATCACGCGGCTGGCGATCGCTTATGGGGCGAAGCCCGCCACCATGGCCGGCCTTTCCGGCATGGGAGATCTCGTGCTCACGTGCAACGGTGCTCTTTCGCGCAACCGTTCACTGGGCATCGATCTCGCGAAGGGCCGCGCGCTCAACGAGATTCTAGGTGGGATGTCAATGGTCGCCGAAGGTGTGAAGACGACTTTCGCCGCTCTCGAACTCGCCAAGGAACGGAGCGTCGAGATGCCGATTACGGCCCAGATGGCCGACCTTCTCGCGGGCCGGAAATCGGCGCCGGAAGCGCTCCGTGAGCTTATGGAGCGCTCACTTAAGCCTGAGTAGCGGCCAGGCGCCGGAGCGCTTTCGTTAACGCAGCACCTTGAGCTCCGCAGGCTGCATAGCCTTGCCCTTCTCTTTCTTCTTCGGCCAGGCTTTGCCGATCTTCGCGGATGCCGTGAAGATAGCCCCAACTGGGATGACTCCGGCCAGCTTATGGTTTCCCACCGCAGCCAAGCCCATGGACGCGATACAGCCGCACTGGGAGCAATCCGGGTTTCCGCCGAACTGGCAGGGCGTCACTTCACCCCGCAAATCCGCGGTGAGCGTCTTCGTGGTGAGAGCGAAGATGCAATCGTCGGGACTTTGGGGGGGCGCCGCGAACTCGCGGATGAGGCCCTCCCTCATGTCGAGCTTCGGGAACGCTTTCCGGAGCGCGAGCAGGTCTTCGATCGCTCGTTTGCGCTCGTCCTGGGTGAGGATCTCCGGCATCGAATCGCCCATTTGCGGGGTGAACATGCTGAACCACACCCGGTGGATTTCCGGACGCGGCGTCCAATACTCGAGGAACTCCCGGAGGTAGCCGGGGCGCTTCATCATCTGCCCGGTGATGGTGGAGTGGATGGTGATCCGCTGGCCGACGATGTTCTTCTGAATCCGGTCGTAGGTCGCCGGGCTGCGCCGCGCGTCATGCTCTTCGCGAAGCCCGTCGATGCTCACCACGACGGTCAATCGCGGCAGCGTGGCCCACTCGGGGGCGATGGGGCGGAACGCGCTGGTAACCAACTGGACGTGGATGTTGCGCGCCAGAATCTGTGGAACGAGCGCTTCCATTTCCTTGTATCGCACGAGCGGATCTCCGCCCACCAGCGAAAGGTGCAAGGGTTGCAGCCGGTCCACGACTTCGAGAATGCCGTCGATTAGCGCCTGGCCCTTCCGGTCGTTCAATTCCCGGAGCAGAGTGCTTCCGCCGAGGTGCGCCTCATCGTAGGCGTAACACCCGGGGCAGCGTAACGGACATTCCTTGGTGACTTCAATGGAGAGAGAAGGCGCTTGCCCTTTCAGAATCTTTCCCCAGGCCCGCAAAATATCGGTAGACTGCAAAACGCCCCTCCTCGCTGACAGACGGTTAGAGCTGCGCACCCGATTCCGAAAAAAAGAAGCATCGGAAAGTGTGCACGGCGGGTTTCATCCCTGCGTCCCACGACCCAGGCAGTGGAACGCGGCTAGCGTTGCGGCGGGCATGGGCTGAAACCCTTACCCGATTAACCAATTTAGCTACCCTCATCAATTCTCGCACGTGGACATGCCGAAGAGGGCACGCGACAATGAAAGCTCCCGATCTTCATGTCCGGATCGCCCGAACCCTCACTCGCACAAAACCCGGTTGCAGCCGCCTCTTCGAGGCGGGCGCTGAGCCTCATTTTCGCCACCATCTTCCTGGATCTTCTGGGTGTGGGGATTCTCGTGCCGGTTATCCCTTTCCTGGTGCGGCAGTTTGATTCCGACGCGCTCACGGTGGGGTTGCTCGCGCTCAGCTTCTCCGCGGCACAGTTCGTTTGCGCCCCCGCCCTCGGCGTGTTTTCAGACCGGCATGGACGCCGCCCCGTTCTGCTGATCAGCCTGCTGGGAACGGCCTTCGGCTATTTTCTCTTTGGCATGGCCGGGTCTCTGCTGGTGCTCTTCATCGCACGGTTGATCGACGGCGCCACCGGAGGAAACATGAGCACGGCGCAAGCGTACATCGCCGACATTACGCCGCCTCAAGACCGGGCCAAGAACTTCGGACTGGTGGGCGCGGCCTTTGGCTTGGGCTTCATTATCGGACCCGCGATGGGAGGCTTACTCGCGAATATCAGTCTTTCCGCTCCGGCTTACGCCGCGGGCGCACTCACGCTGCTCACGGTGAGCTTCAGCTATTTCTACCTGCCGGAAACCATTGGCGCGGAAACCCGCCGAGCGTCCCGGATCCGATTCGCGGATGTGAATCCCCTTACACAGTGCTTTGCCGCGATGCGCCGCCCCGCGTTACTGCCGCTGTTGGCAGCCATCTTCTTCCTCAACTTCGCCTTCAGCGGATTGCAGACCAACTTTGCCGTCTATACGTCCGACAAACTCGGGATGGGTCCGGAAGCGAACGCGATGGTGTTTGCCTATATCGGTGCGATCGCCGTTCTAATGCAGACGGTTGTGATCCGCCGCTTGTCCGCTCGCTTTTCGGACCGTGTGCTCGCCGCCGCCGGGCTCGGATTGATGGCGCTTGGCTTCCTTGCCACAGCTTTCGCCTACGACAGCCTTACGCTCTATCTGGCCTCCACGCTCACGCCGATGGGCAGCGGCCTCACCACGCCGACCCTCACCAGCATGCTCTCCGGGGAAGTCTCTTCGCGCGAGCAGGGTTGGATTCTGGGCGCCAGCCAATCTTTCGCGAGCCTGGCGCGCATCGCCGGCCCGGTCTGGGCGGGCCTCGTCTACGACCACATCAGCCAAGGCGCACCGTATTGGACCGGCTCTATTTGGCTCGTCGTGACCCTCTTGGTGCTGGCCATTTTTGGCCGCCGCAAGCCCGCGGCGGCGTAGAGCGCGGCCGAATGCGCGAGTGCGAATCTTACAGATCTTACAGTTTCGTTGAATTCCCGGGTGTGTAAGCGGTCGGGGATCCCACGTGGGACAGCGAAGAAGCTGTGGCATGCCGCGACGCGAGTGAAGAGGGGCACTCGGAAGGCCTTCGTCTGTTGCTGGATGATCGCTACCGCAGAGGGCCACGAAGTGGGGGACGGTGTTCCGGGGAAAGCGAGGGTAACGGGGAAGCTTTTGTCCGGATGGAGAGAAAAAATGCGGAAGCTGTCTAGCTGCCATTGTCTTTCCTAAGTGATTTGGATGGAACGGGTTAGGCTGGCTAAGGTTTTGTCCGGTTTTTCCGGATTTTCCGGGATTGATCCGGACGAAAGTTCCTCGCAGACGGGTGAGGTCTGAGAGGGTTGCTGAAGAAGCAGGGAGCCCTCGGACTGGTCTTTCGGACCAGCCCGAGGGCGCATGGGCCGTGGGGCGATTCAGTTGTCGAAGAACTTCGCGATGCGC
>JADLCF010000201.1 GCA_020847315.1 Bryobacterales bacterium | reverse complement strand
GTGCGGCACAAAGAGCTTCCGCTCGAAGCCGTGCAGTTCCATCCCGAATCCATCCTCTCCTCGGAAGCCGATAACGGCATGAAGCTCATGGAGAATGTGCTGCGTTCCCTGCCCCGGCGCAACCGGGAGCCGGCGAAAGCCCTCTAGCGCACCCGTCTTCCGGAGACACCGCCGCCATGCCGCTCATCCAAAACGACGCCGTTGCGCTCGGGATCCTCTTCATCATCCTGGGGCTCGTATTCACCACAAGCGCATCCCCCCGTCCCTTCTGGAAACGCTTCTACGGCGTGGTGCCCTCCATTCTGGTCTGCTACTTCCTGCCCGGTCTTCTGGGCACAGTGGGTATTCTCGACGCGAAAGATTCGCAACTCTATTCCGTCTCCTCCCGCTTCCTGCTTCCCACGAGCCTCGTCCTTTTCACGCTCGCCATGGACGTTCCGGCCATCCTGCGCCTGGGCCCGAAGATGCTGATCATGTTCTTCGCCGGAACCCTCGGCGTCATCCTCGGCGGACCCCTCGCGATCCTTCTCGTTTCGTGGATCAACCCCGCCATCGTCGGCGGCGCCGGGCCCGATGCCGCCTGGCGCGGGCTCGCCACCATCGCCGGAAGCTGGATCGGGGGCAGCGCCAACCAGGCCGCGATGAAAGAGGTTACCGGTGTCTCGGATGCGCTCTTCGCTGCCTGCGTCGCCGTTGATGTCCTCGTCGCGAACCTGTGGATGGCCTGCCTGCTGTTCGGCGCGTCCCGAAGCTCCCGCATTGATCGCCTCACCGGCGCGGACGCCTCCGCCGTCGAGAATCTCCGAGATCGCCTGCACGCCTTCGAACAGCAGCACCGCCGCATCCCCCCGATGAAAGACGTCATGCAGATTCTCGCGATCGGCTTCGGCGCCACCGCCATCGGGCATCTTTCCGCTGAATTTCTTGCCCCCTGGTTCGCTCAGAATTTCCCCGGCTCCGCCCGCTTCAGCCTCACGAGTTCCTTCTTCTGGCTGGTCGTGGTCGTCACCGCCCTTGGAATCGCCGCCTCGTTTACCCGTTTGCGTGAGTTGGAGGGCGCCGGGGCCTCCCGCATCGCCAGTATTCTTCTTTATGTGCTGATCGCCGTCATCGGCATGCGCATGGATCTCGCAGCCGTGTTCGCCCAATCCGGGCTCTTCCTGGTCGGCCTCATCTGGATCTCGATCCACGCGATCGTCATGCTCACCGTTGGCTACTTCATCAAAGCGCCGTTCTTCTTCGTCGCCGTCGGCAGTCAAGCCAACATTGGCGGCGCAGCCTCTGCCCCGGTGGTGGCCGCCGCCTTTGATCCGGCTCTCGCGCCCGCTGGCGTCCTAATGGCCGTGCTCGGCTACGCCATTGGCACGTACGGCGGGATACTCAGCGCCCTCCTCATGCAACAGATCGCCCCCTGATCCCTGGACTTTCCCCTCACGCCCGCTCCCTATCTGGCCGATATGCCCGTATGCCCGTAAGAACGGCTAACGCAAGGAGGCGATCATGGAGAAATTTGCGGTCGAGCCCATTCACAATCGCGAACCGCGTCTCGCGCCCTCGTCAGTGGACGCGCAACCGGAAACCCAGCCCATCCAGAACAGCGAACTCGTCCAGGCGGTGCGCGCCGTGAATGCCGCCGAGTTGTTTGGAGACCGCAGCGAAATCACGTTCGTGATCGACCGCCGCACCCACACCGCCCTCGTGCGCATCGTCGACAAGGAATCCGGCGAAGTCGTCCGCCAGTTTCCACCAGAGTACGTGCTGGCCCTCAGCGAGCAGCTGAAAAGCCTCATGGAATCTCCCGATTCCGCCGATGTTAGGTTTGGAAGAACTTGAGCTAAGGTTGCGGTCCCGTTGCTGCCTGCGCCGCACGCCTCGAAAGTGTCGCTTCAGTCCGGCGAGACGATCAGCAACCCGCGCTCGACAACCCCCCATGCCCTGCTCGGACAAGAGGATATCCGGATGACGCAAAGCCCCGAACAACTATACCTGGAATCAAGAATTTACACAGCTACTCCAGAAGAGTTGGTTCACATTCTCTACGAAACTGCGTTAGAAGCCACGTTGCGCGGAATTGAAGCCGTCGAAGCGGGCGATATTGAGACCCGCGCCCGCGCGATCACCAAGGCCAGTTCCTGCGTCATGGAGCTTGCAGGCTCGCTCAACGTCGAGGCCGGGGGCGAACTCGGCATCCGCCTTGCCGTTCTCTACGAGTACCTGCTCCACGAGTTGCTCGAAGCCAACGTCCACCAGAGTGCCGCCCCGCTGCGCGACTGCGAACGCGTTCTCCGTTCTCTGCTTGAAGGCTGGACCGCCGCCATTGCTCAACTAGAGCCCAACCCCGCGCAACCCGCCACAACAAGCGCATCGGAACCAATCGCTGCCCCCAGCACACCTCATCCGTCTCCAACGCCCCCTGCTGCTCCCTTCATGGTCCCGGCAGCCGCTTCCTTCGGTGTCGATTCCGACGACCCTGATGCATTCGACATCGAATCCCTGGAGCCGGCCGCTCACTCCTGGTGCGGATAAACCATCCCGCGCGGGCGGTGCGTTCCCCGCTCCCCGGCGGAAGCACCCAGGTTTTCTGGATCGCGCTAGGAACGCGAACCTCAGCGGGACGTGTATCCTCAAGAGAGGGGCCAATTCGCTGCACCCCTATTTTCTCCATGGCCGAACCTCTCTATTTTTCCCTCTGGCTCAAGGATTTCCGGCAGGAGAATATGCTGGAGCAATTCTCCGCCATCCTCAGCGCCTTTCCCATCTCCTCGTTTTTTCCCGGAATCCAAAGCCTAACCATAAGAGCGATTTCCGACGCGGAACCGGATGTAGTGGATGAGGGTTACGAAGAGAACATTTCCGTCGAGGAAGCCATCACCCAGGCCGCCGAGTTCCTCCACGACGATTCCGCCTACGAACTCACCGCCTATTGGGACCTCTGGCAACATGATGAAGACGATTGGCTCCTGCGCCCGCGCCAGGTCCAGTTGAGCTGCTTCGGTCCTCACTACGAGAACGAGATCGGCGACCACATTCGTTTTACCCTGGGTCTCGACACCGACTTCCTTCCCGATCCCGCCGACCCCAAGAGCATCACCGCCGCAGCCAGCAATCTCCGCAGCGTCGCCCGCTTGGCCGAAACCCTCGGCGAAGCTAGTGGCGTCGCGAACCGTCTCCTCTGGTCTCCATCCGACGATAGTTTCCTCTCGCGCCTCGAAGAGTCCGTCTTTGACTCGAATGCGGACCCCTCGGAGATCCCCTAACGCCGCGTCGCCCTCCTTTTGCCCGAATGCCGTCAAAAGCGTCGAATCGTTCTTCCTTTTGCTGGCATCCGAACCAATACCCCATCTATACTAGGGTAGAGGGTTTAGCGAATGTCCTTGACCCCGGAAGGGGTCCTTCGCTCGGCTTCGTTTCGTAAAACGGACCGTTTCGCGTGGTAACTATGAGCACCGCAGCCATCGCCCATCTCACCCCGCCGCCTCCCGTGCAGTGGCGGAGCGTGCTTGCCGGGCGCTTGCTTGAAACCATCGGCCGCACCCCGCTGCTGCGCATGGATTCCCTCTGCCGGGATCTACCGGGCATCACCATCTGGGCCAAGGCGGAACATCTCAACCCCGGCGGTTCCGTGAAAGACCGCCCTGCCCTTCGCATGATCGCCGAAGGCATCCGCGCCGGCGCGCTCCAGCCGGGCAAGACCCTGCTCGATTCCACCAGCGGCAATACCGGCATCGCCTACGCCATGATCTGCTCCGCCCTCGGCTATTCGCTGCGGCTCTGCATGTCGGAAGCGGCATCTGAGGAGCGGAAGGCCATCCTCCGCGCCCACGGCGTCGATCTCATTCTCACCCCCGCTGCGGAATCCAGCGACGGGGCCATCCGCCGCTGCAATGAAATCTACGCCTCCGATCCCGATGCCTACTTCTTCCCGAACCAGTACGGTAATCCCGCCAACTGGCAGGCGCATTTCGATTCCACGGGCCCCGAAATCCTGGATCAGACTCAGGGCTCCATCACCCATTTCGTCACCGGCGTCGGCACCAGTGGAACGCTGATGGGCGTCACTCGGCGTCTCCGCCAGGAACTGCCCCACGTCAAGACCTATTCGGTCCAACCCGCCGCGGCCTTCCACGCCCTCGAAGGGCTAAAGCACATGGCCACGTCCATCGTGCCGGCCATCTATGACGCCTCCTTGCCGGACGGCCATCTCGCCGTCGAGACCGAAGATGCCTGGCGCATGTGCAAGCGCGTAGCCAGGGAAGAAGGCCTGCTCGTCGGGCCGAGCGCCGGGGCGAATCTCCTTGCGGCCCGCCGCTTGGGCGAAACCCTCTCCCGCGACGGCGGCCAAACCGTCATCGTCACCATCCTCTGCGATGGTGCGGGTAAGTATCTAAGTGAGCATTTCTGGAATGATTCGAATTACTGACGAAGCCTGGCAGGTGATGGTCGAGCACGCCCAGCGCCAGTACCCAGACGAGTGCTGCGGCGCCATGCTCGGCGTCGTCCGGCCTGAAGCGGCGCAGCCGGGCGCGGAACCCACCTCGGTAAAGGTCATCTCCCGCGCGGTCCCCCTCGTGAACACCTACCAGGGTGAGCAGGCCGATCGCTACGAGATCAACCCAATGGACCTCCTGAAAACCGACAGGGAAGCACGCGCGGCTGGGCTCGAACTGATCGGCATTTATCATTCCCATCCCGATTGCGACGCCTATTTTTCGAAGACCGATCTCGAGAATTCGTGCCCCTGGTATTCGTTCGTGGTCCTCTCCATTCAGCAGGGCGTGTTCCACCATGCCAACTCGTTTCTGCCGAACGCGGAGCAAACCCACGCGGAACCGGAACCCCTTTTCATCCCAAGTTCAACGACACATTGAAGGAACCAAGACCCCATGGCAAAAGTGAGCATCCCCACCCCCCTGCGCCAGTTTACTGACCAGAAGGATATCGTTGAGTACGCCGGCGGCACCGTCGGCGAAGTGCTCAACAACCTGGCAGGCCAATACGGAGGCCTCCGCCAGCACCTCTTCAACGACGAAGGTAAACTGCGCAACTTCGTGAACATTTACCTGAACGACGAAGACATCCGCTACCTTGAAAAGACCGCCACCGCCGTAACGGATGCAGACACCATCACCATCATCCCCAGCATCGCCGGCGGATTAATCTAACCCTTTCACTTCCCATTGGAAGCGATTGATTGTAGAAGGAGTATCCATGGCCGCCACTGTTGGCCCCGCAACCTCGACCCTCACTAAAGAGGAGATTCACCGTTACAGCCGCCACCTGATCATGCCGGAAGTGGGCATCGAAGGGCAGCAGAAGCTGAAAGCCGCCAAAGTGCTCTGCGTCGGCGCGGGGGGCCTCGGCGCTCCGCTCGCGATGTACTTGGCCGCCGCCGGGGTCGGCACCCTCGGACTCATCGATTTCGATGTGGTCGATGTCACGAATCTCCAGCGCCAGATCATCCACGGCACCAAGGATATCGGCAAGAAGAAGATCGACTCCGCGTTCGAAACCCTCACCGATATCAACCCGCACGTGAACCTCATCCGGCACGAAGTCGCGCTCACCAGTGAGAACGCCCTCGACATTCTGAAAGACTACGATATCGTCGTCGATGGCACGGATAACTTCCCCACCCGCTACCTTGTCAACGATGCCTGCGTGCTCCTCGGCATCCCGAACGTCTACGGCTCCATCTTCCGCTTCGAGGGCCAAGTAACGGTACTCTGCACGCCAGATGGCCCCTGCTATCGCTGTCTGTACCCGGAGCCACCGCCCCCCGGTCTGGTCCCCTCCTGCGCCGAGGGCGGCGTGCTCGGCATCCTCCCCGGAACGGTCGGCCTGCTGCAAGCCACGGAAACCGTAAAGCTGATCCTGGGCATCGGCAAGCCGCTCATCGGCCGCCTGATGATCTATAACGCCCTCGATATGGATTTCCGCTTCTTCAAAGTCCGGCGGGATCCGGCCTGGGCGCCCGGCACGCCCCACCCCACGATTAAGAAGCTGATCGATTATCAGGAGTTCTGCGGAGTGCCCCATGCGAGCGAGGCTCCCGCTCCCGTCGCCAGCCCCGTGCCGGAAATCACCGTCAAGGAGCTTAAGGCGAAGCTCGACCGCAAGGAGAACTTCGTGCTCGTCGACGTCCGCGAGGTCCACGAGCACCAGATCTGCAACCTGCCCGAAGCCCGTCTCATCCCCCTGGGCGCCCTACCCCAGCGTTTGGGCGAACTGAACCCCGCCGACGAGATCGTCGTCCACTGCCGCAGCGGCGTTCGCAGCGGCAAGGCTTGCGGCATCCTCAAGGAAGCCGGATTCAAGAATGTCTCGAACGTGAAAGGCGGCATCCTCGCCTGGAGCGATGAAGTCGACCCCAGCGTGCCCAAGTACTGACCCATCTCACAGGGCCGGGTAGCTACGTAGCTACCCGGCTTCATCGATAGCGCCGACTGGAGCTTCGCGTGCCAGACCAGCCTCTCACCGATCCCACCGCCGCCGATCTCTACGATCCCGTCGCCGCGTTCATTGAAGTCGCCTCCGCGCCGCTTCACGCCCATAACTCGGGCACGCTCGAAGAAGCAGGCATGATCCTCGCCCGCTATCCGCGCGTCTCTGCGGCCAATATCTACGCTGCCGCCATCCTCGCCGACGAAGCCACGGTCCACGCCTGTCTCGCTCGCAACCCCGCCGAAGCGAGCGCGAAGGGCGGGCCGCGCGGCTGGGACGCACTCACCTATCTGTGCTTTTCCCGCTACCTTCGGCTGGACCCCACGCGCTCCGAGGCCTTCGTTCGCACTGCCTGCGCACTTCTCGACGCCGGCGCGAGCGCCAGCACGGGCTGGATCGAGATGATCGATCATCCAAACCCCCGCCCTATCCTCGAATCCGCCCTCTACGGCGCGGCCGGCGTCGCGCAAAACCCCGGGGTAACCCGGTTGCTGCTCGAGCGCGGCGCCGATCCAAACGACGAAGAGACCCCCTATCACGTCGCGGAATCATACGACAACACCGTTCTGAAGATCCTGCTCGAAAGCGGCACGCTCAATCCGACCGGTTTAAGTACGCTGCTGCTCCGCAAGTGCGATTGGCATGATCCCGAGGGCGTCCAGATCCTTCTCGAACATGGAGCCGATCCGAACCACATTACCGTCTGGGGGCATAGCGCATTGCATCAGGCGCTCCGTCGCGACAACAGCCTCGAAATCGTCGAGCGCCTCCTCGGCCATGGGGCCAATCCAACGCTACCGAACCGCGATGGCAGTTCCGCGATCATGATCGCCGCCCGCCGTGGACGCGGCGACGCGCTCGATCTCTTCGAGCGGCGTGGAGCCGCCCTCGCGCTCTCGGGAGCCGATGCGCTGCTTGCCGCCTGCGCGCGCAATAAAAAGGAAGCGATCCACGCGCTCACCGCCTCGGAACCCAATCTGAAATCGTTCGTGATCGCGCATGGCGGCACGTTGTTGGCCGTCTTCGCCAGCGTGGGCAACGTCTCTGGCGTCCACAATCTGCTCGACCTCGGCGTGAGCGCAAGCGCACTCTACCAGGAAGGCGACGGATATTTCGGTATTGCGAAACACAGCACCGCTCTGCATGTCGCGGCCTGGCGCTCCTGGCCGGAAGTGGTAAAGGCGCTGATTGCCCGTGGCGCGCCCGTCAACGCCACGGACGCCCAAGGCCGCACCGCGCTCCAACTCGCCGTCAAGGCATGCATCGATTCCTACTGGACCGCGCGCCGTTCTCCCGATTCCGCCCGCGCCCTTCTCGCGGCGGGCGCGTCTACCGCCGGAATTAGAGTCCCCACAGGATATGACGAAATGGATCAATTGCTCCGCGATATCTCCATCTAACTTCACCGCAAAAAAGTACCAAAAGTACTCATAATTCCAGCATCTTCGGTTACAGTGATTAAGATAGCTTTCTGGATAAACTCTCGCGTTTCACACCCATCTGGTGCCTTCGAAGCGCTTCTCCAGAGAACCGCGCAGTTCGTTCGCCGGTAACATTCCGGTGAAGGCTTCGCGCACATGAGTTCACGTAATCGTTAAGAAAAGGTCTACTTAAGGCCAGAATGGGGAGGCGGCGGTGTCCAACCGGCGACCAATGGGGCTCGTGCTCGATGCCGTGACGGTGTTCTTGAGCGCCGTCCTGCTTTTTCAGATTCAGCCCGTCTATTCGAAGTACATCCTGCCTTGGTTTGGCGGCGCGCCCCAGGTCTGGACCACC
>JADLCF010000200.1 GCA_020847315.1 Bryobacterales bacterium | reverse complement strand
CGCCGCTATACTCAGGCAGCCTGGCGGGCAGCGCAGTCCTCCCGCCGGCCTGCCCCAGCTACCGGGCAATCAGGAGGAGCCCATCCATGCCGAAAGTTCTCAATCCCGATACCCTCGCCCCCAAGCGTCCAGCCTCGGATGTCCAGGACTACCTGGCGCGCAAGTACGCCTCGCTCCACCTCCACCCGGAATCCAACCCCGCGCCGAACGGCATCCCGCCGTATCCGCCGGAGAATCCGCCCTCGCCTCCCACCTCCGAAAAGCAGCGCGCCGCCAACCGCCGCAACGCCCGGCACAGCACCGGACCCAAAACCCCCGAAGGCAAGGCCGCCTCCTCCGCCAACTCCCGCCGCCACGGGCTCTACGGCGGAACCATGCTCCTCTCGATCGAAGACGACGAAGACTACAACCGCATCCTCCAGGACCTCCAGGACTTCTACCGCCCCGCCGACTCCGAAGAACGCTACGTCGTCGAGATGGTAGCCCAGCAGCGCCACCGCCTCCTCCGCCACGCCGCCCTCGAAACCGGCTACCTCGACTACCAGCAGCGCAAGCAGATCACCAACGCTGCCTGGCTTGCCGCGAAGGGGAGGCCGGACCCGTTCTTCGAAAAGATCATCCCTCTGCTCGAGAACCCGGAAACCCTCATCCCCGACGATCTCCTCAACCTCCTCCTCGGCCGCTGCTATGAAGCGACGCTTACGAACGCCCGCAGTTCCCTCGCCGAGCTCACCCGCATCGAAAACAACCACCGCCGCAACCTCGCCTACTGGGAGTCCCGCCTGGAGCAACTCCTCCGGGACCGTCAGCGCCATCGCGCAACCCCGGCATCCCGAACCGCGCCGAGCTCCCAACCTCCCTCTCCCAGCCCGCTCGCGCCGGATCCGGATCCGGGGCCACCGGCCCCAAGTCCAACCTCATCCGCCACAACGAGCCCCGGCCCAGATCGCGCCACGCAAAACGCAAAATCAACAACATCCAGCGAAACTCCAGGGAACGAACCCATTTCTTCGCCCCAGGGGCGAAACCCCGCATCCCGGCACTGCGATCCTCCGAAACGGTCGCCCCAAGAGAGAAACCCGCAAGAGACGGCAGCCCGAAAAGCCGAGAGGCAGCAGTCGGCGGGAACTCGCCTTTACGCGACGATTTCATCGCATGGCCATCCGGTTCGCGAGTCCGCAGTTCGGTGCGTTTCCCGCCGAAGGGAGACTGCCCGTTGCGTTGCCTGCGCATGGTTTGCACCCGGGCGTGGCAATCGGAGATTCCTGGTGGGTGAGCGGACGCCTCCGCCACGTAGCCGCGCTCGCCATCCTTGACGCGCCCGCCGAAAGGAAGGAACTTCCGCCCTTGCCTGCATTGGTGGCCGCGGTACTCGCCGTGTGCGGAAAGCCTCAAGAGACACGCCAGTTGGTATTCGGCGAAAACGAAGCCGTGTCATCGGCATCCGGTGCGCCCCCTTCAGGCGCTGAGGCATTGCCGAAGCTGACCGCCGATACTTTACAGAAGATCGCCGCCGTTGCCCGGGAGTTCCAGGAGCGAATGCCGGCCATTCTCGAGAGGAATCCGCTCCCCTACGAGCTTCCTCCCCTGGCGGAAGCCCTCGAGGCCGGTCTCCGGAAGAGCCCCGGCGAGAAGAAGCCCGCGCTCGTTGCGGCCTTTCAGCCGATGGGGTTTCGTATCCGTGGCGGGTCCGGTGAATTCGTGCTGCGCCGCCGCACATCCACGAACCTTACGGTCATGCTCACGATTGATGTGGGCACATGGAGCAACCTGGCTGCGGCGAGATATGCGGTGATGGGTCCGGGATTTTCGGCGGGTGTTTCGCTTCCGGTCTCGGTTTCGAGCCTTGGAGCGAACCAGTATCCCATCGGTGATGCCGCCCAATGGGGCAAGATCGTCGCCAATCTCGCCGCGCTTGCCCGGGTGCTCGACGATTCCTTTCTTCCCGCCATAGAAGCGCTTGCAGGCCCTGCCCCCGAGTGGTTCGAGCCATAGGCTCGCCTGCGAACTCGCGCCGCCTTTCCGGCGGAAGCCGCGCCGGGGAGCAGCATCGGCGCACTCAGGCCGTGAATTCCCGATACCGGGTTAGCGCAGGAGCATCTGGATGAAATCATCGTCCGGTTGATCGGGATACCGATACTGGTAGTTGCCCGCCAGGGGGGTGACGTGCCCCATCCAGGTTGACGGGTCAGTCCATTGGATCTTCGCGGGACCGATGGCGCTTACCATGTCCGGAAGATCCCAGTGGAGGAGAAAGCCGGGCATGGTTGCGTCGTGGAGGCGGCGATGCACGGGAGCCTTGACGGCGGAGATCAGGTTTGGGGGCGTGCGATCGAGCCATAAGCGGCCGATGCGGGGGTCAAGGGTGGCGGCGACGAGGAGCCAGACGCCATCCACTCCGCGCGCAACGGCGCGCACATCGCGAACGCCGTTCACAGAGATCAGGAAGTCGACGCCCTTAAGGATATCCGCCGCGCGCAATCCCGGCAGGTTGCGGCCAACGAGCCAGGCTCTGGTGTTCCCGATCCAATCGCCGAGCAGGCCCCGATTCGAGAGATCCGGCATGCCTGTGCCACGCGGCCTCAACGCCAGCACCACCGCGCCGGCCGCGGCCATCTTCGTTGCGAGGGCCTCGTCGCTGCCCACGAGCAGCACGCCAGGCTTCGCCGCGCTGTCCGCTGGAGTGTAGAGCGTCGCGCCGATGGTCAGGTCGGGTTCCGCCTGGATTGCGATTTGCTCCACCGTGACGCCGTTTACGATGCGAGATCCTGAGCGGGTAGAGGACGAGGGCGTGGAGGAGGATCGCGCCTGGGCGCGCAGGTAGGCCTTCAGTTCATCCACGCTCGCGCTCTTGCGCCGGGCCTCGAGCCCTTCGAGGATGATCTCATTCAGTTCGCGGCTGCCCTCTGCCGACACCTGGCCGGTCCGCGTCACGAGCAGTTCGTGGTTCGGATGCATCGTCACCGGCTGCTCGCGCCAGTCGCCTTTGCCCCCGTTCAGCCAACGGATAAACCATTCGTAAACGGCTTCGCGCACTTCGAGGGGCGTGCCGTGCCCGCCGGGACCCACTACCCAGCGGATGTGGTCTTCCGCGCCATAGAGGCGATACCACCGCCGTGCCTCATCGTAGACGATCTTCGCCCCGGCGGGAGTGAAGAAATCCTGCTCCGTGGATGTGATCAGCAAGGGTTTCGGGGCGAAGAGCTCGACATAGTCGGTTTGATCGAGGCCGGACGAAAGGAAGTTCGGAAGACTCTGTTCGGAATCGCCAATTGAGCCGGTGAAAAGTAGTTTGTATGAGTTCAGGTAGCAGGAGGGGGCGGCGACCTTGATGCGGCTGTCCAGAGCGGCTATGTACGTGGTGAGGGTTCCTCCGCCGGAGCAGCCGGTAGCTCCGAGACGGTCCGCATCCACTTCGGGGCGGGATTCCAGATAGTCCAGAGCGCGCTTGGCATCCCAGATGCGATAGCGGGCGAAGCTTTCGCCGGCCAGAATGGCCTGCGGCCCGTTCATGAAATGCTGGTCGGTGGGCCCTCCGGCGAGCGAGCCTTCAAGGCGGGGATCGTACGATTGCTGCCGTTCCCCTTGCCCAACGGGATCGAACGCCAGCGCCACAAAGCCCTTGAGAGCGAGGTTGGCGCAGACGCGCTGGCCGGCGTCCTTGCCCCCTTCCCAATGCCCCATGGGCATGAGCACGGCGGGATGCTTGCCCGGCGAATTGGGCACGTAGAGATTTCCGGTAACGTAGTAGCGCGGCAAGCTTTCGAAGATGACTTTCTCGATCCGGTATTGCCCATGGTCAATGCTTCCGGTGACATGGGCATTCAACGGACCCGCATAATTGGGGAGCCCGCCGATCAGGCCGAGGAGCTTGTCGCGGACGGCGGCCTTCCGCTGCTCCGCTTGGCCGGTGCTCTGGATCGCGGCGATCCCGGCATCGCGCGATGCAAGCAACTTCTGCGCTTCGGAATTCAGCCATTCGGTGAGGGCGGCGCCTGAATCTTGCGCTTCGGCGAGTGGAGAGCAAAGGCAAGCCAGCAAAACAAGCAATAGTCTCATGGGTCCTCATTTCGAGCGTTCCTCGTTGCCTCATTCGAGATTCCCCGGCTAGGCAGCTGGAGGTGGAGGGTAGCGATCCAGGCGGATCCCGTTCTTCCGGTGGCGCGCTTGGGTGAAATCGAAGTCGTTCCGCATCCACATCCGGGTCTCCATGCTGAACCCGGTGCGGAGAAGCGACGAAAGGGCGCGCCGGTGAAAGCGGCAAGCGCTTTGCCGCGCGGTTCAGATTGGCCGGTGGGCTCGTAAGATACAATGACGCCCATGCGTCGAAATTTTATAACGTTTCTTGCTTCCTTATTGATGGTGGCCGCCGCGACGGCGGAGGTCCGGCTTCCGAGCTTCTTCGCGGACAACATGGTCCTTCAGCGGGATTTGCCCTGTCCGGTGTGGGGGGATGCGATCCCCGGGGAGACGGTGACGGTGAGTTTCCGGGGGCAGACGATGTCCACGCAGGCCGACGATGCGGGCCAATGGCGCATCACGCTGGCTCCCACGGCGGCGGGGACACCGTTCGAGTTGAAGGTGGCGGGGGCAGCGAACACGATCACCATTCAAAACGTGGCGGTGGGAGAAGTTTGGGTGGCGTCCGGGCAATCGAACATGGGCTGGCCGCTGAGGCTCTCGAACGATGCCGAGAAGGAGATCGCCGCCAGCACTTTCCCTGGGATTCGATTCTTCCAGGCCGCCAAGACCGTCGCGCTGACGCCGCAATTGAACGTGAAGGGAGAATGGAAGGCTTCGGCTCCGGCGGTCAGCGGCGAGTTTTCCGGGGTGGCGTACTTCTTCGCGCGGCATCTCCACCAGAAGCTTGGGGTGCCCGTGGGCATTCTGCAAACGGAATGGGGCGGCACACCGGCCGAAGCCTGGACGAGCGCCGGGGCGCTGGCAGCGGACCCTGCGCTACGGCAAGTGTTCGTGGATTGGGCGGACACGCTCGCGGCCTTTCCACGAGACAACGCCAAGTACCCGTACAAGGTGAAGGATTTTGAGCAAGGCAAGCGGAAACACCGGCCGAGTCCGCCCAACGGACCGGACAGCCCGCAGATGCCGATCGGACTCTACAACGGGATGGTGGCTCCGTTCGTGACATACGCGATTCGGGGCGCCATCTGGTATCAAGGCGAAAACAACGCCCACCGGGCACGCGCGGAACTATACCGAACCCTTTTTCCCGCAATGATCACGGACTGGCGCAGCGCGTGGAAACAGGGCGATTTCCCGTTCCTTTTCGTCCAACTGGCAAACTTTGACAAAGTGCCGGCGCTAGGACAGTGGCCCGAACTCCGCGACGCACAGAAGGACACGCTCTCACTCGCGAATACGGGAATGGCAGTGATCATCGACATCGGCGATCCGGAAGACATCCATCCGAAGAACAAGCAGGATGTGGG
>JADLCF010000199.1 GCA_020847315.1 Bryobacterales bacterium | reverse complement strand
TTCATCCCGAAGACGAGGTCGTCAATTTCGACAAGCTCACTTACGCGGGCAATCTGGGGAACCTCACCGATGTGGCGGCCGCGCCCAACTATCGGTTTGTTCGCGGCGATGTGTGCGATGCGGAGCAAGTTTATGAGGCGTTGCCCGAAGGATGCGATTGCGTGGTGCATTTCGCCGCGGAATCACATGTGGACCGCAGTATCCTCAGCGCCGCGGAGTTCGTGAGAACGAACGTGCTCGGTACCCAGGTGATGCTGGATGTTTCGCGGGCGCGCAAGGCAGGCCGATTCCTGCACATCTCGACCGATGAAGTCGGCGGGGACATCGAACCTTCGCGGGAGTTTCGTGAAGGCGATCCACTGCTGCCCTCCAGCCCGTATGCCGCCAGCAAGACCGCCGCGGAACACCTCGTAAATGCCGCCGTGCATACCTTTGGCATGGATGCGATCATCACGCGCACCAGCAACAACTACGGCCCGTTCCAGTTTCCGGAGAAACTCCTGCCGTTAGCCATTAGCAATATGGAGACGGACAATCCGGTTCCGGTTTATGGCGACGGCCTGCAGGTGCGGGACTGGATTCACGTGGCCGATAACTGCGCGGCCCTGCGCCTGGTTCTGAAAAAAGGCCGCGCTGGAGAGACGTACCACATCGGTGGCGACAACCCGTTACCGAACCTCGAAGTCCTGCGATTGCTGCTCAAGATCCTTGGGAAGCCGGAGACCTTGCTGACCCATGTTACAGACCGGCTGGGCCATGACCGCCGCTATGCAGTCGATTGCACACGTCTGAAGAATGAGCTGGGCTGGAAGCGGGAGATTCCCTTCGAACAGGGCCTCCGCGATACGGTTGCCTGGTATCAGCGGAATCCCGAATGGGTAAAGCACGCGAAAAGCGGCGAATACCTTCAGTTCTACGAGAGACAATACGGCGCATCCATGTAACCGGAGCCGTGCCAAACGGTCCGAATCGATCGTCCTACTTGCATCGCCGCCGCCGTAACCTATAGAATCGCGCCGGGCGCTGTCCCTTCAATCTGTTCGCACGGCGCGCCGCCGATGGACCGCGGCGGCCGGGGAGATTCGGATGCAACTCACCGATTGGCTGGTGTTGGGCTGCTACTTCCTGCTCATCGTTGCGATCGTCTGGCGTTCGTCACGCCACCAGAACACCACGGCCGACTACTTTCTCGCGGGCCGTCATGTAAGCTGGTTTGCCGTTGGATGCTCCCTGTTTGCCTCGAACATCGGTTCGGAGCACATCGTCGGTTTGGCGGGCAGCGGCGCCCTCAACGGGATGGCGCAAGCGCATTGGGAACTTCACGCATGGGTAATGATCCTGCTTGCGTGGGTCTTCGTGCCCTTTTACTACCGGTCTGGTGTCTTCACGATGCCGGAGTTTCTGGAGCGCCGCTTCGACGCCCGGACGCGCTGGGTCCTCTCGGTGGTGAGCCTCGTCGCATACGTGTTTACGAAGGTTTCCGTCACGGTATACGCCGGCGCCATCGTCTTTCAAACACTCCTGCCGGATGTCTTCGGTTCGCCGGACAATGCCTTCTGGGTGGGCGCTGTGACTGCCGTGGTGATGACCGGCATCTACACCGTTATGGGCGGGCTGCGCGCGGTCGTATACACGGAAGTGGCCCAGACCTTCGTGCTCCTGCTTGGTTCCGCTCTGGTCACCTATTTCGGTCTGAGCCAATTGGGCGGTTGGGGCGAATTGATTGCCGTGGCGAAACCCCATGCCCATCAGTTCGCGCTTTGGCGGCCGAATAGCGACCCGAATTTTCCATGGCTGGCCGTAATGATTGCGTCGCCGGTTATCGGCATCTGGTATTGGTGTACCGATCAATACATCATCCAGAGAGTGCTGGCGGCGCGCGGCCTCTCCGATGCACGCCGTGGCGCCATCTGGGGCGCCTTCCTGAAGCTTTGGCCGGTTCTGATCTTTCTGGTGCCGGGGATGATCGGATTTGCTCTCCACGAGAAAGGCTTGCTCGCCATTCCGTTAAAGACCGATGGCTCCGGCGCAATCCTGGGCGACGCTGTCTTCGCCACCATGGTTCAGGCGTTGTTGCCGATTGGCCTTCGTGGCTTGGTTGTGGCGGGACTCCTTTCCGCGCTCATGTCCTCTCTGGCTTCCCTGTTCAACTCCTGTGCCACTTTGTTCACCGTGGATATTTATGAGAAGCTTCGTCCCGGCAGGAGCGAGCAGACCCTCGTTCGCGTAGGGCGAGTCGCCACGACTGTGGTTGTGGGATGCGGCCTCGTCTGGATACCCATCATGAAGAAGATCTCCGAAGGGAATAGCGGAATCTATGACTACCTGCAGAACGTCCAGGGCTTTCTTGCGCCCCCGATCACGGCGGTTTTTCTATTAGGGCTCTTCTCCAAGCGCATCAATGCCGCGGGAGCCCTTTGGGGTCTGGTAGTCGGGTTCGTGCTTGGGATGGCGAAACTGACTCTTCAGACTCTCACCAAGAGTGGCGCGATCTCCCGCGACAGCTTCCTTTGGCCGGTCGGTGATTTCAACGGATACTACTTCTCCGGAGTGCTCTTTCTCTTCAGTGTGATCCTTGTGATCGCGGTGTCACTCGCTACACCCGCACCCGCTGCGGCGAAGGTGAAGAACCTCACATTCAAGTCCGTCTCGCCCGAATGGAAGGCGGAGAATCGCGCCAGTTGGGGCGTCCCCGACGTGCTCGGCTCGGGCGCTGTGCTTGGGCTGGTGTTGGGAATCTATTTCTATTTCAGTTTCTGGTTGAACTAGCACGGCACGTGGCCGTGGCGATGCACGCGGCGACCGCCGCTGTCCGGTAAACAGTGAAAGCCTTGTTTGCGTAGAGCGGAGGCAGCCCTTCGATTGCCGCTGCCCGCGGCACTACCAGGTAATCGATTCCCAAGTGCTCGAAGTGGGCAGCCCGCCGTGGGTCGAACTTCCCTTTCCCCGCATCGTTCCAACGCGCCCACCATTCTTGCGCGAAGTCGATATCGAAATTCACCTGCCCGCCCGCTTTCCAATCCACATACAATGCGCGCCGGGCCACCGAGCGAAAGACCCCAGGCTGAACGCTCCGCTCAAAACCGGGAAAAAGAAAAACATCGTCCCGGCTCGTGTCTCGCTCCGCCCAGGCCGCCAGAGCCATCACTTCCGGCGTGCGAGCATCCTGGGCCATCACGTCGGCATGGAATTCCAGACGGTAGATCGCGAACGGCGCCGCCATCAGTACGAAAAAGAGAGCGGATGACAATGCCGGTTTCCGCGGCAGAAGCCAGAGCGATCCCAGCCCCGCCAGCGCCAGCACCGGAATCCACAACCACTGTGAGTCTAAGGAATGGCTAGCCGCCAATTGTTGGAAGAACGGGACTGTGCGATCCAGGAACACCATGGAATAGGCGCCCAAGAGCCAGCACCCTCCCTCCACCCATTTCCCTTGACGTGACGCCAAAATGCCCGCGGAGAACAGGGCAACCACGCCCAGTGCGTACATGGCCGCGAGCGCCCGCGCCGGTTGTGCTTGCGCGGCGATCATCAAGTGGAGCCGCTCCATCGTCAGCCATGCGATGGGGATCGAACAGAGCGCCACCACCGGCACGCCCCAAAGAAACCAGCGAAGTGCTTCATTGCTATTGCGCCGGAGCCGGAAAAAGCTTATCCCCGCGACGGCGCAGAGCAGCACATGCATGGTGACCAGGGAATGAGGCCACAAACTCACCCAGTTGTAGCTGGCCCTCATCCGTTGCACGTCCTGCAGCCACTCCGGGACGGTGACGAACATACCGCCGGTTCCCCCTTGCGCGGCGATGCTCAGGGTCAATACGGCCATGGCCATTCCCACGATCGGCAACCAGTAACGCAGCCGCCGGAGCACGCTCTCTTCCTCCCGGGAGAAAAGCGTCCACCCTGCCATGCAAAGCAGCATGGGGTAGACCACCACCGCTTGAAAGAGCATGGCTGTACCCAATGCCCATGCGGCGCCCCATTTCCGCCCATTTGCGAGCAACGCCACCGCGAGCATGCCGAGAGCCAGAGAATACCCGCGAGGGACAGGTTCCACTTCCATCACACACACCGTGGGTCCGGCGATGTAATAAATGAGTTGCAAGCTGGCGGCCATCCAGAGCGCCAACAGTCGGCTTTGGCAGAGGGTGAAGCCCAGCACATACACCGCGACAAGGAAAACGGCGCGGAACAGCACTAAGTGGCCAAACATCACCTGTTCCATGGAGAGGCCGGTTGCCGCGCGCAAGCCGTTCACAATCTCGTCATAGAACGAAAGACCGATATGCGGATGCTGAGCGAGCAGGTCTTTGCCCAGGTAATCCGGATGGAGTGTGTGCTCCATCATTACGGTCCAGATTTGCGTGTCGGAGGTGAGAAAATGCCGGCCAGGGTAGATTAGAAATCCAGCAATCAGGATCGCCAGCAAGCCGAAGGTAGCGGGAATATGCGACCGGTAACGAGAGTTCGCCGCTACCGTCGCGCGGCCGTGTGGAGTCCCCATGCCAAGCGAACCTCCATCATAGGATACCGATCCGCAACCCACAACCAAGTACGGCCGCTACGGATTCCAAGGCCTGGGAACTTATCGCGAGGAACCTTCTCGCTCCATCGAAAGCAGTGGATTTCCATTTGGACACGTTCCATTTCGGGACCGGACCCCACCATGGTTCAAAGTGGAGCACTGCTGGATGAGTTTCAATTCTCATATAAGGCTCGCGGATATTAGCACGAGTTTTCCATTGTCCGTCTTATCAATCCTTTACAGATCCTTTCAGGGATTCATCCGTGACGAGCGTACCGTGCGCACTAAGTGGCCTGAGAAATGCATTAGTCCTACTAGAGATGACGAAACAGGAAGATCTTGCTGCAATTAGCCATGAGATTCGCACGCCCCTCAATGGGGTTCTCGGTATGATCGAACTTCTCCGCCTGACGAATCTCGATGGAGACCAGAAGCGATTGATCGATTCTGCCGCGGCAAGCGGGCGCATGCTGCAAGGTCTGCTTGCCGATGTCATGGAGTTCTCCCGGCTCGAATCGCACCCGGCGCCATTGAACAAGGCGGTGTTCTTGCCGGCACGGCTGACCCGAGATGTGTGCGCGTTACTCTCGCGTGATGCCGCGGAACGGGGGATTGTTCTCGAACGTCATGTGATGCCGTGTGTGCCGGATGCCCTTCTGGGAGATCCCCTGCGAATCCAGCAGGTGCTGATCAATCTCGCTGCCAATGCCATCAAGTTCACGGAACGGGGCTTCGTTAGGGTGTGCGTCGATGCGAGAGTGCGCTCCGGCCAGTGCTTCCTCCAGATCTCCGTGGAAGATTCCGGCGTGGGGATCCCCGCTGACCAGTTGGATCGCATCTTCGAACCGTATCAGCAAGCGCACCACGGAGAGAGAGCCGCTCCGGGCCAACAACGCGGCGTCGGCTTGGGGCTGGCAATCACCCGCCGGCTTGTGGAACTTATGCGGGGAGAAGTTGCCGTCGAAAGCCACCCGGGCATCGGAACAACCTTTCGAGTCTCTCTTCCGTTGGAGATGCCGGACGAGACTGTCACCGATATCTCGTCCCTTGAGAATCTCAGCACCCACGTAGCTTCTCATCCGCGCAACTCCTTCTCAAGATCCCGCTCCGCCCGACAGATTGAGCCACCGTTCGAAGCGGCGTCTTCGTTGGACCGTCATTCTGAACGTCCACCACTCCATGCCCTGATCGCCGACGACAATCCCATCAATCGACTGCTTCTGGAACGTCAGCTCCAAAAACTGGGCTGTCAGGTGTCGGTCAGTACACGCGGCGACGAAGCGCTCGAACTGTGGGTGAGCCGGCGGCCCGATCTCCTTTTCGCGGATTGCTATATGCCGGGCCTCGATGGGCTGGATCTCGTCCGGGCCATTCGGGAGAAGGAAAGCGAAGCCGCCGCGGGAAGGGCGAAAGCGCGCATCGAGGCCTTCCTGGTTTCTGCCGCCTTCTCCCCTGCGATCGCTACCGAAGCCATCGCCGCCGGATTTGACGGCTTCCTGCCGAAACCGTATTCTCTCTCAGACCTTGCACGGATCATTGACGGCGTGCGGGAGCGGACTCCTCTCGACTGTCCACCAAGTCTGGACGTTCCCTCCTGTGCGCTGGGCGCGTAGGCGAGTTCGGCATGTGAACTGCATTCGATGAGGTGAACAATTGTCGCGGCTCAGGAGCACCGTACGCGGCATCCTCACTGTGGTATTGTTTGCGGTATCCGGTACCTCCGGAGTTCTCAAGGGGAGGAATGTTGATATGGCCGGTTTCGGACGTCGCGATTTCCTGAAAACAGCGGCAGGCCTGGGAGCCGCAATTGCAATGGGAACTACGGCCGCGACTCCCGCTTCGGCGGTTGTGAGACGCGCGGCAACGGATTGGGTAACGCTGGGCGAATCCGGCGTGAAGGTAACACGATTGGCATTTGGCACCGGTACTTTCGGCGGCCGCGTGCAGCGGGAACTTGGACAGCCTGCTTTTACGAAACTTGTCCGTCATGCCTATGACCGGGGCATCCGGTTCTTTGAGTCGGCGGATGCCTATAACGAGATGCATGAGATGCTGGCCGAAGCGTTGAGAGGCATCCCGCGCGATAGCTATCGGTTGATGACCAAGATGCGCCTTGGTGAAAAGGAGCCCGTGCCAGCCACGCTGGATCGTTTCCGCAAGGAACTCAATACCGAGTATTTCGACATCACTCTCCTGCATTGTGTCCGGACCCCGGATTGGTCGAAGACTTACGAGCCCTTTCGCGATCAACTCTCGGAACTGAAATCCAAGAAGGTGCTGCTCGCCCACGGCGCTTCTTGTCATGGCCTTATGCCCATCCGTCAATTCCCTGGGAACAAGTGGCTGGATGTCGCACTCTGCCGGATCAACCACAAGGGGACCCGGATGGACACGATTCCCAGCGAAGGCCCTGGGCTCGGGAACGTGCAGGAAGTCACCGCACATCTCGCGAAGGTGCATGCGCAAGGCACCGGCGTGCTGGGCATGAAACTGGTGGGAGAGGGCCAATTCACCGATCCTGAAGCCCGGCAGCAGGCCCTCAACTACGTCTTTGGCCTCGGTTCCGTCGATGCGGTGACGATGGGCTTCAAGTCCACCGCGGAGATTGATGAAGCAATTGAACGCATGAATACCGCGTTGAATGCCTGACGCACCATCTACTCTTCCAGACATCGGAGAAGGGCTGCTTCAAGCGCGCTCTTCTCCATCTCTGTGCTAATGAAAATTTCCTGCCGCGCGCCGGCGCTGAATGCGATCGCTTTCCAGCCGTTCATCGTCGGCACCGTTACCTTCAAACGAAGCTTCCCGCGCGCATCGCGGACCGGCTTGATCACGCCGGGCACGATCATGCGGACGTCTTCCGGGTATTCCTCCAGTAACTTTTCCAACACGCGGCGCAGCCCGTCGATGATGCTGTGCTCAATCTTGAGCTTGCCCCCTGCCGTCCGCAATCGAAATGTAGACATCCCGCGTGTGCCCCTCTACCCAGCTTAGCCAACGTTGTCAGAATCGTTTCCGGAATAGGAAGTCCACGCCAAACAATCCGTCTTCGTCGCGTAGCGCCACCATGGACCAATCGGTATTGAAGTTCCATTCGAGGCGAACGATCTGCTGCTGCGCGTCGGCGAGGTTCGTGATGAAGGTGATCGTGATATCCCGGTTTACCTGCTGCTCCACGGTGAGCCGTGCTTGCGGGTTGTTCTCCACGCCGGTAACGCGAGGATCGATCTTGATGCGGCTGACGCCGAAGAGCTTCTGCAATCGGCCCGCGATGGGCGCGGCCACGGCCTGCCCCACCAACGCACTTGCGCCAATCTGCTGCCAGCTTTGCGCTGCTTCACTCTGCGCCTCGGCGAGAGAAGGCGAACCCGCGGGGGCGCGGCCCACCGTCAGCAGTGCGATGATCTCGTTCAACTGCAACGGAGGATCGGAGCGGTAATTGATGTTGAGCTTGTCGAGCGGCCCGGAGAAGGTGAGCGTCACATCGATGCTTCGGACACGCGTTCGTAAGTCAAGGTTCAGCACCGGTTCCATCTTCAAGGGGTTAAGGAAAGAAATCTCACCGCGGTCAATGAAGTAGCGATTCCCAAAGAAGTTCACTTCTCCCTGGTTCACTGTCACCGTTCCCAAGAGCACTGGGGTGTACGGGTTGCCGCGCAAGCGCAGATTCGCTTCCCCGGCCAAGTCCTGCGTCAGGCTGGAATCGAAGCGGACGTCAGGCGCTGTTTGAACCTGAACGTCGAAGCGCATGTTGCGCAGAAAGTCGTTCTGGTTCGCGGAAGGTGTCGCCACGGGTTTTGACGTGCTCGTGAGGATGCTCCCCAAGTCGCTCCGTGGATTCAGAGCCACCCTGGTGATGGTGACGTTGCCGGAAAGAATGCTCTGGTTCCTGGAGCCGGTCAACTCCAATTCTGCATCGGCAGAAGTGCTCACGCCTGGAGGGTAGCGGACGCGCACATCCTTCACGCGAGCGGAGAGCCGAAAGGCCGGGATGCCCTCGCTATAGCTCACAAACCCGGTCAGCGAAAGTGCGCCACCGCCGGATTCCGCCCGGATCTCCTCGATATTTGCGCGGTCCCGGTAGAGAAACACGCGGCCGTTAATCTTGTCGAGGCCGTTCGGCACACCGGCAAGGTACAACGAGGCGTCGCTCAGATCGAGCAAGCCATAAATATCGGGCGCTTTGAACGTACCGCGCACGGTTAGATCCAAATCGGACTTGCCCCCCGCATCGATCGAGGGTTCAAACGCATTGAAGATGTTGAAATTGAGGCTGCCCTTCGCCTGCAAATCCAGTTGCTGGCGCGGGTTCGACGGTGTGATCGCGCCCGCCACGGTCAACTTGGTTCCTGTGCCTTCAAGCGCCACATCCTGAGCGGTCAGGCGCCGTCCATCCCATGCCAGGCGCAGCGGACGGGCGTTCTTCAGCTCGAACGGCGTACGTTTGACCAGGCTCTGTGATTCCGGAGCGGCCGTGGCTACGCGGAGACGGGAAACGGTCAGTTCTCCTCGAAATTGATTCGGTTTTGCCAGAGGTCCATCGAGCGTGATCGTGCTGGCCAAGTTGGCTTCGAGTGGCAGTGACCGCCGGTCAAGACTATCCGGCAAGAACGGCCGGATGGCATCCAGGCTGAGGTTCTCCAGCGCAATTTGCGCCTTCGCCGGATAGTCGCCGTGGAGGCCCACGCGGGCGTTACCCTCCATGGTGCTGCCCACCAGATTGCCGCGAAGTGCAACGTCTACCTCTCCGCCATCGGACTTGGCGGAAAGCGAGAGCCGGCCGGCCGTCTTCCCTTCGAACTGCACATCCGCCGCTTCGAAGCCGCCATCCACAGCGCTCACTACCGGCGTCCCCTTGCGCAGTTCGAACCCCACTGTCGCCTCGCCCGCAATCTTCGCTTCAGCAGCGATATTCTGTTGCCGAATTGCCGCGAGATCGTTCAGCTTCCAGCCTTTGAGGGCCAGGGAAAGCGTTCCTTGACCTGTCTGGTAGTCGCCGTCCTCGTGACGATATGTTCCCTTGAGTTGCGCTACCGCGCTGCCGCGCTGGAGGCTTGAGTCACTCACATTCAATTGGTTCCCAGCATAAGCGGCATTCAGGTTTACGATGTCGAACGGTTCCCCATAAATCGAACCGTTGCGAAGCGAAGCGCGCAATGTGGCTTCCGGGGCATCGAGCGATCCATGCACGGCGACTTCCGCGCTTGGCTGGCCGTGAATGTCTAACCCCTTCTCCCCGGCCTCGCTGAGGAGGCCTTCAACACCGCTCGCATTGAGAGTCAGCGCTGCTGAAAGTGTCCCTGACTTGTCGAGCTTCCATTCCCGAAGTGGCAATGCAAGCGATCCGCGGACTTCGGCGTCGCCCTTGCGGGCAACCAGGCTACTGATGCTTGCCTTGCCTTGGTTCGCATCTATCTGCCCAGCGATGGCATCCAGCGAACGCCCTTCGTAATGAATAGATGCGCCGGAGATGTCTCCTTCCAGAACCGGGTTGCTCCAGTCTCCGCGCAGCGTTCCCGTGAACCGGGCCATCCCATTCTTTCCCAGCTTGACGGGGATGAGGCTCTCCGGATTCTCCGATATCAATGCCAGCGCGGGCAAAAAATCTTCGAAGCGCGTTGTGCGCACGGTGACATCGATCGAATCGCGGATCCTTCCAGAGACCGACACGAAAGAATGGGCGAGTTCCAGGCGCGATTCACGGAACGAGATCGATCGATCACGCTGATGGAATGAGGCATCCACGGTGCCCGAAAGCGGGTTCTCTCCTTCGGTTGGGGTCAACGTGAGCCTTGCGCCCGCTACCAGATCATGAATGCCCTTTGCGTCCACCGTGGCGGAGATCTCTATTGGGCCGTTGACGCGGGAATGGAAGGCGAGAGGGCCCACGCCACTCGCTCTCGAGACCCGGTCGAGCGATAGATTGTTCGCCTGAGCCTTGACGGCGAGGCGCCTGCCTTCCCGAAACGAAGCTTGACCGCGCACCTCTCCGCCAAGAGCGCTTGCCGACAAGTTCGTGAAGACGAAGGAATCCTTCTCCAGCGCCAGCTTTGTTCTCAACCCGATGTTATCGATCCGTACCGCGCCGCTTCGGACCGCGAGTCCACTTCCCTTGGCATCGCCCGCAAGCTCCCAGATCTTGTCGTGGTATCGAAACTCTCCGTCCGCATGCACGTTGCCGGCGGATTCAATCGGCAGCCCAAAGGCCTTATGGAAATCCGATACCTGCAAGTGGCCGGTGAACGGAATGGAGATTCGCGGGTTCTCGAACTGGCTGATCGACGCTGAGAAAGCTACCGTGCTCTTCCCGTAAGCAAGCGTCCCCTTATCCAGCCGAATTCCCTCCCGGTCCAAGACAACACCCGCGCGGAAGTCGAACGGAACGGGCTGAATACGGTCCGTGGAAAATTGTAACCGTTGAGCCGCAATCGCGCCGCGATAGCGTTCCGCGGCCCTTTCAAAATCCAGTGTGACTTCCAGGTTGTCGCCGCGAACGTCGAGAGGGATCGATTGTTCCGCCAGCGTGGCAATGCCATTGCGTGCTTCAAAATGGCCGATTCCCAGATCGACGAGTGTGCCGGTAAATGGTTTCCCGCTGGAAGGCCCGGGAGGGTTGGGGAGGTTCGTGCGGCCGTCTTCGTATAAGTGGAGGTGAAACGCGGGATGATCCACGGTGACGCTATCCACAGTTACTTTCTTAGCGAGAAACGAGAGTATGGTTGCATCGACGGATATGCGGGATGCCCGGAAGAGCGCCGCTTCCTCCGGCCCCTCGGTTCCATGCAGCGCGAACCCTTCCACTTCGAAGTGGAGGGAACGCAGATCGTAGTCTAGAGAAGCGATCTCCGCGCGGCCGCCTGTCGCCTTGGTGATTTGCTCCTCCACCAGGTTGCGTACTCTGCTCTTCGCCCAATCCGACGTGATGACGAAGTACGCCGCGACCATCAGGAGGACAAGCAGTGCCAGGAGCGCGGTGAGAACTTTACCAATGCGGCGCGCCACGGAGGCATTCAGGAAGGTCATGGGATCACCTCCGGAATATATCGAACACCGGCGCGAGTTCTCGCGTCTTCCAGCCAACTCTCCATCACGCCCTGCAACCGCTCATCGACGATCTCCGCTTCGAGTTCGTCCTTCACGTCTTCGTATGCGGGCGGGTCGCCCGCATCGGGATCGAGCGGGTTGTACTTCGCTTGGTACCGCTCGAGGATCGCGGAGTCGGAAACGCGCACGGCCGGACGAAACCGAAAGTCGATGTATTTCACCGTGGCCACCATCTTGTTCAGAAAATCCTTCAGCGCCTCTTCCCGTAACCCAGCGTCCCGGGCCGCCTTGAGGAAAGCTTCTCGCGAGCCCCAATTGGCTTCCCGGGATTGCTTTAGTGCTTCATCGACTTCCTCATCCGTCGGTAGAGGATAACCATTTGCTTTCATATCCTGCATCACCAGGCGCTGCAGCACCATGCGATCCGCCGTTTCCCGCAGCTTCTCCTGAGTAAACTCGGGCTTCGATCCGTTGAGGAAGGCGGCAATCCGCAGTTGCTCGTAGATCTGCTGTTCGGTGATCACGTCCTGCCCGACCGTGATCGCAATGCGATCCAACAGTTCCCCATGGAGGCTCCAGGCGATCAGCAATACGAGAGCGAATTGGAAGAGCCGTCTCCGCATCAGAAACTCTGCCCCAGTGAAAAATGGAACTGGAAATGTCCCAGGGATTGGCGCTCCCGCCGGGCAAGCAACTCAGGAAGAGACAAGTCGATCAACTCTTCCCGGGTCCCTCGGAAGCCAACGAAGTCCGTCGGGTTCAACGCATAGGCGATATCCACGCGAAATGGCCCGATGGGGGTCTGGTAGCGGATGCCGAATCCGACGGCGTGAACCATGTAATTGAAGTCTTCCACGTTCTTCTGCTTTACGCGGAAGCTGAAATCGCTCATGGACCGGTAAACATTGCCCGCATCGTGAAAGAGGACGCCACCCAGATTCTCTCCAATGAGAGGAAAGCGCAGCTCCACGCCGTTCACAAACACCGTTTCTCCGCCAATGGGGAAGCCGGTCACCAGATCGCGCGGGCCCGCCTGATTCTCGGGAAAACCCCTGTGGGAGGCGGCGCCCCCCGCGAAGAAACGCTCGGGAAGCGGGATATTGAAGCCGGTCTTGTCGCGATAACGGCTCGTCGTGGGTTCAAGCAGGCCGAATGTGGTGGTGCGGGCGAGGATCAGCTTTGAGTTCAACCGGTGGTAGGTGGAGTTCCGGCCCAGAAATCGTCCGAAGTCGGAGCCCGAGAGCAATACCTTGGAAGCCAGCCCGAAGTCCAAGCTGGTGTAAACGCCGCGCGTGGAATCCGTGGGATTATCGCGCTTGTCCTCAATGAGCGTCGCAGAAATGATTCCGACCTTGGCTGGTTGTGCCAGCACGGGAATGAGGCTCGGCTGCACTTGCAGGGTGTTCTCGTCGATCCCCGTCTGCCTCCATGAGACACGATAGAGAATGTTGCGGGCGAGATTCACGCGCTGCCCAAGCTGCACGGAGCCTTCAAATCGCCTGGAGGTGTAGGTTCGCACATCGCGGGATTGATCGCCGACCGCGGTGATCGCGAGATTGAGATTCTCATTGCTGCGAAATTGTGGAGCAAGATAGTTCACGAGCACCCGTTGCTGAATGGCGGAAACACGAGTGCGCAGGCTAAGGCTGTGCGCGATTCCCATTACGTTCAAACGAGTAATTTCAAACTGAACCCGGGGGCTGAAATTCGCCTGCCCTCCCGCCGAGCGCAGGTTCTGTGAACTGCCGCCAATCCGGCCGAGCTCCGCGCCGAATCCAAACGTCGCCGAGTACTTCTTCGACTCCTCAAGTTGAAAGAGGACATACTTGGATTTCTCTTCCCCCTTGGGATTCTGCACGGCCATCGCAACGTTGGCGAAGATCCCCAAGTCGTAAAGCCGGCGTTGCGTCTCCACCATGGCATTCTGCGACAACGGCTGTCCTTGGTAAAGTTCGATGCGCTTGTACACAAGCTCCGGGTCCGTGACGTTCAACCCGCTCACCAGCACTTCTCTAACGAAGGTCTGCTCTCCGCGATTCACCTCGTAGACAACGTCCACCAGATTCGCGGAATCCGTCGTGAGCACCTTGAAGTCGAACGATGCGTCGGGATAGCCGAGGTTGTAGAAGTACGCGAGGATATTGTCCCGATCCGCGGTGGCGTTTACCACGCTGAAGGGCTGGCTCTCCAGAGTGGTAAGGAATGTTTCGATGTCCTTCCGTTCCCCTTCCTTCACTCCGTTGATCTTCAAGCTGCCGACAAAGACCTGCGGTCCCTCGTCAATGTGGAACGTCAAGCCGATCTGATCCTCTTTGCCGCCGAAATTGTCCTTGATCGTATAATCGACATCGATGTCCCGGAATCCGTTTGTAAGATAGAGATTCTTGATGGTGGCGACATCTTCCCGCAAATAGCCTTCGCTCAACCGGCCTCGACGGAACTGCAGCGAGGCCGGCAAGACATAGAGCCGTTCGAGAATGTCCTGCCTTGAAAAGAACGTGTTGCCTTCCACCTGAATGTCCACAAGCCGCTTCCGCGGCCCCGGATCGATGTGATACACCACTTCCTGCGTGCCGTCGTCCGCGGTCTCGTTGTCGAAGGTAATGTCCGCATTGAAGTAGCCCCGCGTCTCGAAATACTCCTCCAGGTTGTGCGAGCCCTCCACCAGCAGATCCCGGTCAATGGATTGCTCCTCAAAGATTGGGATCAACTCTCTACGCTTCCCGCCGGAAAGCTTCGCTCCCTCCACGCGGACTTTCACTTTCGAACCCGGTTGCACTTCCACGCGCGGATTCACTTGGTTCTTCTCCGGCGAGTAGTTGATGTCTTGAAGGCGGACGGTTGCCTTGAGGTAATTCTGTTTCTGATAGTAGCGCCGGATATTGCTGATGCCCGCTTGGGTGCGGCTCTCCGTCACGCCCTTCCAGCCGAAAAGACCCCACCATCGTTCCCAGTTCGAGACGTTCACCAGTTTGTTGATGTTAAGCTCCGCGTCGCTGACGAACACCGGTGTATCGTATTTCGCGCGCTCGTCCGTGCGTACGTAGAACGTGATGTTCACCTGCTGCGTCTGGTCGAAATATTCGTGAACCGGGAGAATCTCAGAGCCGTAGTAACCGTTCTTCTCCAACACGGTTTCGAGGGATTCCACCGCCGCATCCTGCTGACGCTGGGTGAACTCACCGCCTAGCGTGAGCTTGGTGGCATTTCGCAATTCACCGGGGTTTGGCGGGGCATTCACACCCTCCACATGCACGTTGCCTATAAACCAGCGATGCTCGGTTACGATGCGCAGTTGAACTCCCCCGCTATCGAGCAGTGCCGCTTCCACCAGGATTTGCTCGAATCTCCCGCTGCGATACAACCGTTCAATCAGGCCTTGCACCAGTTCGGCGCTGAGCGGAGTCGAGGGCGCGATCCCGATCAGTTCCACCATGTTGTCAACGGGAAGTGGCTGCCTGCGGGGCGCCAGAACGATCTCCTCCACCGGCCGGCCATAGAAATCCGACGGAGCGCCGAGGACAACTTGCGAAGCCACGAACAGAGCGACAACCAGCGCCAGACGGATTCCCATGGATGAGCGGAGTGCTGGCCAAGCCCAGCGTTGCATGGCAACGGTCACTATGAACGATGATAGTACGCGGTTGTTACGATAAAACATATGGATACGGATACGGGGGATCGCTACTCCCGCCAGGTGCGTTTCCGTGAGTGGGGCGAGGAAGGGCAGCAAAAACTCTCGGCCGCGACGGTGGCAATCGTTGGCTGTGGCGCACTGGGAACCTTCCATGCATCCGCGCTGGCCCGTGCCGGCGTCGGCCGCTTGCGCCTGATTGACCGTGACTATGTCGAGTTGAGCAACCTTCAGCGCCAATGGCTTTATGACGAAGCGAACGCGCAACTCGTTTTGCCAAAAGCCGTGGCCGCCAAGCAGGAAATTGCTCGTGTTAACCACGCCGTGGATGTCCAATCCGTGGTGGACGACCTCACGGCAAGCAATGTGGAAGAACACTTGGCCGAGGCAGACCTGATCCTCGACGGCACGGATAATTTCGAAACGCGCTATCTGGTGAACGATTTCGCCGTGAGAGAATCCCTTCCCTGGGTATACGGTGGAGCGGTGGGCAGTTATGGAATTGCGATGCCCATTTTGCCGGGGACGACTGCCTGTTTCCGTTGTCTTTACCCTGCGCCACCCGCCGGTTCCCAGCCCACGTGTGAAACGGATGGAGTGATCAATACAATCACCGCGATGGTTGCCGCATGGCAAGTCTCACTGGCGTATCGCATCCTGCTTGGTTATGCGGGAGCCGAGTCCGCGAGGATCACCCATTTCGACGTCTGGAGCGGAGAAACTCGCCAGATCCGGATGCCGGGACCCAGCGTCGGCTGCCCCACCTGTGACCGGCGTGAGTTCCCGTTTCTCAATGGCCAACGGCGCGCCCCCATCAGCCTTTGCGGCCGCAATGCCGTACAAATTCACGAGCGCATGCGGCCCGTCAATCTCGAGGAGTTGCAATCGCGCCTTAAGAAGGTTGGCGCGGTCCGCGCCAATGAATTTGCACTGCGCCTATCGCTTCCGAAGTATGAGATCACGGTGTTTCCCGATGGCCGCGCCATCATCAAAGGCACCCAGGATATCGGCGTCGCTCGCAGTCTGTATGCACAGTACGTCGGCGCGTAGAGCCATTCTCAGCCTTCTTGGCTGTCGCTCCATCCACTCAGGTCGATCCCGCAGCGCCCTTGCGCCCACCCACCGTCCACTCTCGCCCGCGCCACGTCCCAAGATGGCATCGATTCCACGGCATCGGCGGATTCCGCCGCAAATCCCATCACTGCCGCAGTCATCCGGATAGCTTCTTCAGGGATGAGCCCTCGAACAAGAGAGGTTACAACTCCGGCGCAAAGCGCATCCGCGGAGGCATAGCGGTTCCTTGCGTCGATCTGAAACGGCGGGATGAGAATGTCGCGCTCCGTCCACTCGGCGAGATGCGCGGCGAACCGGTCGTCCGGCGCGAATTTTCGCGTGAATGCCAATTGGCTGCTGTCCCTGTTGCTGCGCAAGTAGACGCCGTGCCCCGCAAGGCTCAGAACGGTCAACCCAACACCGCAATCCAGCAAGTACCCGGACATGTCATGGAGAATGCCACCCGTCAGCCAGGAAGGGAGATCGCGGAGCTTTCCCGCTCGAGAGAGTTCCGCCGCCGCCACGGGATCGAGCGTCTCCAGCAATGTATCCGCTCGCGCGCAAAGCACGTCGGCGCAGGCCAGTAACGGGCGCAACCAACTCTGCCAGGCGCCCCCGTGCTCCCGCTGCGCTAATGGCGCACCCAGTAGGAGCACCTGCGTCGTTCCCCGTTCTCGCGCCGCCGCCATCCGCAGTGCGAATGCGTCTTCTCTAGCGGACGAGTTTCCGATTCCCGCAGCGGGATAGCACCACACGCCAAGCGCGCGGGAGGCCGGCTGCCGGGTAGGCAAATCTTCAAAACAGAAATCGCTTCCGCTGAAGGACGATGTGGATTCCAGATGGCTATCGAAGTCGCTTGTAGCCACCATTCGAGCCGTGTGTCCCGAAGGAGCCGGGCGCCAGTGTGCGCTCAAGTTTGGAAAACTGGATTCGATAACCTTCCGCAGCCAGAGGCCTTCCGCGTCCACGCCGCTCTCCAATTGAGCTGCGCATGGAACGCCCAGCCGCGCCAGCATCCCTGCCAGCATGGCGACCCCAGGGCCCGCAACCATCGCGGAGCACGTTATCGCCGCCGGTAAAGCCTCGGCGTCCGTGCCCGGCAAATCGGCCGCCCGTGCATCCGCGCCAGGCAGCAGGAGGACCGTGGTGAAACCGGAGATGGCAATGCTTGCCGATTTCATGCGGACGATTCCTTATCTGCGCGGGCTGTTCCGCCTGCTTCCGTTGCTAAACCTTGCGCGGACCCTTGCGCGGTTCAGAGTCCAGGAATCGAATGGCGTCTTCGGCTGCTGCTCCATCATGCACCATTGCCATCAAAGCCGCGGTGACACGTTCCGGTTCCTTTTGTTGAATGATGTTTCTTCCGAAGACAAGGCCGCGGGCGCCCAGTTGCAGCAGCTCCTCGGTTTGCCGAAGCAGTTCGGGCAGCGCCTTTCGCGTCCCGCCCCGCACCAGCAGCGGTTTACCTCCGGAAGCCTCGACGATTCGCCCGAATTCTTTCGCGGGGTCGCACGCATCGGTCTTGACGATGTCCGCCCCCAACTCCACCGCCTGCCGTACCAATACCGTAATCGTCCGACTGTAACCGCTTGACCGGAATCCCGCTCCTTCGAGAGAAGGTTCCAATACGAGCGGCTCCACCATCAGCGGCATCGCCATTCGTTCGCACTCCGCGCGAAGGATCCCGATGCTCCGGATACACTCGGAGTGCAGTTCGGTTTCACCGGGGATGAACACGAGGTTCACGACCACCGCAACAGCATCCAGAACGACGGCATGCTCCACGGAGCGTTCGAGAAGGACCGTATACAGCGATTTTTGCGGGCTGGCTGCATAGAGATTGGTGGTGTCCGCGCGCAACACCAGCGCGGGTTTGGCGGGGCCGGGAATGCTTTGCAGAATCCGCGCGGGGCCAGCCGCCAACTGCAGCGCATCCGGTTGTGCCTTTACCACGGTTCCGATGGCTTTCGCGATATCCTCAATCCCCGCCAGAAACGCCGGTTCGTGAAAGATACCGTGGTCCAGCGCCACGTTCAGGCAGCGGCCATCCGCCGCGAAAAGTCGGTGCATCCGCGCGTAGTTTGTCATTCCCGTTTTGCCGGCGCCGGGCGGCGCGCGATCATACCTGCCTGATCGATCATAACCGGAGCGGCGCTGCTTCGCCAACGATGCAGTCTCTCACGATGCGCCGGAAGGCCGTCCCTAAAACCTGGGGAGGGTCCGCAACATTGCGGAATAGTCAGTGCCACGTCCGGAAACGCTGTGGATGGGGCGCCAATTTCGATCCATCGTCCCGATATATCGGGCGGAGTGCTGGTCGGCTCCGAACAGAATCACCGAATACGCCCGATCCGGATACTCAAGAACCCGAAAAACAACTTCTTTTGAGCGTGTATTCCATCGGTCCGCGGCAGGCGTTCCCAGACGGCGCACAACGGCGGCATAATCGTCCTGGCCGCTCAGGGAGAGATAATCCTGGTCCTTGGTGCTCTGGAGCGCACGGCTTTGGAACAGGCTGCCACCACGGTAGACCGCCACCGTCGAGAATACCGCCAGCAGCGCAACAACCAGCATCACGCCGATCAATTTCGCCACGCTGCCTTCATTCCGCGGGCCGCTTCCCGTTCTTTTCCCTGCCGACGATTGCGCGTTAGCCGCGCCTTCCGCCTCGGAGCGGCCCGGGGCCCCCTGCGGCATCTCCAGGACTTTCGTGCGGAAGGGAAGCACGGTTCCCGCCCGATACTCCAACTCCTTCGTCAAGCCGACGATGGGCATCGGTTGATCCACGGAGGAGATTGCGCCGAAATGACGCCGCGGAATCCAAACCTCGATGCCGGCTTTGGCATTCTCAACCAGAATTTCCGCCCAGGTTGCCTGCAGAAAACGCCACTCGTTATACTCCACATTCCGCACGGGTGGGTAGAACGCAAACGGACGTCCGCCGAGTTCCTCTTCAACTTGCGATCGGGGTGGCTCCGGCATTAGCTAGCACTATCTTAGGCCGAATGTGCTGAGGATTCCTGGTGACGCCGCTAACCGGCTACCGCTGCCTGGCTGCGACGCAGCTCTTCCATCCCGATCGTCACCAGGGTCTTATCCATATCTTCCCCGGATTCAATCATGTAGCGGATGTGCGCCGATGCCAGCCGAATTATCCACGCGTCAGTGATCGTCCGGCCCTCCGCCTGTGCGAACTCCTTCAGCGCCAGGTGGGGCAACGCCACGACCTTCTCAATTTCTTCGTCTGGGCTGGAAAAATGGAATTTACAGTCGATGGTATCCGCGTGGCGGATCGTGATGCCCACCTGATGCCACAGGAACACCACTTCCCAGGTAGTTCCAAATGGGTCGAGACAAGAGAAGCTGCGCGCGGAGGAGGACATACGAAGCATCCTAGCACGGCCTGTTCGCGCCGGGAATCCAGGGCAGTTCCGGAGCGGCCAGGTCAGGCCTTACAAATGATTCTGGATCAAGGATAGAAACTCGGTACGGGTCTCCCGGTTATTACGGAACGAACCGAGCATCGTGCTCGTGACCGTATCGCTGTATTGCTTCTCTACCCCGCGCATCATCATGCAAAAATGCCGGGCGCTTGCCACAACGCCCACGCCCTGCGGCTGAATCGCTTCCATGATGGTCTTCGCGACTTCCTGGGTCAGCCGTTCCTGGACTTGCAGACGTTTGGAGAAAATATCCACGATTCGCGGTATCTTGCTCAATCCAATCACTTTGCCGTTGGGAATATACGCTACGTGGATTCTGCCGAAAAAAGGCAGCATGTGGTGTTCGCAAAGGCTATAGAACTCGATATCCTTCACGATCACCATGTCGTCGTACTCCACGTCGAACAACGCTCCATTCAGAACGCTGGTGACGTCGGTCTGGTAACCGGCGGTGAGATCGCGGAGTGCCTTTGCCACTCGCTCCGGGGTTTTCAGGAGCCCGTCACGGGATGGATCTTCGCCGATCTCCAGTAGAATTTGTTCTATCTGGGAAGCGATCGGCGATTCCGGCTCCGTCTTGCCCATCGGAATCATCTTTACCGTCGCGCTGGATTTCTGCATGATGTTCTTTCTAAGGTTGCTTCAATAACCTCTTAGATGTCGAAGATATTCTTCGCGGTCTCAAACAATCGCACGCCGGAGAGGGTTGGCATGCGCGCCGTGTAGCCGAAAGGCTCACCATTCGCGGGCCAACCTCGCTCAAGTCTTTCGCGAATATCTTGCGCCACATTTTCCGTCGTCGGGACGCGCCCATTCACGAACGTATCAATGTCGAGATTCATGTTCTTGCCTTTGTACACCCGAAGAACTCCGTCGTGTACCAGCAGATCCAAGTCCTCGCTCGCGATCATCCTGCCCGATACGGCGTCCGGGCTCCCTTCCACGCTCACCTCTAGAATGTAGTCGTGTCCGTGGCCGTAAGGATTGCTGCACCTTCCGTAAATCTCGCGATTCTCCTGTTCAGAAAGCGCCGGATTGTAAAGCCGGTGCGAAGCGGAGAAGCGATAACGATGGGTCAGCGTCATGCAGGCTCCCCGGAGTAATCCACGAACACGTCTTCCGTTTCATACAGGCGCACCTGGTGCAATCTTGCATTCGAGAGATTCAATTTCGGCCAGAGCCGTTTCCAAATCTCCCGGGACACATTCTCAACGGTTGGAACAACAAGGTCAAACGGGGGCACCTCCTGGTTGAGGTACCGATGGTCCATCACATCAAGAATTTCGCTTTGCAGAATGGACTTCAATTCTTTGAGATCGAAGACCATTCCTGTTACCGGATCCGGTTCCCCCTCCAAAGTCACCTCGAGCACGTAATTATGCCCGTGGCCGTGCGGGTTTGCTCCATCGCCATAGATCGCATGATTCTCTTCCTGGCTTAGCGATGGAATCGCACAGAGATGAGAAGCTGAAAAATCCACTCGTCTGGTAATCCGCATCGCGAATGCCGGGCGCGCCTCCTTGACCCCTTTGCATAGATGCTCCAACGTCGAAACCAGATACACTGAATACGAATGTCCAAGCAGCCCAACGCCGCGATCGAGCGCTTCCTCATCGCGCTTATCATATTGAGCACATTGGTCTTGTCGTATGGGATCTACGATGCCGTGCGCGATAGAACCGTGAACGTGGGGGATCGCGCACCCCGTTTTCAGGCTGCCACGTCGAACGGCGCTACCATCGGCAGCAACAATTTCCAGGGGGAGTTGCTCCTCGTCAACTTCTGGGCCACGTGGTGCCCTCCCTGTGTGCAGGAGATGCCCAGCCTGGAACAGTTCCATCAGAAGTACGGAAAGCGGGGGGTGATCGTCCTGGGTGTCAACGTGGACCGTAATGAACAAACTTACCGGCAGTTCATGCAACGGAGCGGCATCACGTTTCCCAACACCTTCGATCCCACTGCCGGCATCGGCGCCCAATTCGGCACGTACAAGTATCCGGAAACCTACCTTATCAACCGGGAGGGGCGGGTTCTTGAAAAGTTTGTCGGGCCGGAAGCCTGGACGAGTCCGGAAGTGGTGGCTCGTATCGAACGGCACCTGCCGAAGGGATAAACGCAACGGGCTGGCTGTTCCTGCCGGATCGGCACGCGCGTAAAGGGGAGGAGATTCGCATGGCAATCGGCAACGCGCATCGCGCCGCGCTTGTTCAGATCGTGGGCGAACAGGCGTCCCTCAGTTCGGAATCGGATTTGGGTCTTTATGAGTACGATGGCGGGGTGGATCGCGCCCGGCCCGATCTCGTCCTTTTTCCATCCTCGGCCCACGAAGTCTCGCACATCCTCGCCTACTGCACGCTACATCAGATTCCGCTCGTTGCCCGCGGCGCCGGAACCGGCCTGAGCGGGGGCGCCATTCCCATCGCCGGCGGCGTCGTTGTGTCCCTCGTCCGGATGAACCGGATTCTGGAGATGAATCTGGACGATGAATACCTCAAGGTGCAGCCGGGCGTCGTGAATCTCGACCTCTCCGCCGCCTTGGCTCCGCATGGCTATTTCTATGCGCCGGATCCTTCCAGCCAACGGGCTTGCACGGTCGGCGGTAATGTGGCGGAGAACGCCGGCGGCCCCCATACGCTGGTCTACGGGGTCACCACCAATCACGTGCTCGGCCTCGAGTTCGTTACCGCGGAGGGAGACATCCGCATCGCCGGCGGACCGGAAGGCGACTTACCGGGACTCGACATACGCGGTTTGTTGATTGGATCGGAAGGAACTCTTGCGGTGGTCACCGCCATCTGGGTGCGCATCATGCGCTCTCCCGAAGCGGTGGAAACAATGCTGGCTGTCTACGACGATCCAGAGCAGGCAGGCCAATCCGTCTCCGACATCATTGGGCGTGGCGTGCTTCCCATCGCGCTGGAGATGATGGATGGGGTTATGCTGCGAATGGTGGAAGAAGCAACCAATGCCGGCTATCCGCTTGATGCGGCCGCGATCCTGCTGGTAGAGCTTGCCGGCCCGGTTGAGGAGATTCGCGAGCAGGCGCCGCTGGTGGAAGGCATTTGCGCCGCCGCCGGGGCCCGCAGCGTACGCATTGCCGCCGACGCCGCGGAACGCGCCCTACTATGGAAGGGCCGCAAGAACGCCTTTGGAGCAATCGGCCGGGTAAGCCCCACCTTCTACGTGCAGGATGGTGTCGTCCCTCGGACCCGCCTCCCAAGAGTTCTTGGGCTTATTCAGGAAATCGCCCGCAAGCACGGCCTAACCATCAGCAATATCTTTCATGCGGGAGACGGTAACCTGCACCCGATTATTCTCTTCAATGCGCGCAAGCCCGGCGATATCGAGAAGGCGAAACTGGCGGGAGATGAAATCCTCGAGCTCTGCGTCGCCGAAGGGGGCACGATCACCGGAGAGCATGGTGTCGGCATGGAGAAGAACGAACTCTTCGGCAAGCTCTACTCGCAGCCTCTTCAGGAGCATCTGCTCAGCCTGAAACAGCAGTTCGATCCGGCTGGCATACTGAATCCCGGCAAGCTGCTGCCGGCCTCTCAAACGCTCAACCGCTTTGAGAATGTCACGGCCGCCCAATAGCCGCACTCAAGTCCGATACGATGCAGGAAGTTGGATGAAAGTCCCTGAACGAAGCAAGCGCCGGACAAACCAACGCCCGCGAGGGTCTGAGAAAGCGCATGGCCGTGAGGCGGTATCCCCGGCCGAGTATGCCCGGCGCCGCGCCGCGCTTTGGGAACGTTGCGGTGATGCCGTGGCCGTGCTCGCGGGGAACACGGAAGCCGAACGGGGCGAACTTCGGTCAGGCTTTTTTCAGGATTCGAACTTCTCATACTTCACGGGCTGGTTGCAGCCGGGGGCCATGCTCGTCCTTGCGCCTCAAGGCCGATCCAGAGCGCTACTCGAAGTGCTAGTGCTCCCCGACCACGATCCGGGGCGCACCCTTTGGAGCGGACCGGCATCACACGCATCGGAACCCGGTCTTGCAGAACGTCTGGGAATTGCCCGCGTCATCCGTCGATGCCAGTTCGAGACCCTGGTTGCCGAATCGCTGGCGCGGTGTGAGCGGCTCGCTTGTCTCACCGGGCCGGAACTGGAGGAGCGTCTCAAGGCTGCCTTTCCCTTCCGGGAGTTTCGGCCGCTGAATGACGAGATTGCAGCGCTTCGCATGACGAAGTCTCCTTCCGAGATCGCCCTCATCCGCGAGGCCATCGCCATCACCGCGGAAGGCCAGCTTCGCGGCTGGCGTTCGCTGCAAACTTCGTCGAATGAGTTTGAAGTCGCAGCCGACATTACGCACGAGTTTCTACGCCGCGGCGCCGGGCGTCACTCCTTTGCGCCCATCGTCGCTTCGGGAGACAACGCCTGCGTGCTGCATTACTCGCGCAACCGCGCACCCTTGCGGAAGGGTGTCCTCACGATTCTGGATGTAGGCGCGGAGTATGAAGGATATGCCGGCGATCTGACCCGCACCGTACCGGTGGGAGGCCGCTTTTCACGGCGTCAGCGGGAGTTGTATGAAGCCGTGCTCGCCGTTCAGAAGGAGGTGATCCGCGCTGTGAAGCCGGGCGCCTTTATCGGGCGGCAGATTCCAGGAAGCCTGCATCAGCTCGCTGTTGAACTGCTGCGCGGAATGCGTCTCGGCCCGAGGAAGCAGCCGCTCAGCCAGTTCTTTCCTCACGGAATCGGGCACCATCTCGGCATGGATGTGCACGACCCCAGCGATCCTGCGGTACCACTGGCGCCGGGGATGGTAATCACCGTCGAACCGGGGGTCTATATCCCCGAAGAAGGAATCGGTATCCGGATCGAAGACGATCTCCTCGTTACGGAAAGCGGAGCCGAGGTGCTGAGCGCTTCCCTGCCAAAGGAGGTTGTGGATCTGGAGGCGATGCTCTCATCGTGAAACGGCGGGAGCAGTTCAAATCGCACGGCGTCGAATCGCGGTCTCGCTTCGCGCAGGTCGTATTGCTTTTGCTGTCGACGCTCCTGGCTTGGCTGGTGGCCGCCAGCCCCATAGCCCATGTCGTCGATAACAATATTTCCGATGCGCTCGTCCGGCGGATCCGCACAGACACGCCGGGCGGCGCCGCTTCCTCCCGCAGTGCATCCACACTCATTGCAATCGATGAAGAGACACTCAGTGGCCATGGGGGCATGCGCGCGCTGCGAAGCATTGTTGCCGGCGTTCTTGAAGCCGCCGCTCCGCACCAACCCAAGGTCGTCGCCATCGACCTCACGCTCGCCGATCCGGGCGACCTCCGGGAAGACCAACGCCTTGCCCGCGCCATGGCTGCCTTGCCGGCCGTTGTGCTTGCCGCGGAGATCCGGTCCGGCGGCAACTCCTGGGAACTTCCAGCCCCGATTTTCGCGAGCGCGGTAGCTGCAATCGGGCACGTTCACGCGGCGCCGGATCCCATGGATTCCGTCTGCCGCGCCATCCCGCTCGAAAAGGCGGTTGACCGTCAACGTTATTGGGCGCTCAGCTTGGAAGCCTACCGGCTCTTTCGCGCGGAACCCTACATTCTGGAGACTCCGGAGAGCTTGCTGGTGGGCAGTGTCGAGATTCCGGCGTCGCGAGTGAACGGCAGATTGCTTCAGATCCGGTTTCGTCCACCAGACAGCCTGGCAGCGTCCGGCATCAGCCGTATTTCCGCCGGCGATCTCCTCGCCCACCCGGCCTCTTATTCAGCACCCGAGAACGCGGTGCTGTTCGTGGGCGTCACTGCTCCTTCCGCCGCGCGCGACCGCCTGATGACGCCCTTCTCTTACGGCCGCACCATGCAGGGCGTCGAGATCCACGCCAATGCTTATGAGACATTGGTGAGCCGGCGCTTTTACCATTTCGTTCCGCCGGCGCTTGGCTTCCTGCTCAGTCTCGGGATCGCCGCGCTGACGGGGGTGGCGTTCCTGTTTCCAAGAAGCCGGCACACCTATGCGTTCGCCGCGATTCCCCTGACGATTTCCTTCGCCTCTCCGCCGGCGGCATACATCAGAGACATCCTCGCACCCTCCACTCTGCTGATACTTAGCTCCCTGCTGCCCTTTCTTGCCCTGGCCGCCCACCGCTATTGGTTCGTCAATCGAAGGCTTCGCCGCTCCGAGCGGGAAACGGAAAACTACCGCGAAGCGATTCACTACGTCACGCACGAAATGCGCACTCCTCTCACTGCCATACAGGGCTCGAGCGAACTCATCTCGCGCTACTCGTTGAGCGCCGACAAGCAGAAGCAGATGGCCGGCATGATTCACAACGAATCGAAGCGCCTGGGCCGCCTGATTCAAGTCTTTCTCGATGTGGAGCGCCTTTCCGCCGGCCAGATGCAACTTCGCGACGACTCCTTTCCCGCCGCCGATCTCGTAACCACGTGCGTGGAGCGCGCTCTACCCCTCGCGCAGAACAAACAAATCTCGCTCGTGTCCGATCCGCCCTGTGACCAGGACGCGCTACTTCGTGGAGACCGCGAGTTGCTGGAACATGCGCTCTATAATCTCGTCACGAATGCCATCAAATACTCGGGCACGGGGAGCGGAGTCACAGTCGGTTGCGAACGGCGCGGCCAGGAGATCGTCCTCACCGTGGCGGATCAAGGGATGGGCATGAACGCCGAAGAGCAGCGGGCCGTTTTCCGCAAGTTTTACCGTACGGCGGCGGCGGAACGATCAGGCGAAAAAGGCTCTGGTGTCGGCCTCGCCATCGTCGATCAGATTGTAAGCGCGCACGGCGGCCGGGTGGAAGTGAAGAGCGAACCGGGCGTGGGCTCGGAGTTCTCGCTCGCTCTTCCCGCGGCGTCACCCCACGCCGGCGCCGCGAAGCCTCGGTAGGGCCGGGGCGTTCCGCAAGCAGTTTGGCCCGCCCTGCGTGAATCCATTCCGAATCGTGCCCTGCCCGAATCGTGCCCTGCCCGAATCGTGATTGAATGGTGAGAATGACCCGATTACTGCTCGTCGAGGATGATGCGAGCGTGCGCTCCACGCTCTCCACTTTCCTTGAGCTGGAGGGCTTTCAGGTAGAAGCCGCAGCCAGTTCGGAAGCGGCGTTCCACAAACTCGCCTCCGAGCCGTTCCCACTAGTCCTCTCCGACATCTACCTGGATAGTCGCACAGGTCTCGATATCCTCGAGGAAGCCAAACGCCGCAACCCCAACTGCATGGTCGTGCTGATGACCGGGCGTGGGAGCATGGAAACCGTCGTTGCCGCTACGCGCGGAGGGGCATTTGACTACGTTGCGAAACCTTTCGATCTCGACGATATTCTCTCGGTGCTGCGTCGCGCCATCGCCGCCCGGGATGCTGATGATGCCATCGCCGAAGAGGACGATCTACCCGAGAGCGAGATGATCGGCTCTTCGGCCCCGATGGTGGAAGTCTATAAGACGCTATCCCGGGTTGCTCCCACGGATACCACGGTGCTCATCGAGGGCGAAACCGGAACAGGGAAGGAAGTTGTTGCGCGCCTTATCCACCGCAACAGCGGCAGAGCGGCGATGCCCTTCGAGCCAGTGGATTGCGGATCCGTAGCTGCCACTCTGCTCGAGAGTGAGCTCTTCGGCGCCATGCGCGGCTCCTATACCGGGGCGGATCGCGATCGAATCGGTCTGCTTGAAGCTGCGAACAAAGGGACCGCATTCCTCGATGAAGTGGGAGACATTGAGCCAGGCTTCCAGCTCAAACTCCTGCGCTTTCTGCAGGAGCGGGAAATCCGGCCCCTCGGAGCCAGCAAATCGCGTAAAGTGGACGTTCGCGTGATCGCGGCGAGCAACAAGAACCTGGATGGCCTGGTCCGGGAAGGTAAGTTCCGCGAGGATCTTTTCTTTCGCTTGAACGTCGTGCGCATCGAATTGCCGCCGTTACGAACTCGACGCGGCGACGTGATGCTACTCGCCCATTTCTTCCTGAACAAGTACAACGACCGCTACGGCACGGAAACCCGATTTCATCCCAGCGCGGCGCCCGTGCTCGAATCTTTCGCCTGGCCTGGGAATGTCCGCCAACTGCAGCACCTCATTGAACGTCTTACGATTCTCGCCGAAGATAAGCGGATTCGGGCGCAGGATGTGGATCGAGCGTTGCGGCATCCCGTCGAAGCAAGCTCCATCTCCGAATCGCTCGCCGATAAGGAAGCCGAGCAGATTCAACGGGTCTTGCAAGCGACCGCGGGCAATAAGGCAAAAGCCGCCCGCATCTTGGGTATCGAACGAAAGACGCTGTACCGCAAACTGGCAAAAATATAGCAAGATTGAGGAAGTTTCGCCTACTCTTCTCTTTTGAAATCCGTGCCGATTTTGCTAGGCGGCGGCTCGAAAGGCCCTTACAATGGAGCTAGAGATAACAAAAAGTTATCGACGTCATCAGACGTGCAGTTTCAAGGGGGAGACTACGATGTTTGATACCTTAACCGATCAAATTCGGGCTGACGAAAAGGCCAACGTAACCAACCGAGAGCGCATGATTCGCTGGCTGATGGTGCTGCTGATTACGGCTCTTCTGTTCCTTGGCTTTTATCTATTACCGCACGTTGGTGGCTGAGCTAAGGCTTAGCTGGACGTGCTTCCGGGTCCGGGTGCGCGCTTCCTTTTCCATCCGGGAAAGGGTATCCGCCACCCGGATCACCGCTGGCGCATAGTGATCGTAGGGATTGTAGAGAGCCAGCTTCTGTTCAAACGTCTTGCCCCGGTAGAGTTCGCTCGTGCCGAGCCTTGAACCCACGTAGTGGATCCCTTCCCGCACCGAAGAAAACGCCGTGTCCGCGTTGTTCCACCCAAAAATATTGTTGTTCTTGTACGTTTTTCCGGCGCTCGATTCCAGAAATGCGATGCTGGGGAGCAGCCGCCAATCCAGCCCGTGACGGTCCGCCACAATCAAGAAGTCTTCCGCAAGATGAGCAATGGGGCTATCCTTCTCCTTCAGAAACTCGGAGAGCGCTACCGCGCGGGAATCCTGCGCGTAACGCGATTCGGGAATATGCCCGTCCGTCATGATCATGGCCGGCATCGACAAGACGGCGCCAAGCACGACCGCGCGGACAAGAACTCGCTGCAATTGAATCAAACGCTACTCCTCTTTCGGATGGCTCTCTCAACGAAAGCCGTAGAAGGTTCTCCGCTTTTGCGGAAGCCATTCCAGATCTGGTTGAAGGGTGGAGACATGATCTGGATTGTCAGCGAATCTCTCCTTTGGAGAATACAACAAAGCTAGCACATATTCACCAGGCTATTTAGATGCCTCACAGTCGAACAAAGTAATTTTTACACAAATTAGTGTCGATTTTGAGGTCATAAAAACTTTATATAGGATCTGTAACTCACAGAAACTACGTTAGTTGTATTGATAGATGATATGCTGGATCAGCTGTACGTCATAAGCCTCGATCATTCAACATTAAGGCTCGAATGGAGCGATGTCATTAACGAGGAGAACCTCTAGTACCATCAACTGCGATGACGCCATAACTGTCCTCAACGCAAGAGAATCTCATTCGGAATCAATCGGATACCCGCCAAATTCAATCCAAGGGGGAGGCCAATTGTTAGCCGTCTGTATAAGAGTCGTACGAGAGGTGATGGATCGCGTCCGCTGCGCTAAAACCGCCGCATGCGTCGAAGATCGAACTGGCATCGCCGAACTCCGTCTATCCAAGCCTGTCTTGAGAGGTTCCGAGCGAACGCGGCCCAGGAAGACGCAAGTGGTTAAAACCAGTGAGCTGTCAATGTCTTGGCGTCTTGGCGCTACGGTGTGCATTGGACTTTGGCAAACCGTAGCGCCCACACAACGAACTCGACGACAGATTATGGAACATCGAACAGTTGCGGCTCCGATGTGGCGACGGCCGTACCCGAACCGGCCAGACACTCGAGAACCATCCAAGGCGAGCCCGGGCAGAATTTGGACTAAGATGGCACCGCGAAGTGATTCCACAGTCCGTTGTTACCACTTCCCGGATAGGGCTGGTGGTCCAGATCCGAGATCTCAAGGCATCGGCAACACTGGAGTGTAGAAACCCAATAGTCACATTGTGCCGAATCGAATCCGCAGTGCTTCCCACCCGGGCGCCCGGCCACATGTCAGATCCGCCCACACAGTATGTATGCCCCCAAGTTCTCCGCGAGAATGGCGCTCAAGAACGCAGGCCGGTTCGTGATTGATCGTAAATCCATGCTGCATCCTCTCGCCGTTTTGGCCTAGTAGAGCGCTCTCCATGCGTAAAGGTCCATCTCGTCCTTTGCGCACACGGAGATATCGTCTTTCTCGCCCGCCCCTCCGGCAACCATCCACAATCGCCCACGCAAGGATGCTTCACAGGTAGGTCGTGTGCCCGAAGCAAGGCGATGAGAGGAAGACGGGAGCATCCGCAGCGAGGTTCCGTCGTACCACAAGGGATACAGCCGGCCCGCGGACACGTCCCCGATCCCTGGATCCGAAGTGCCATCTTGCAGCTTGATTGCCACAGCGCCTAAACCATCAATGTCTAGTGTCGCGGGACCGCTCGCATCCAAATCCGGCACCCAATGGATCACCGAACCCCGTTGATACGCGCCGAGTGTCGAACTAAGATCGCAGGTAAACTGCTGGTTTATCGTTCCGCTGGATTCACACAGTAACAACTGCCCGGATTGGACCTCCGGTTTCAGTGCGACCGCTCCCAGTCTCTCATTCAAAATACGGAAACGCACTCCATCGTACCAGATCGAATAGAGTTCGTTGGCCTTCACTGAACCGGGGTTCGGATCCGTCGTTCCATCGGCCAGTTTTAGGCTGCGGATGCCGATCGAATCGATATCAAGGGTAGTGGCTCCTCCCGCTCCATCGACGCCGGGCCGCCAATGAATGACCATTCCCGGAGAATAGGTTGTAAGCTGCGGCGAGAGCGAACAGGTGAACTCCGTTCCGGATACGCCTACGGATTCGCAGTACTGGGCGGAGCCGGATTGCTGTGACGCGGTGCTCTGATAGGCCGGTGGGACGTTGACCGGGAAGAGCCGGAAGCCCGTTCCGTCGTACCACAGCGGATACATAGCTCCCGCGAGGACTTGGCCCACGACGGGGTCGGATCCTTCGATCATCGTCGTTACGGGTTTTGCGCCGAGGGAGTCGATATTCAACGTTACCGGCCCGGCGGACGATGGTGAGTTGGGCGTCCAGTACACCACCATTCCCTCCTGGTACTCGGTCAGCGTGGGCGACATTGCGCAAGTATATGCGTTGGCAGGTCCCAGAGTCGCATCACATGCGAGGACGGCGCCCGTTCGGAATTGTTCTTTCGTCAACACCACCGCCGTGTCAACCGAAGCCTGGACATCGATTCCGGATCCGGAATCGGTGACCGCGTTCACAATTCCGCCACCTGCAACGAAATTCACGTTGCTCCGCGTCCCAACGAGGGCGCCGTTGTTCTCGATGGAAACGTTGGCGGAACCCGCGCTACCTTGCGGCGCCCATTGCCCCGAGGCATGGCAGATAAACAGGTTGTCTCCGGCCGGAGCACTTGTCAGAAAGTACAATTCCCCGATGTCACAGCTCACCGGGAGGGTCCCGCCACTCCTCACGGGCTTCTCAAAGGGTGGGGCTAGAAATCCCGTTCCTTTGGATTGTCTTTGAATATCCACCTTCGTTTGCGCGGAGGCGGACAGTATCCCTACCAGCATGGCTCCCCATACGATTCGCTTCGTTCTCACTCAAATCCCTCCCATTTCCGGCTTCCAGGCCACCACCCGATCGTTAGCAATCGGCAAGCGATGCCGAAGTTGCCCGGGAATCGCCAGAAGTCTCACAACGCCCGATGGTAGGAGGAACGAAATTAGTGAGCACAGTGACCCAAGCGTAACTGATTGACATTACATCGGAAATATCTGATAAGTGGAACGTGACAAACCCAAGTCCTGGGGAACAGCCTACAGATCGATTCCCCGATATCGCCTACCAGAGCGAGGATGCCGCCCGCGCGGAACTGGAGGACGCGCGCTGGCCGTCGGGTGTGTTCTGCCCCAAGTGTGGTTCGCTTGAGAAATGCTGGCGGATTCGATCACACTGCGAGCGCGAGAGGCGTGGGGCTCGTGCCGGGGTTTGGAGGTGCTCTCTCTGCAGGCGCCAGTTTACCGTCACCGTGGGCACGGCGCTCCAGAAAACAAGGTTGCCGCTCAACCGTATACTTCGTGGCCTCACCTGCATCAGCAGCAGCCCCGGGGCTGTTGATCGTCAGCGAGCTTCGAGCGGCGTTAGGAACGAGCCATCGCTCCGCTCACGCTTGCGCGGGGCTTGTGATCCACACATGGGAAGATGCGGAGCTTCCCCCAAGGAGAAAGGGAGAACACGCCGGACGTGATCGGCGTAAGGGAAACGTATCCTTATGGCCCGTGTCGCCTACTCAGCTTCTGAGAGTCCTGCTGCAAACTGCCAAGACAAAGCCTTTCTAAGCGGAGCCCACCGTGGGATAGACGAAACCGGGCGTCGCATTTCCCCTAATCAAACTGCTTCCGGAACTCGATCAATTCCGCCCGCAGGGTAGCCACCTCATTACGCAACTCTTGAAGTTCTTCGCGCAGCGCGCCCAGTTCTTCGCCACGGAAAACCCCTGAACCGCGCTCTATCTCCGCCACCGCGACGATGGCGATTGCATCTTCGCCAGAGAGGAGATGTGCAAAGCGCGGTTCCTTCGTGCCGGGCAGCCGCTCCAATTCCATCACCAGTTTACGGCCGTTCAAGTCCTTGAGATCGGTGAGCGCGCCGGCCACCTCGTCGAGGGAGCCGAACGAATACACGCGCTCCGAACGCCCTCGAATCTCGCCCACGGTCTGAGGTCCCCGCAACATCAATACCGTCAGCACGGCGGTCTGCGCGGGGTTGAGCCGGAGCATAAAGGGCATATCGTGCTTGAACTTGGGCACGCGGTGCTCGGCTCCCGTGACGCTGCGAACAAAACCTCGTTCCTTCAGCGAACGCAGACCCAGTTCCACCGTGGCGGCATCGAACTCCACCACTGGCTCGCGGCTGGTTTTCTGATTGCAAGCAGCCAGAAGCGAATTGAGCGTGAGCGGATAGTTGTCTGGCGTGGTGAGTTCCTTTTCCACCAGACAACCAAGGATACGGACTTCCTCGGCGGAAAGAACGGGGAGCGAACGATCATTCAGTTCCATGACAAAAATCAAGACCAGCTCCGCCGAGGCAGGTACTTTGCCGCAGCGCGCAGAAATTTCAGTTTGTCATGATTTGTCTAACAGGCGTAATGTATCCCGCTACGCGGCGAGAGTTGAGAGAATGCAGGACCTATCCGGCACAAAGAAATCGGGGCGCTCACCGCGAAACGGTGAACGCCCCGATGTTGGAAGACATTGAGCGCGCAAGACGCTCTCAGCATCCTTTCCCCGGCCTACCAGCTAATGCGTCCGCGAAGCTGGATAATCCGCGGGGAGTTCGCTTGCTGGCTCAGATCCTGCAATCCGGTCGTGGCATTTGGGTTGATATCCACCGGGTGGTTGAAGGCATTGAAGAAGTCCGCCGAGAACTGGAAGTTCACGGTTTCCGTAAGCTTGAAGATTTTCGACAGCGTAAGATCCGCGTTCCAGGAGCCGGGACCCCGGAAGAAGTTCCGCGCGTTCCAGTTCACGTTGTCGGAGATGGTCGTGAGGCGGGTAGTCCCGTTCTTCATTAGAACCGGCACCCGGTTATCCAATCCGGGGCCAACCTGCCGCAGCACCCGCTGGGAACGGTCCACCGGGATGAGCGCCTGCAACTTCGCCTGGTCGACTCCCGTTGCGCTCGTGACATCGAAATCGCCCTTGAACCAGAGGCGCTGGCTGCGCCCACCGAAATTGAGCAGCAAGCGCTCATCTGCGTTCAGGGTAGGATCGCCGAAGAGATAGCGGCCAGCGTCCACGCTCAACCAGTTTCCGCTTCTCCAATCGCCGATGCCGCTGAGTTGCCATCCGCCGATGACGGCATCGACAAAGCCATTGGCGTTGCCGGCGATCGCGCGCCCCTTGCCGAATGGCAGGTCGAGCAAGCCGTTCCAGCGAACGCGGTGCGCGGGGATGTAGCCGCTGTTGTAATAGACCAGCTTCAACAGATCGTCGTAGCTCATCTTCGGATTGCCAAGCACCTGGATCGCTTCCGGCACCTGCGCGACACCCGCGCCCACCGCATTGATGGCGCCATTGCCGCTGTTGTAGCCGTCCGAATCACTGGTAGTGAGCGAACGGGTGAAGGCATAGAAGAACTGGCTCACAAAGCCCTTCGAGTAGCGCTTCTCATATTCGGCCTGGAACGAGTGTGTGTTTGAATAACCGCTACGATTGGTGGCGAACAATACCCAATCTTTGTTGACACGCATGAGGTCACGATTGCTGGGAGGGTTCACGCCCGTTCGGGTGACGTAATTGAACTCACTCTCGCGCTGGTTGAGGGAATAGCGTTGTTCGAGGTCGCGCCCCCGGTCCCCCATATAGCTGAGCCGGATGGAGCTATCGGTGAAGAATTGGTGCTCGAAGGTGACATGGATCTTCTGGTCGCGCCCATCCTTCCAGTTGCGCCCGTCCAGCACCATCCCCTGTTGCGCGGTAACCGGCAGCGGCACAATGCCGTTCGTATCCACGATGGCCTTACCAACGTAGTCGTCGGCTGCCGGAACGCTCTTATAAGCGTAAGTGCCGTCTCCACCCCGCTGGGATACCGGGTTTACATAGCGGAGGTTTAGCGGAGGCGTCGTGCGCATGGATTGCAGAATCTGCGAAAGCGGCATGGTCCAGAAATACTCGCCATAGCTCGCGCGCAGTACGCTGCGATTCGTCAGTTTGTACGCAAAGCCGATGCGCGGTCCGAAATTGTTGTTATCGGCGCGCACCAGATTCTTCGGAAATCCGACTGCATCCGCCGTCGTCC
>JADLCF010000198.1 GCA_020847315.1 Bryobacterales bacterium | reverse complement strand
TCGAACTATGCCAAAAAAGTACTAGAGCTACCTAGGAGGTGATGTGCGATGACGACAAGTGAAGTCATCTACGGTCACGCCATCATCTTGGACAATGCCAGGCGTGACATCCATCTGAAACTACTCCACGATCGAGATGACCTCTTTCGCTGGTACACCGAAGACGGCGTCGGCATGCAGGAAGACGGCCGAACGGTCGGTGAGGCGTGGAACATGCTGGTCCACTCCTCATACAACACCCAGTGGCGACTCCGCTTTCTTGACGACTGGGAATGAGCGGCCCCCCGCACTCAAACAATCAGTGAACGGCAGCAAATGCCCATTTGGGTGATTTGCAGCCAATGACGAGCAGGCCGGAGCCCCGGCTTCCAGGTTGGCGCGTTCTGGAAGCGCGGTTTTCGTGTTGGGACCCAATACAACGATCCGTTCCCGTGGGGTTCCGGCCTGTTCTTTCCCGGCTTCCGAGTCTCCGGCAATTTCTCGCGCGAATCCCCTCAAGTTTCTGCTGCCTTCTGCCGATGAATGGGGAAAGATTGCGATCGGTGGACGAAGGAGGCTTGGAATGCAGGCTGTTTCAGAGGCGATGATCGCCCCGACCCCTCTTGATTTCGAGCGGATGCAAACGATCTGCCGCCGGTTGCCTCCGTTCCCGCCGCTTGCCTCGCAACTGATTGGGTTGTTTGCCCGCCCGGATGCGGATCTCGAAGATGCGGTGACATTGATTCGATCCGACGCGGTATTTTCCGGAGAGCTTCTTCGCTTGGCCAATTCGGCGGAGTTCACATCCTACGAGGTTTTTGAGGACGTTGCGCGGGCGGTCATCTACCTGGGATTCGAACGGGTGCAGAGCGCGATCCGCCGGATCACCTATGCGCGATTGATGCAGGATTCCTTCAGCCATCCCTTTGTCGCGCAGATTCACCGCAACAATATGGCAACCGCGTTCCTGTGCGAGAGGTTGATGAGCGCCCACGGGGCGAAAGGAGAAAGCGGAGAGTTCTGTGCGTATTCGCTAGGGCTTTACCTGAAGATTGGCGCTCTGGTGCTATTGCGAGGGTACCCTCGCGACTATCCCCGGTTCCTCAATACCCGGGTGCGCAATGAGGAAGAACTGTTGGCGAATGAGCGCGCCTTATTTGGCTTTTGCCATGTCGACGTGAGCAGCCACCTTGTGAGGCATTGGGAGTTTCCCGAGGGGTTCCAAGCGTTGGTGGCACAACATGTGGAACCGGCGGACGTGAGTTTGCCTCTCACGCTCGGGAATGCCGCGCGGCTTGCCGCTCGCATGGCCGGCGCGCTGGGTTACTCGTTCCAGAAAACGCTCACGTTTGAGCCGGTAGAGAGCCAGATTGCTTTTCTGCCCGACTGCGAAGGCGGCGATTTTCCGACAAGCGCCGGGGAGTGGAAGAGCCAGATCGATCTGCATCTGGAGGCTCTTTCCGTGAGCGAATAGAAGCGCATGGGAATCGCGCCAATGGCGATTGACCCGTTGCCTAATGACGTCTGAAGCCGCCCGGGGGAGCGATGGGGAGCAGAGGTTTCTTTGTAGCGACTCCTCATGAGCTTCGCGGTCGATCGCATCGATTCCGGAGCGAAGCGGCGCTTCCGCGCGGCAGGAACTCATCGCCATCGGCTGGTGTCTATCGGGTTTGAGTGAGCTGATTTGGCAAACGCAAGACGGAGATTCCGTTCTCAACCTCCTGCAGATTCGCCAAAATTCGGCTTTACCCTTCTTACGGGAGGCACGCATGCCAGCGCACGAAATGCCGGGTGGTGTGATTCTCGAAACCCTCGATCTTTGCAAGCGCTTTTCGGGGATTCCAGCCGTCGAGGGTGTATCTTTTCGGGTGAGCGCCGGAGAAATTCTCGGCTATCTCGGTCCGAATGGCTCCGGCAAATCCACCACTGTCAAAATGATCACAGGGCTACTGCAACCCAGTTCCGGCGAAATCCGGTATCGCGGCGAACTGGTGCATCCTGGGACGGCGGATTTCAAGAGATACCAGAGACATATCGGTTATGTTCCCGAGGAACCATACCTGTATCTCCAATTATCCGCTGCGGAATATCTCTTCCTGATCGGGCGGTTGCGCAAGATGCGGGACGTGCTCTTGCGTGAAAAGATCGCCGAAGGCCTCCGGCAATTCGGGTTGTGGGAAGATCGTTACTCCCCAATGGCGTCCTACTCGAAGGGGATGCGCCAGAAGGTGTTGCTATTGGCGGCAATCCTTGACGACCCGGACTTGATCATCCTCGATGAGCCTTTTTCCGGGCTCGACATCTCCACCGCGCTAATGATGCGCCTCTTCATCAAGAAACTCGCGGAAGCCGGCAAGGCGGTCTTTTTTAGTTCACACGTGATCGAAGTGGTTGAGAAGGTTTGCGCGTCCGTGATCGTGCTGCGGCGGGGCAAAGTAGTGGGCGCGGGCACGATTGACAGCCTAAGAACCATTCTGAACCGCAATACCCTGGAAGAAGTTTTTACCGATCTGGTCGAGCTGCGTGATTCCGAGACGGCGGCGTCCAATCTGCTGGCCCTGATGAGGGGCTGACGGAGCCACTATGCAACCCTCAGTGGACGGCCAATCGCTGCGCGAATTCGTGGTCCTGGCGAGGCACTTCAGCGGCCGCCTCAAGAAGGACTTCTTTGGCACTGGAGAAGGAGACGCTTCAAGCGGCATCGCGACCGCTCTCGCGCTCCTGTTAGCCTACGGCATTTGTATCGCGGTATTCCTGATTCTTTCATTCGGCTTTCAACTGATGAGAGCCACTGACAGCGCGCGCATCCAGGCAATTCTTTCTGCGCGCGACGTTTTGATCGCAAGTACATTGGCGCTCACGGGCGCCTATTTCGTCTTCCTATGGGACAACCTGTTTCCGGACCGCTTTGATTGTCACGCTTTGCTCTACCAGCCCATATCCCCAGTGATCGTGTTGGGAGCCAAGCTCGTCTCGATACTGGGATTTCTCATGTTATTCGTCGCGGTGATGCATGCGGCGTGTCTAGTGGTCGTTCCGATGGTTGCGATGAGCGCCGGTGGCGGGTTTGTTCTTGTGCAGCTTCCAGCCTATCTGATTTCAATAGGCATGGCGATGCTTGCCGCGTTTTTCGGTCTTGCCGGGTCACTGGCGCTTCTAGTGATTGTTCTGCCGTATCGTCTGTTCCTCTGGGTGAAGCCGCCGATGCAGTTTGCGATCTTCGTGGTGTTCCTCGGCCAGATGTTCTTTTCCCCTCCGATCGAGCAACTGCGCGCGCCGGGCGACGCCGAGCTTTCGGCGTTTGCGTTTAGCTGGCCGTCGTTCTGGTTCACCGGGCTGGCGGATTGGATTGCCGACGGATTTCTGCCGCATGGCGCGAAACTCTCTCAATCAGCCGCTTTGGCCACTGGATCCGCATGCGTTTTCGGGGTCGTCGCCATTCTGCTGGCTTACCCGAAGGCTACGCGATACGCCATCGAAGAAACGGACTTCTCTCATGGACGATCGCCGCGATTTTCGCTTGCGGATTCCTGGCTCTGGCCCTGGTTGGGCGACGACCCACCAGCCTTGGCCTTGGGGCTGTTTAGTCTTAAGGTGCTGCTGCGTGACGCGCGCAGCAGAGCGATGTTCCTGCTCTATGCTGGGCTTGCCACAGCCTATGCGCTTAGAGAGCTATCCGGCTTCCTTGCGTCCGAGGACGGCGTAGAGATCAGTGCGCCGTATGTGTACCTGCTGCCGTTGCCTCTGGTGCTGGTGGTCTTCGCAATGCTGGCCATCCGCGCTCTCTGCGCCACCCCAATCTCGCTACCGGCGTCGTGGATATTCCGGCTGGTGGATTGGGGCCATGGCCGTCGGGTTCGGAAGGCGTTACGGGGGATGATGGGGGCCGTGGTGATCTTTCCGGCGGCCACGTTCTGCCTTGCATTTCACGCCTGGATCTGGGGATCCTGGCTCTCCTGCACGCATACCGTGTTTTTGGTGCTGATGTCGCTAATTGCGATGGAGTGGATACTGCGAAACGTGGATACAATCCCGTTCACGCAACCCAAGGCCGAGCACCTTGGCCGGCTCCGCGTGATGTTTGGCATCTATGTGCTGATATTCGCGGGATTGACGTTTTTGGTCGCCCACCTGGAGCATGCATTACTAGGCAGTCCAGCGGCGTTCGTATGTTTTTTGGTCGCCGGAGCCGCCATCTGGCTAGTACTTTATTCGGCGAACCTCCGGCGTCAGGAGCCTGGAGGGCCGGCGTTTGGAGAAATGGAGTCGTTCGTCCTGGGCCTGGAACTCGATCGGTGAGCAACGCGGATGGCAGCGTCTGGATGCGCTACGAACCGGTTTGAGAATGTTCGAGTTGTATCAGCTCGCCGCTTCCGGCGCGTCCGTTCGCGCTGCTAACCGAATCGGGCGAAATCGCTGAGGTTGATTTCGCCGGGTAGCGGCGAGGCGAGCCGGAATCATGAATGAATTCAATCACGGGTATTCACGACCCCGTATCGCTGTAGCCGCTCCGGAATCGAACCGCTATTTCGCGTGTGCTTCTACGTCGGCGCCTTCCGGTTCGTGGCCTACGAAGTCATCGGCATCGAAACGGTCAAGGTGATCGAGATCTTCCTCTTCATGAGAATCGGATTCGGGCCCGGCTTGGCGGCGTTCTTCTTTGCGAGCCAGCTTGTTCAGCCGCTTCTCTTTGCGTTGTTGTTCTTTTTGTCTTTTCTGAAAAGTGGTTGGACCGCGTCCTGCCATGGATACCTCTTTCGTTTCGGGTTCACGAGATCTCCACGAGCCGAGGCTCGAAATAGAGGCCTCACTTTTGCCAGTCAAAAACGGCGCGAACATGCCACGCGATTCCCCAAACTGGCGGGAACACACGCGAAAGGGGAGCGCTGCCGGAGGTCTGGTAGGCCTCCAGGGCGAACGCTCCCCCTTCTCTCGTTACGTTAGAAAAACTACCAGCGGCTCTCGCGACGGCCACCGCCGCCACCGCTGCCGCCACGTCCACCGCGGCCGCCACCGAAGCCGCCACGTCCACCGCCACCGCCCTCGGGGCGGGGACGCGCTTCGTTAACATTGATGGCGCGGCCCATCAGTTCGGTGCCGTTCAAGGCGTTGATCGCCGCTTCGGCTTCCGACGAGTTTGCCATTTCAACGAAGGCGAAACCGCGGGGCTGACCAGTCTCCCGGTCATTGATAATGTTGACGCTTTCGACGGCGCCGTAAGGGGAAAACGTATCGAGCAGATCATCCTGCGTCGTACGGAAGCTAAGGTTCCCAACAAAAAGCTTTGTCACAGGGATTCGATTCTCCAAAGGAAATAGAAATAGGTCGAGGTGGATTCTGGGAGGTAACCAAAGCGAGGGTAGGATCT
>JADLCF010000197.1 GCA_020847315.1 Bryobacterales bacterium | reverse complement strand
TGAAGTCGTCCACCGTGCGGCCACCCTTGACTTGGGCGCCCCAGCGGGCGGCCATCGTGATGTGGAAGGCATCTTCGTAGATCTGCCCCTTCACGCGCGGGAAGGGCATGCCGTGGTCTGAGGTAACGACGATGAGGGTATTGTCGAGTTCGCCAATCTCTTCGAGTTTCTGTAGCGCCAGACCGAGGTGGCGATCCACCCATTCCACCTCAAGCGCGTAATCGAGCAGATCGCCGCGGATGGTGTTGTTATCCGGCCAATATTTGGGCACCGTCACATCGGCGAGGTTCTTGCCGGCGCGCAGGCCGGACCCTTGCTCATAGACGCGATGCGGTTCGGTGGGGCCCATCCAGAAACAGAAGGGCATGTTAGCGGGGCGCTCCGCCAGAAAGTCGCCGAAGTTGGCGGCGTAGTCTCGCGGAGAGATCCCGTTATAGGGGGGCTTCAGCGTGCGCTTCTGATACTCCTTGCCGGCGGGGTTGTGGGGCCAGCCGGTGGATGCGAAATCTCCCGGACCCCAACCCTTGCCGGTGAGCCCGACAAAATAGCCCGCCTTTTCGAGCACGCCGGGATAGACCGCGAACTCGTTGGGGAAAATGGATGCGTGATTCACCGTCTCCTTGGTCTGCCAGGTGTTACGGCCCATCAGGATGGTGGCGCGCGAGGGGCAGCATTTCGGATTCGACGTGAAGCAATTGGCGAAGACCACGCCTTCGCGGGCCACGCGGTCAAAGGCAGGCGTGTTAATCCATTTCGCGCCGAAGTAGCTTGCGTGATTGCGTCCCCAATCGTCGGCGATGAAAAACAGAATGTTGGGGCGTTTCGCGGCTTGCGGCAGAGCCGGGCGGGCGGCCAGGGCCAATGCGCCGGCGGATGCGGCGCGCAGGAAGTCGCGGCGCCGAGGCAAAGAGTTCTGGGAGTTCATCATCGACGCACTAAAGCGGTTCCGTTGCCTTTGGATTTGGACGCCATCAGCATATCGCATGCGCAAAAGACGAGTTGGCGGTTCGCGCCGAGGTCGCGCTTCCGCGCCTACCCTCCGAAGACTTCATGCACTTCTCGGGCGAATTTCGCCACCCTTGCGCGAGGATCGCCCTCTCCCAGCGTTTCGATGGGGACGAAGCCCCGGTAGCCGCCCCTCTCGATGATCGCCTTCAGCTTGCGGAGGTCCGTGGCCACCTCTTTGCCGCCATGCCAGAGGCTTTCCTTGAGTTGCCAGGAGATGGCATAAGGCAGCAGCTTCTCGATCTCCTCATAAGGGTCCGCCATGCGCAGGCTGCCGACGTCGAGGATGACGCCGAGCCAGTCGGAATCGACCGCTTCAACAACCCGGATGGTTTCCGCCGCGGACTTGACGAAATCGTTGTGGTTCTGAAGGCCGATCATCACGCCATGTTCTTTGCCCGTGCTCGCGCACTCTCGTAGCAGGGGAGCCATCCATTCAAGGGTCTGGTCGAAGCTGTGGCCTTCGGGCACGCGGCTGCCGGAGAACACCCGGATCACGGAGGCGCCGAGCTTGCTTGCAACGCCGATCCAGTTCTTGACGAGTTGGAGATCGCCGGCGCGGCGGGCGGCATCGGTGAGCGCGAAATCGTTGCGAACGCCCGTGCCGTTGATGGTGACGCCATTCAGGAAAGCGCGGCGCTTCAGATCATAGAGGAAGCGATCCGGCGGCACGGCAGGGTAACCGGGAAAGTAGTAGCCCGTGGCATCCAGGCAATCGAGGCGATTGGCAGCGCAGAAGTCGACCACATCCGGCAGCGTCATTTCGCCGGAGCGCAGCGGGACATTAAACGAGTAAGCGTTAAGGCCGATGCGAACCCGCGTGCCCGGCTGCCTGGGAACCGGGTTGCCTTCGACCAGCATCGGCCAGGCGGCCGCGCTCAGGGACGCGCAGCGCAACAGGCTGCGACGATTGACCATGCTCGGCATGAAGCACCTCCGAATCCACCCTTATCCGTAGGCTCCGATCTTATCGCGAAATCGGCCGCTTGTTTCCGCTCGAAACCGTGACAGAATAGCGGGCAGACCGTCCCCCGGAGCCATGTTTGAGCCAGGGCGGACCAGGGAGGTCCCATGTATCGATCCGCGTTTCTCGTGCTGCTCGGGAGCCTGCTGCTACTGCCGGCAAGCGCCGCCCCGCCACCGCCCGCCGGATGGACCGACGGCTTTGTGATCGCAAACGGCATCCGGATCCACTACTGGCGAACGGGTGGCGACAAACCCGTGATGGTGATGGCCCATGGCTCCAGCGACGATGCGCTCTGCTGGACGAACTTCGCGAAGGAGTTCACCACGGACTATGACATCGTGATGTTCGACGCTCGCGGACACGGGCTTACCGACCCGCCCGGGCAGAATGACCCTTCGGATGCGCAGGCCGAGGATCTGGCGGCGTTCATCGGCGAGTTGAAGCTCACAAAGCCGATCGTGATGGGGCACTCCATGGGCAGTGCTTCCGCCGCCTGGTTTGCGGCGAAGTACCCCGACGTGGCAAGGGCGATCATCCTCGAAGACCCGTTTCTGGGGCCGCGGCGCACGGGAGCGGGCGCGACCGGGGGCGGTGACCGCGAGCAAAGGCGCGCGCAGATCCTGGCCACGAACAACAAGCCGGAGGCGGAACTTGTCGCGCAATGCATAAAGGGCTCGCCGCAGTGGGGCAAGAGCGAGTGTGAGGTCTGGGCGCCTTCGAAGCACCTGCACCACCCCAACACGGCTTACGCAAGCGTGGGCGCACGCCCGGCAATGAGCGAACTCTTCCCGAAGATCACGGCTCCGGTATTCATCCTCAAGGCGGATGCCGATGCCGCGGTTCGAGCGGAGAACGAGAAGGTGGCCGCGCTGCTCCCGAACGGGAAGATCGTCCACATTGATGGCGCGGGGCACAACGTGCGGCGGGATCGGAAGGCGGAGACCGTGGCTGCGCTGAAAGCCTTTCTCCGGGGGCTTTGAAACACGCAGCCGCGGGGAGGGCTACCCAATCGAGTGGAATGACGCGACAATAACAGTGTGACGGAGAATCCTGAATTGCCCATGGGAGACCGGGAACCCCTGGGCGAGCGGCCCAAGCAAACGCGCCCCGCGTTCTGCAGTTGCGGGACTCGATTGGTGGCGGATGCACTCTTTTGCCACCGCTGCGGCAAGCCGGTGTTCGACCTGCCGGAGCCGGAAACATCGCCCGCCCTGGCGTTCCCCTCGCCCGCTTCGGGTGGCTCCGCCGCACCGCCACCCCCGGTTGCCGCCTCCGCCCGTCTTGACGACTTTGCCTATCAAGGGCCGCCCGAGCCGATCGATCTTCGCAACAAGCTAGCCGTGCAATTGGCATTCTTCGTTGCCGTGTTCGAGTTCCCGATGATCGCGTTTTCCGGGATTTTCCCCGTGAATCCGCTGGTGGCGTCGGCGATGGTGCTGGCGCTGGGCGGGTTCTTTTCCGTCTATCTCTACCAAAAGCGGACACAGT
>JADLCF010000196.1 GCA_020847315.1 Bryobacterales bacterium | reverse complement strand
ATATGGCGTGCTCCTGCCACGATAGTAGATCCTCCTCAATCAGGTGCTTGCCAGGCCGATCCTCAAGCTGTCACGGAAATCCTTCGATTGCAATGAATTACGAGCATAACGGCGGGACGAAGGAACACTGGCCTAACCCTTCAAGTGTACGGAGGATCTCGGATCGCGTCAATCCCGGACCTTATTGGTCTCTCAAACGGGGGAGCGTGGCTATAATAAGGGCACGGTCTGCTTGGTTGAATCTGTTCTCATCGTGAAACCATCGATCATCGTTGCCGGCGCGGGGCTGGCGGGAAGTGAAGCCGCCTGGCAAATCGCCAATGCCGGGTTCCGGGTCCTGCTGTATGAGATGCGGCCCGTGAAGCGGACGCCCGCCCACCAGACCGGCAATTTCGGTGAACTCGTCTGCAGCAACTCCCTCAAGAGCGATTCACCGAATACGGCGCCCTGGCAACTCAAGCGGGAGATGCGGCGCATCGGGAGCCTGCTGATGCGCGTAGCCGATGAGGCGAGGGTGCCGGGAGGCAACGCTCTCACGGTGGACCGGGAGCGCTTTAGCGCCGGGATCACCACCGCGCTCGAGGCCCACCCGCTGATCGAGATCCGCCGGGAAGAGCTGACGGCCATTCCCGCCGAAGGGCTGGTGATTCTGGCTACCGGCCCGCTCACGAGCGACGCCCTGGCCGAATCGATCGCGCGCCATAGCGGGAGCGGCCGGCTCTTCTTCTACGATTCGATCAGCCCGATCGTGTGGGCGGATTCGATCAACATGGAGATCGCCTTTCGCGCCAACCGCTACGACAGGGGCCTCGACGGCACCGCCGACTACATCAACTGCCCCTTTGACCGCCCGCAGTACGAAGCGTTTCTCGACGCTCTCGCCGAAGCGCAGCAATACAGCGCGCATATTCCGGAGGATGTTCCTTACTTTGAATCCTGCCTGCCGATCGAGGAACTGGCGCGGCGCGGCAAGGATACGCTGCGCTTCGGCCCGATGAAGCCGGTTGGGCTCACGGATCCGCGCACGGGCCGCTGGCCCTACGCCGCCGTGCAACTCCGGCAGGAAAACGCCCGTGCCGATAGCTTCAATCTGGTGGGTTTTCAGAATTATCTTCGCTTCGGCGAGCAGCAGCGCGTCTTCCGCCTGATCCCCGGCCTCGAAGGCGCGGAGTTTGTAAGGTTTGGCCAGATCCACCGCAATACCTACATCAATGCACCCGCGCTTCTGAACGAAACGCTCCAACTGCGAAACGAACCCAGAATCCTTTTTGCCGGCCAAATCTGCGGGGTGGAGGGCTACGTGGAATCGATCGCAACCGGGCTGATGGCCGGCATCCACGCGGTGGCGCTTGCCCAGGGAGGAACGCCGCGGCCATTCCCCCGCCCGACCGCGCTTGGCTCGCTGTGCCACTATATGACGCATGCGGACTCCGCCCATTACCAGCCCGCGAACATCACGTTCGACCTCTTGCCGCCGCTCGACGAAGAGCGCCGCCAGCGCTTCCGGCGGGATCGCAAGGCCCGGCACGCGGAAGTCTGCCGGGAAGCGGCCAACGCACTCGCGGCTTATCTCGGAGACGATTCCGGCGAAGAGTCGCAGCAAAGCGCGGCGGAGATGAGCGCATGAGCAACACCCCGGCCCCCGCCGTCCGACGCCTGCCGTATAATGAACGCCCGGACTACACGAAAGAACTGCTCCAGATCCCCGGCAAAGCGCGTGAGCGTTTGCTCGGTTCCCTTGCAATCCTCTACGGCGAGGAGAAGGCGGCCCAGTGCTATCCCGAAGTGGAGCGCATCCTTCAGGTCCACTGTGCCCACAAGCCGGAGGAACTCCGGGAGCGGGACCGGAACTTCCGCGATATTGATCGCTTCACGGAGCGCGACGTGGTCGCGATCACATACGGCGATCTAATCCACAGCCCAAAGACGCCGCCGCTGGCGATGCTGCGCCAAATCTTTGACGAGGTTTTCGCGGGCACTTTCAACGTCGTGCACTTGCTGCCGTTCTTCCCATACTCGTCGGATCGCGGCTTCAGCGTGATCGACTATATGGAGGTGGACCCTCATCTCGGCACGTGGGCCGACATCCATTTACTTGGAGAGTCCCGCCGCTTGATGTTCGATGGCGTGGTGAACCACGTCTCTTCGCAGAGCCATTGGTTTCGGGAGTTCCTCAACGGCAACCCCTGGTATGAGAACTTCTTTATCAGTTTCTCCACGAAAGAAGCGATCAGCCCAGACCACCTGCGCCTCATCCTGCGTCCCCGGACTTCGAGCTTGCTGACCGCCTTCCCCACGCTGCGCGGCGTCAAACACGTCTGGACCACCTTCAGCCCGGACCAGATCGATCTCAACTACCGGGATGAGAAGGTGCTGTTCAGCGTGCTGGAGGTGCTGCTATATTACGTGCGGCAAGGGGCGGATATCCTGCGGCTTGACGCCGCCACCTATCTCTGGCGTGAACTGGGCACCAGTTGCGCGCACCTCAAGCAAACGCACGCGCTCATCCAGTTCTTCCGCGCCGTGATGGACGTCGTTGCCCCGACGGTAGGCCTGATTACGGAAACCAACGTTCCGCACGAAGACAACATCAGCTATTTCGGCGATGGCCACAACGAAGCGCACATGGTCTATAACTTCGCGCTGCCGCCGCTGGTGCTGTGGACCCTGCACTCCGGCGACTGCACGTATCTCGCCCGCTGGGCCGCGTCCTTACATACGCCCTCTCCCACGACCACTTTCTTCAATTTTCTCGATTCTCACGATGGCATCGGCCTGCTGCCCATCCGCAACATCCTCAGCGCCCCCGAAGTACAGGAGTTGGTGGATCGCACGTACGCCAATGGCGGACTGGTCTCCATGCGCACCAATTCCGACGGGACGACGACGCCCTACGAATTAAACATCCCCTGGTATAACGCCATCAACCCGGACAACGCCGGCGAAGACCCGGATATCAAGATCAACCGTTTCCTTGCTTCCAGGGCGATCGCGCTGGCAATGAAAGGCGTTGCGGCCGTCTATCTCCCGAGCATCATCGGCGCGCACGTCACCGCGGATACTCCGATCAATTCGAAAGACCCCCGCAGCATCAACCGGAACACCATCAACGCCCCCGCGCTGTTCGAGCAACTGCAGGATTCGAGTTCCGCCGCCTCCCGGATCGCGCAGCGCTTCAGCCGGATGATTTCCCTGCGCGTCGGCTGCCCCGCCTTTCATCCTGCCGCCGCGCAGAGAGTGCTGTTCGTAACACCCACGATCTTCTCGGTCTATCGCGAGAGCCTCGACGGCCGGCACGTCGTGCTCTGCCTGACGAACATCACGAGCGAGCCGCAGGAATTCAACGCCACGCCGGAGCAGCTCCACCACAAGGTGCACGCCTGGACCGGCATGCTCATCGGCGACCGCATTCCGGGCAAGGAAGGCGGTCTCCACATTGAACTCAAGCCCTACGAAGTCCGCTGGCTAAAAGCCATCCTCGCATCGTCCTAAGCAAACCGCCCCCACCCACACAGCCCCGCCAGGGCCGTTTCCTACTATGCGCTCCCGTCTTGTTGGTTCCCTAAGTGGGAGCCTTGTGCCTTAAATACCGACGGGCTGCATCCAAATCGGTGTGTGAATACCGTGGCAAAATACTGGCTCGAATTAAAACCGGCGTCGAGAGCAACCTCTGTCACAGATATATCCGTATTCGATTGGAGCATCTGGGCGGCGTAGTCCAGGCGGCATCTGTTCAAGAATTGTAGCGGTGACACATTGGTGAGGCATCGCACGTGATGGGTAAACTGGGTTTTATGCAGTCCACAGTTTGATGCCATGTCTTCCACAGTCCAATCAATCGAGAGATTGCCCGGGTTGTTCGCCAAATCGCGTAGAAAAAGAGTCACCGTCCTTCGAGTTGTAGAGAGTGATTCATCGAGCTTGATCTTCTTTTGGCGCAAGCCGTCTAGTAATTTCAGGAAGAGGTCGTTGACTGTGATCGCAAGGCGAGAAATGTTGCTTCCCTCCTGATCCGTCTCAATTGCAGAGGAAAGCTTCAGGAAGCATTCTCGAATGCCTGGGACCGTGCGGTAAACCGATTGCTCACTATGGCGGAGTAGGGAAGTAAGTTCATCCGCGTCTGTTTTACTCAATAGAAACCATGGCGGCCATTTCCAGGCCTGATCGGGGCGGCGGACGCCCACATCCAGGATGATCCAGTGAAGGCGACTCGCGTTGATATTTGGGTTTCCTACCCTATGCCTTTGCCATGGGCGGGCGATGGCCAGGTCGTCGGGGCGTAGCCTGTAATCTCTCCCGTCGACCGAGTAGTCCTGGGAACCGGATTCGAGAAAGCTCAATTCGAGGCCTTCATTAAAATGCCACGGCAAGCCCCAGGTCTGGCACTCGCTCGCGTCCCAGAAACCCACCATCTTAATGCCCGGCATTGCGTGGTCGGGTAGAACCTTGCCCGGGTAGTGTCCATGGCAAAGAGCCACGAGGCGGAGGCTGTTCAACCGGGCTGCTTCAACAAGGGGGCGGCAGCTGTCAGCACGATACGTTTCGTCATGGTCACGGTAGATTGGAATGGTGCTCGGCATGGTGCCCTCCATGTTCATATTTGTTCGGTCGGTGAATTCCGAACGACATGAGTCTAGCACCGATTCATAATCGCTTCAAATCGTGGATTGATCTGTCAAGAACCGTCTCAAAGATTTCGATCGGTAGGAGAAGTTCACCATGTCCTTCAAACAGCCTCTCCGTAGGGACGTGATTCGTGCAGCCGCCGCTGGCGTCTTCACCACTAGTTTGTTTACGGGCCGTGTTCGCGGTGCTAACGAACGAATCTCCATAGGCTTCGCGGGTGCAGGCGGAAGATCTGGGGACGGACTGATGGTCGATTTTGCACATCACCTGGATTGCCAGCCCGTTGCCGTCTGTGATCCATTTTCAGACCGCCGCGATAGACGGGCCTCCCAACTGGAAGAAGTTTACGCAAAGCATGGTCATGCGGGTAAGGGTGTTGAGAAGTTCAAGGACTTCCGCGAGATGGTCCAGCGTCAAGATATCGATGCCATCGTAATCGCAACTCCGGATCACTGGCATGTTCCAATCCTCATCGCTGCGGTGGAAGCGGGCAAAGACGTTTACGTAGAGAAGCCACTAAGTCCTGCTGTAGCGTGGAACATGGCAGCTCGGGACGCGGTGCGTAGGAGCGGCCGAATCTTTCAATATGGAACGCAACAACGTGGTGCCAGCCATGTCCGACGCGGGTGCGAACTTGTTCGCTCGGGTGCAATCGGGGAGCTGACAGGATTGGAAGTGGTATCGCCGACAGGAACGCCTGGTGGAGTGGCATCGCCACAATCTGTACCCCCAGGCTTCGACTATGAAATGTGGCAGGGGCCGGCGCCGGAGCGGCCGTTTTGTGAGGATCGCTGCGTAAAGCCTGGTCATTGGCACATTTACGACTACAGTATTGGGTTCCTGGGAGGGTGGGGTGCTCATCCCCTTGACGTGTTGGACTGGGGACTCCCCCGACCGACAGTTCCGGTCGAGTATGAAGGGACTGGTTTGATTCCCAGCGAAGGTCTCTTCAACACCGTTATGGACTGGGCCGTTCGCTGCACCTACGCCAACGGTTTGGGGCTGAACTTCAAGACCGGTCCGGATTCGACGACATTCACCGGGACGGACGGCTGGATCCGGATAAGTCGAAACGGCATTCAATCAGAACCGGCGTCCCTGATTGCCGACTTTCCGTCGCCGGACCGCTTTGCCGCCATGGGACGAAACCACGCTCGGAATTTCTTGGATTCCATCCGCGGACAGGCGACACCGGAGAGTCCGATTGATTGTGCGATTCGTACCGATCTCATCAGCCATCTCTCCAATATTGCGGTTCGTACGGGAAGGAAGATCCGTTGGGATCCAGTAAAGGAAACCATTGTCGGTGATGCCGAGGCGCAACGCATGCTTGACCGTCCCCTCCGCAAGCCTTGGAGCCTGAAATGAGTGTGAAACGTCGAGAGTTTCTCTTCGCCGGGCTCGCCCTGCGGCCGTCAACGCGCAGAGCACTAGTGATCGACGGTCGTCACAACCATGACTGGCGCGCGACAACACGGGAATTAAAGGGAATCTTGGAGTCTGCGGGATTTCTTGTTGAAGTGGCTACCGCCCCGCGTACCAACGAGGAGCTTGTAGATTTCCGTCCCAGACTCACGGGATACCAGTTAGTGGTTCCAAATTACACAGACTTCGGGAACGGTGGCGTCTGGAATAATGGATTAAAAGCAGATTTTGCGGCCTGTGTATCCGCTGGTGCCGGTGTGCTCATCGTGCACGCGGCGTCAAGCGCATTCCCGGAATGGCGGGAATACAACGAAATCACAGGTCTGGGCGGGTGGGGTGGACGCGATGAACGGAGTGGACCTTACCTCTACTGGAAGAACGGGATCACTATTCGCGAGGAAGGGCCCGCCGAAGGTGGACACCACGGGAAGCAGCATCCGTTCACCGTGGTAGTGCGCGCCGAGAGTCATCCCATTGTCACTGGGCTGCCGCTAATGTGGCAGCACGCCACGGACGAGTTGTTCGATACTCTCCGCGGACCTGCGCGGAACCTGGAAGTTTTGGCCACAGCATGGTCCGATCCATCAACCGGGGGCAGTGGCCGTCATGAACCGGTTCTGTTCACCGTCCGCTATGGAAAGGGCCGTGCCTTCCACACAGCTCTGGGGCATAGTGCCGAAGCGATGCGATCGTCTGGATTCGTCGACACCCTCAAGAGCGGTGCCCTATGGGCGTCCGCAAACTGAAGAAGCAACCGAACTATAGGAATCAAGCAAAAGGGGCTTACCATGACGCGTACTGTTCTCTCGTTTTGTCTCATCCTGCTTCTAAGCGCTCTCGCGCTGGCACAATCAACCTCGCAACAGATAGCAGGCACTGTCAACGATTCTACTGGCGCAGTTGTCCCACAAGCAAAAGTCACCGCGACTGCGGTTGCGACTGGGTTCTCACGCACCGCCGTCACTTCAGAAAGCGGTTACTTTGTCATTCCTAATGTGCCGATTGGCCAATACGAAGTGGTTGTGGAAGCCTCCGGCTTTCAAAAGCACATACAGAAAGCCGTGAATCTCGGGGTGAATGACAGGCTCCAATTGAACATTACGATGGTCGTAGGCTCCCTTACCGAGTCGGTAACGGTTTCTGCGGACGCGGCAATGGTTGAGTCAACAACCGGCGAGGTCGGTCGCGTGGTAAGTGGCGAACAGGCGCAGCAACTTCAACTCAATGGTCGAAACTACACGCAGCTGCTAAGCCTCCTGCCGGGAGTCTCCACAAACAGCCGCAGCAATTTCGACTTAGCTGCTGGATATGGTGCCGCCGTAACGAACCAATCCGTGAATGGCGGGCGAACGGGAACTCTCTCGGTCTACCTTGATGGGTCCGACAACTTGGCCACAGGTGGCGGGGGACACAGTTTCGTTAATCTCAATCCCGATGCCGTTGCCGAAGTCAAGGTGCTGACATCCAACTACAGTGCTGAGTACGGGCAATCGTCCGGGGCAGTGATGAATATGGCGCTGAAATCTGGCACGCGGGAGCTTCACGGTGCCTTATATGAATTTGCCCGCAACAGCGCTTTCGATGCACGGGCGTTTAACGCGCTAAAGAAGCAGAAGCTTACATTTAACAACTTCGGATGGAACCTCGGTGGTCCCCTATTCATTCCCGGTAAGTTTAATTCCCAAAAAGACAAGCTGTTCTTCTTTGGAGGAATGGACATAAAGAGACTGAGGCGTGGCAATCCCGTTACGTGGAACGTGCCGCTCACCGCCCAGAAGGCTGGTGACTTTTCGGCCCTTGCCACGGCAAGTTGGCCCAAGGACGTGACCAACGGCGCACCTTTCGCCAATGGAAAAATTCCGACTGCACGGATGAGCCCAAACGGGCAGCGCCTGGTAGGGAACTACCCCGATCCCAATTTTCCGGGACCGGGTGGCAACTTTGCTTTTGAGTATTCCTATCCGATGAATGTCACTCAATATATTGGGAAGGTCGACTATATACTAAATGCAAATCATCAATTTTCTTATCACTATATCCATGATGATTATTACTCTCTGGAAAACCTTACGAGCCTTGTTACGTACCAGCGCACGATTCCAGGGACCAATCAAAGCGGAAAGTGGACGTGGGTGGTAAGCCCGACTGCGGTAAATGCACTGCAGCTTTCAGTTCCAGGACATCATATTTATCAGGGCGGCTTTGCAGCAAACTCGTTATTCATTAGTGACTACTCACGGCAGGGCGAGAACGTCAACTATCCGATGCTTTACGGTTCCAATAACTCAATTCCTTCATTGTCGATCACCGGTTATAACGGGCTTGGAGTAACACCCACGATCTGGAGTAATTCCAACCGAATACTTATGCTGAAGGAAGACTTCTCAAAGGTCTTGGGAGCGCACACAGTAAAAATGGGGGTGTTCTACCAACGGAACAGAAAGAATCAGGATAATCAGCCGGCTGTGAATGGGAGCGTTTCCTTCGGGCCTGGGCATCCTCTGCATTCCGGCAATGCTCTAGCTGATGCTTTGCTTGGGAACTTCGCGACCTACACGGAGGCGGATGGCGGACGCGAGGGTTGGTTCCGCTTCACACAATCGGAGGCATACCTTACTGACAACTGGCGCGTGAACAATCGGCTTTCCATCGACGCTGGTGTAAGAGTGAACTATATGCCACAGCAGTACTCGCCATTGCAGAACGCGGTTTTCTTTTCGCCGAAGTATTTCGACCCAGCTCAGGCTCCTCAGGTCCGCCCGTCTGACGGCCAAATTGTAACTGGCACGGGCGATCCTGTGAATGGGCTATACGTTGGCGGAAATGAGTACCCCAAGGAACTCACGGAGAGGTTCTCGGGGACTAATGCTCCGGAGTTTCAACGCGTGCTGCGTGGAGCCCCGCTGCGAATCTCTCCAACCCACGTTCCTATCGGCCCACGCTTTGGTTTTGCCTTAGACGTCACAGGGAAACAGCAGACAGTGCTTCGAGGAGGATACGGGATGGTGTTTGAGCGGGTTCAGGGCAATTTCATCTTCAGCCAAATCAACAATCCTCCTTTTGTTCGCCAAGCCACCCTTTATACCGCGAATATTGAGAATCCGTCCGGTGGTTCACAGCGGTCCGTTCCCGCTAGCATCACTTCATTCGCTGAAGACGTGAAGATCCCCACAACACAGAACTACTCGCTTAGCATCCAGCACAAGTTGGGATCCGATACGATCGTCGATGTCGCATACGTTGGGAGTTCTGGATGGAATCTCTACAGAGGTCTCAACCTGAACCAACTGCAGGTAGGAACTCTGCAACGGAACCCGGGCGTGAATACCAATGCGCTCCGCCCCTATCTCGGGTACGCAGATATCACACAATACGGCACAGGCTCAAACTTTAACTACAACTCGCTGCAGGCGCAAGTGCGCAAGCAGTTCGTCAATGGTGGATTGATCAACGTGGCATATACGTTCGGTAAATCTATCACGGACGCAAGTTCGTGGAGTGAAGGGCCAATGGACAGCTACAACTTCAAGAACGAACGCGGATTGGCAAGCTATAATAGGCGCCACATTCTGGTGTTGAGCTACGTTTATCCCATTCCGTTGTGGAGAGCGCAAGATACCTGGTACAAGGTTGCCTTCGGTGGCTGGCAGCTTTCGGGAATCACGATGATGCAGACAGGGATGCCACTGAACCTGGGAATTCAGGGAGATCGAGCCGGAACTGGTGTGGGAGGCCAGCGGCCAGATGTGGTGGGTGACTGGAAGGTCGAAGAAAAGACGGTCAACCGATGGTTCAATCCCGCGGCGTTTATGGTGCCAGCCGTGGGTACGTTTGGCAACCTTGGACGCAACGTGCTGATCGGACCTGGCACGAATAACTGGGATCTATCCGCGCAGAAGTTCTTCCGCATCACTGAAGGAACCAAGGCGGAGTTTAGGGCAGAGATGTTTAATGCTCCGAATCACCTGTCGTACTGGAGTGTCGCGACAACGGTGGGTGCATCCAACTTTGGCCAAGTTACCAACGCAATGGACCCGCGAACGTTTCAGTTCGCACTCAAAATGATTTTCTAAACGGAGCCTCTTATGAATATAGGATCTTTTGCCCTTTTGCAGCCCTTTGCGGGGCTGGAGACCCAGTTTCGGTTGGTTAGAGCGTTTGGACTTGATACTGCCGACATCACCGACAACCACGACGGCGCCACGCTTGGCGTGGAATATGGATTCTCGGCAAGTGTGAGTCTCGACAGCCATCCAGAGAAGATCCGCAGGATGGCTTTCGATGCTGGGGTTAGGCTATCTGCATTCTGTGCCCACGCTAATCTGCTAGATCCTTTCAGTCCGGACACGTACTCAACGTTCCAGATAATTAAGGCGATTCGGCTGGCGCATCTGCTCGATATCTGCCATGTAATCACAACCGAAGGTGAACCAAGAACCGAATTTGGCCATTCTCTGTCCCGCGAGCAGGCCATCTTTGCAGTCCGGGAGCGGCTCTATGAACCGATTCGTTGGGCGGAAGAACTTGGAGTGGAACTACTACTTGAGACGCACGGACACCTGACAGATTCCGTGGAGACCATGTCTGAGTTGCTAGATGCGCTGGGACACCCCGAGTGCTTAGGTATCTGTCTTGACACAGGCAATTGTTGGCTTGGCGGGGAAGACCCGCTGGAATTTGTCCGGCATTTTGGCTCGCGGATACGGCATGTTCACTGGAAGGATATGGGTGAGGAATGGGTGGCGCGAAGGGGAACCGTATACGGTTGCGGCATGGGAACGATCCCACTCGGCGATGGTTTGGTTGGCGTGCCGGCGATCGTAGAAGCGCTCAAAGAAATGGGCTTCACAGGTGATACCACCATCGAAGTTGCGGGGCCAGATAATGTTCGCGCTTCGATTAGTCGGTTACAGGGCTGGCTCGCAGCCAGCCCACTGATTGAGGCGAGCCAGTAATGAGTCCTCGGCACAGCCGGGAGCCTGTGGATGTGCATTGCTCGAAGCGGTCGCGGTTTCTGCTGGCCGCCTCTCATCCTCCAGTGAGGGCTCAGCTATTGAGTTCGAGGCATGACAAACTTCCAGGATGAACAGGAGACGGAGCGCAGAATCACTCGTAAGTCGATATCAAGAAGTCGGTAGCAGAATGTCTCTTTTCTGCGCTGACGGCAAGCCCACTGACCGTATCCGTCAGAGCAACCGCATTCTTGAAGCCGCGGCGGAGGCGTGTTGATCTGGGGGAATGAAGGATTCGAACTCTTCCCTGGATTACGGCGAGCAATTGGTGATGCGTTACCGGGCGAGCGGGATGACGCGGAAGGACTTCGCCGCCCGTTCCGGGATCTCCGTTTCCACGCTCGACTACTATGTGCGCCGCGAACGCAAAGCCTCCCTGCCAGTCGCTTTCGCGCCGAGCCGTCTTCTTCCGGTTGCGCTCGTGGCGTCCGAAGAGGCAGCTTCCCAGGCGTATCCGTCAGAGCAACCCCAGTCTTGACGAACTCGGTCAGGCTCTGCTTTGCTTCCAGCGGGTGGGGGTGAAGTTCTTCGCGTCTTGGTGCTTGCGGTCGGCCATGCCGGGCAGTACGCCTAACAGGTAGTCGCGCAGAGGCAAGCCTTGCCGCTTGCAGGTTTCGGCGATGCTCAGGATGGCCGCCACCCTTGGGCCGGCTTGTTT
>JADLCF010000195.1 GCA_020847315.1 Bryobacterales bacterium | reverse complement strand
TCCCCGGCGCCCAGGAGAGAATGCCCGCGATGCGCGCCAGCAGCACCTTCGTCTCCGGCTTCAGCGTAAACTTGCCAGGGTCGAACAGAATATCGGAGAGCTTCACCACCAGGCCCCGGTCGGTATCTTCGGTCGAGAGCACCTGGTTCAGCCGCTCGACCAGCAAGTCGCGCAGTTGGTGCTGTTCCTGCACCAGCTTCTGCGCCACTTCGCGGGCCTCGATCGCTTCCTGCTGCGCGCGCCGCCGTTCCTCCACTGCCAGGCGCATTGCATCTTCGGCGGAGGCTCGCTTCTGCTCGGCCTCGCGCGTCGCTTTCTCCGCCGCGGCCTGCTTCTGCAGCGCCTCCTTCATGCGCCGCTCCGCATCTTCGGCGGTGGCGGTCGCGCGGCGCACCCGGTCGTCCGCTGCCCGGCTGATCAGGTCGCTCCGCAGCTTCTCCTGCCGCTCCAGGGATAATCGAATCGCGTCTCCCATCACCTGCACGGCTTCCCGGGCCTTGGCCGTCGAAGCCTTCGTATCCCCGCCGTAATACAGTTCTTCCGCCTTGGCGAGCAGCGCCTGGCCGGATTGATACCCCTCCGGCACAAACCGGTCCGTCCCCGTCCGCTTCCCGATCAGCAGCGCATTCCGCGCCTGATAGATATCGAGCGGAATCCCGGCCTCGAACGTGAACGGCTTCACTTCGCCCATCTCCGCGCCCACTTTGTATTGCCCTCGCGGGATGAAGCGCGTTTCTACCGACGTTAGGGCCGGCGAGCGCTTCTCGCTCGCGAGCGTCACATTCTCGAGCACCACCGTGTCGCTCGGCGTCGTGGTCGCGTAAAACGGTTCCGCCGTTACGATCACCCCAAAGCTCTGTAAATCGGTTTGCGTCCGCAACCTCCCCTCGCCCCGTTCCAGGCTCAATTCGCCGAGGTTTGTTCCCAGCCCGGAGGGTGAAATCGCCCACACTACATAGGTCAGGAATTCCGGCCCGATTGATTGCGCCGCGGGCAGCCCCTTCACCCGCAAATCGATCTCGTTGTAGCTCACGCGGCTCCGGATGCGCAATTCCCCCGTCGCTCCCCGCGAGAGGTCCGTGCCCTGCATCCCCAATTGGAACGTTCCTTCGGCGATGGCATAGCTGTATACGCGCACCGGCGTTACGGAGGGCCGCAGTTCATAAAGCACCTGGAGTTGCGCCTGCATCTGCTCCGCCGTTTCCTGGGCCGCGGCGGAGCCGCTCAGCGTCGCCAGGCTGAGGGCCAAACAAACAAAGCTGTTCCGGAAAAATTGCAAACCGCGCCTTTCCATTCCCAAACGTTGCTCCAAACCTTTTCATATTCTATCGGTTAAATCCATCGTGGAACGGGAAGGGGACTGGCGCGCCTCGGCCGTCCCTCTCCGCGGAATGCCGCGTTGCCCCCGGTCCATCCCAACCCTCTGCCGGCATTCGCCGGTTCGCTGCATTGACCGGCTCCATCCCGGTTCGGGAGAATGGAAGTTTGGCTCCCACCCGCTCGGAATCGAACCCTTATGCTCCCTAGCATCGTCGTTCACGGGGCACGTACCCATAACCTTGCCGGCGTGAGCGTCGAAATTCCCCGGAATAAGCTCACCGTCATCACCGGGCTCAGCGGCTCCGGCAAGTCCTCCCTCGCCTTTGACACCATCTATGCGGAGGGCCAGCGCCGTTATGTCGAGACTCTCTCCCCCTATGCCCGCCAGTTTCTCGATCAGATGGAGCGCCCCGATGTCGATTCCATCGACGGCTTGAGCCCCGCCATCTCCATCGAGCAAAAGACTACCTCCCGCAGCCCGCGCTCCACCGTCGGCACCATCACCGAGATCTACGATTATTTGCGGCTCCTCTACAGCTCCATCGGCATCGCGCATGACCCGGATACCGGCGAGCAGATCCGTCGCCATACCGTCGAAAGCGTCCTCGAGGAGATCCTCACCGATTTTCAAGGCAGGAAGCTTCTCGTCCTCGCCCCCATCGTGCGCGGGCGCAAGGGGATTTACCGCAAGGAGATGGAAGACCTTGCCGCCGCCGGTTATCTCAAGGCGCGCATCGATGGCGAGATCCGCTCCCTCGAAGAACCCATCCAGCTCGAACGCCAGAAGAAGCACGATCTGGAGGCCGTTGTCGACAAGTTGCAATTGCGGGAAGGCATTGAGCAGCGCCTCGAAAACTCTCTCCGCGCCGCCCTCAAGCTCAGCAAGGGCGGCCTCCAGATTGCGGTTGTGGATGGCGAAGAGCGCTTCTACACCATCCACGCAAGCGGCGGGCAAGCGGGCGGCGGCGGCGCGAAGCTGCTCGCGGCCATCGAACCCCGCTCCTTCTCATTCAACAGCCCCTACGGCGCCTGTGAAACCTGCAACGGTCTCGGCAGCATCTGGACTTTTGACCCGGAAAAGGTCATCGGAGACCCCTCGAAGCCGCTCCTCGACGGAGGCTTGGCCGCTGGCGCAGGCTCCGCCCTCATGAACCAGCGCATCGGCAACGCCGTCCTCAAGCTGGATCTCGATCTCTCGAAAGCCTGGGAAGACTACCCCACCAAGCTCCGCCAAACCATCCTCCACGGCGGCAAAGGCTTCCCCGGAATCCTTCCCACGCTCGACGAGATTTTCGAAGACGCCTACGACGATTACAAAACCTGGTTGATGGAGTACAAAACCGCCACCACCTGCACGTCATGCGGTGGCATGCGCCTTAAGCCGGCGAGCTTGGCCGTCACCGTGAAAGGGGTCTCCATCGCCGAATTCACCGGCATGAGCGTCCGCGCGGCGCTCGACCTCGCCCGAAGCTGGAACCTTTCTGACCGGGAGCGTCAGATCGCCGGCCGCGTGCTCGAAGAGATCCGCAATCGCCTCGAATTCCTCATGGCCGTAGGACTCGATTACCTCAGCCTTTCCCGCTCCGCCGCCACCATCTCCGGCGGCGAAGCGCAACGCATCCGCCTCGCCACCCAAATCGGCAGCAAGCTCCGCGGCGTGCTTTACGTCCTCGATGAGCCCTCCATCGGCCTGCACCCCCGCGACAACCAGCGCCTCCTCAACACCCTCATCCACCTCCGCGATCTCGGCAACACCGTCATCGTCGTCGAGCACGATCAGGAGACCATCGAGCGGGCGGATCATGTCATCGATCTCGGCCCCGGCGCCGGTACCCTCGGCGGGCATGTCGTCGCCGAAGGCGCTCCCCCTGCCATCGAAAGCGCTGCAAGCTCGCTCACCGGCGCCTATCTCTCGGGCCGCCGCCGGATTGAGTTGCCCGCCGAACGGCGCAAGGGTAACGGGCGCGAGCTCAAGGTCCACGGCGCCCGTGAGCACAATCTCAAGGACATCACCGTCACCTTCCCGCTCGGCATGATGGTCCTCGTCACTGGCGTTTCGGGTAGCGGCAAGTCCACCCTCGTGAACGATATCCTTTACCGCGCGCTCGCCCGCGAAGTCTGGGGCTCCAAAGGCGCGCCGGGTCGCCACGAAAAAATCACCGGTCTGGAGTTCATCGACAAGGTCATCGAGATTGACCAGTCTCCCATCGGCCGCACGCCCCGCTCGAACCCCGCAACCTACACCGGAGCGTTCACCTCCATCCGCGACCTGTATGCCATGCTTCCCGAATCCAGGGAGCGCGGCTACAAGCCCGGCCGCTTCAGCTTCAACGTCAAAGGCGGCCGCTGCGAAGCGTGCGGAGGCGACGGTCTCAAGCGCATCGAGATGAACTTCCTCCCGGATGTCTACGTCACCTGCGATGTCTGCAAAGGCCGCCGCTATAACCAGGAAACCCTGGAGGTGAAGTATAAGAACCACTCCATCGCCGATCTGCTCGACGCCACCATCGAAGACGCCCTTGAAGTGCTCCGGAACCTGCCGCAAATCGAATCCAAGCTGCGCACCCTGATGGATGTGGGCCTCGGCTACGTGCGGCTCGGCCAATCCTCCACCACTCTCTCCGGCGGCGAAGCGCAGCGCATCAAACTCGCCCGCGAATTGAGCAAGCGTCAGACTGGCAAGACCGTGTACATTCTGGACGAGCCCACCACCGGCCTCCACTTTGAGGACGTCCGCCGCCTCCTCGACGTCCTCCACCAGCTCACCGCCAAAGGCAACACGGTCATCGTCATTGAGCACAACCTCGATATGATCAAATCGGCCGATTGGATCGTCGACATGGGTCCGGAGGGCGGCGAAGACGGCGGCCGCGTGGTGGCCACCGGCACGCCGGAACAACTGGTCAAGGTGTCCGGCT
>JADLCF010000194.1 GCA_020847315.1 Bryobacterales bacterium | reverse complement strand
TTTGAAGGGCGGGGTTTATCACATCCATAAGAACCTGGGTGTGAATGAATCCGTGATGTGGGGCGATTACTTCTTCATCGAAGCATTGGAGCACGCCTTACGGCCGTAAAAGCCGTAGCGCCGTCAGGCCGGGTGCTCAACGCATGTCGAGCGGGAAAGCCCATTTGCCTCGCTGAGTACTGCCGGGACATGGCATCGTAGCATCACGAAGTGTGATGTATCGATTCCCTTCCGTGCGCCCGCCGGGCACTTCCACGTATAAGCTCATATATTTGATCGCCCAGAATGCGCGTAAGAACCGCTCGCAACTGCTCATTCTCCAGAAACGGCAGAGCCTGCTTCTCGTTCCGGTCCAGCCGGCTCATGACCAGTTCTTCCAGCTTCTTGTCGAAGACATACGAGAAGTTCTCCCGCGTATTCTCCTCCGCCGCCCCGCGAACCGACTCGTCGCCCGCTGCGTCCTCCCGCACCTGGTCCCAGAAAAGTTCGTCGTTCGCCGTGAAGTCCGTCCCGAACCGTTCGTTCAGCACATCCACCACGCGCGACAGCGGCACCTCTTCCTCCGCCGCCTTGCCTGTCCCCACCTCCGTCGGGGCATCCAGACGTCCTGGCTGTCCGTCCTCCAGCAGCAGCCGCGCTTCCTGGATCTTCTGAATGCGATAGAACCTCAGCCGCACCTCATCGTCCAGATCCAGCGGCCCCGAGCCTGCCCGCCTCGGCAGCTTCGTCAACAGGAACCGCAGGTACGCGTCGAACTTCTCCAGCTTCGTATCGAAGAAAGGAATCACCTGCGACAGGAATCCGTACAACCGCCGGAACGCCTCCATCCGGTCCCGCAACTCCCCCCGCTCTTTCTCCGGAGCCTCTTCGAACCGCGTCACCGCCTTGTCCACGATGGACGTCATCAGCGCGTGCCCGCTCATCGTATCCTTCTTCCCGCCCGGAGCGAAGAACACGGCCGCGAACTGATCCACTTCCACCTCGTACACGACATGCCGCCCAAGCATGTCGTTCCGCAGGTTGTACAACTGCCGCGGGTCCGCATGCTCGGCTACCACCGGAGGGTCCGCATAGTACGGCCGGAAAGCCGCCACGATCTCCTCTGGATCGTTCACGAAATCCAGAACGAACGTGTCTTCCTTCCCCGCGCAGGTGCGATTCAGCCGCGACAGCGTCTGCACCGCCTGCACGTCGCCGAGCCTCTTGTCCACATACATCGTGTGCAGCAGCGGCTGATCGAACCCCGTCTGGTACTTCTCGGCCACAATCAGCACGCCGTAGACGTCCTTACAGAACTCCTTCGGCAGCGCCCTCTCGGAAATGTGGCCGCCGTTGACGTTTACCTCCGTCAACTCCTCACCCGTCCCATCGTCCGGGTCCGTGAGCGTCCCCGAGAACGCCACCAGCGTGCGGAAGTCATAGCCCTTCTCCCCGATGTACTTGTCGAAGGCGCGCTTGTACCGCACCGCTTCAAGCCGCGAGTTCGTCACCACCATTGCCTTCGCGCGCCCGCCGATCTTCGGCCGCACGTGCGTCCGGTAGTGCTCCACCATGATCTCCGTCTTCTGTGAAATGTTATGCGGATGCAACCGCGCGAAGCGCGCCAGCGCCTTTGTCGCCTTCTTGCGCTCCACTTCCGGATCTTCTCCGGCCGCCTTCACCAGCCGGTAATACACCTTGTAAGTCGTGTAGTGCCGCAGCACGTCGAGGATGAAGCCCTCCTCGATCGCCTGCTTCATCGAGTAGTGATGGAACGGCTCCGGCTCGCCATTGGCGCCCTTCACCCCGAAGGTCACCAGCGTCTTGTATTTCGGTGTCGCCGTGAATGCGAAGAAGCTCAGGTTCGGCTGATGCCTGCGCGCGAGCGCCACCCGCAGAACTTCCTCCTCGTAGTCCGGCAGTTGCTCTTCCTGTGCGATCCGCTTCGCCTCTTCCCGCACCCGCTCCCCGCCGAGCAGAGCCTTCATTCTCGTGGCCCCCTCGCCCGACTGCGATGAATGCGCCTCGTCAATGATCACCGCATACCGCCTGTCCGGCAGGCTGCCGATGTGGTTCGTCACGAAGGGGAACTTCTGCAGGGTCGTGATAACGATCGGTGTCCCCGCAGCCAGCGCGTGCGCCAGTTGCTTTGAGTCTTCGTCGATTTTCACCACCACGCCCTGTTTGTGCTCGAACTGGTAAATCGTCTCCTGCAACTGCTTATCGAGCACCAGCCGGTCCGTGATCACCACCACCGAATCGAACACCTTGCGGTCCTGAGCGTCATGCAGGCTCGCGAGCCGGTGCGCCAGCCACGCGATTGAATTGCTCTTGCCGCTGCCCGCCGAATGCTGGATCAGATAGCTCTTGCCGGCGCCCGACTCCCGCGCGTCGGCGACCAGTTTCCGCACCGCGTCGATCTGGTGATAGCGCGGGAAAATCAGGTTCTCGACAACGCGTGTCTTGCCAGTCGCCGGATCGGGCTTCTCGATTCTTTCGAGGTGCAGAAATCGTCCGATCAGGTCGAGCCACGAATCGTGCGCCCAGATCTCTTCCCACAGGTACGCCGTCCGGTGCCCGTTCGGATTGTCCGGATTGCCTGCGCCCTGCTTGCGTCCCTTGTTGAAGGGCAGGAATCGCGTCGACTCCCCTTCGAGCCGCGTGGTCATGTAGACCTCGTCCGGATCGGCGGCGAAATGCACCAGCGCCCGCGACTTGAACTGAAACAGCGCAACGCCGCGTAGGTCCCGTCCGCGATACTGCGCGACGGCATCCCGCACCGTCTGCCCCGTAAAGTGGTTCTTCAGCTCCGCCGTGGCCACGGGAATGCCGTTCAGGCTGAGCATCAGATCCACGGACTGCTCGTTCCGCGTATCGAAGTGGACCTGCCGCGTGACCCCGAGCCGGTTCGCCGCATACAGCTTCGCGCTATCCGGATTGAGACCGCTCGCCGGAGCGAAGTACGCCAGCCGGAACGTCTGGCCGAAAAACTCGAGCCCATGGCGGAGAACGTCGAGCGTCCCACGCGCATCGAGCGCTTTCCGCAGTTCCGCAATGAACTCCGCTTCCGTGCGCGAGCCGTAGTAGGCCGCGAGCGCCTTCCACGCTTTCTCCTGTGTGCGCTGCACAAACGCGAGCGCCTCCGATGCGATCAAAGCGGACTCGCGGTCGAAAGCAGACTCCGGAACGGTCCGGTACCCGCCCACATTGATGAGCGACTGCTCGATTGCATCTTCAAGCGCCTTCTCGCGATAGTCGATCACGCCAGCGCCTCCATGGTCTTTTCGTGCTTCTTCAGATCGAGTTGTCCGGTCACGGCGGCGGCAATGAGAGCGGAGCGGTATTCGCCAAGAAGCGCAATCGTGCGTTCCGCGGCACTCGTCAACCGCGCAGTGTGGTGATTCGTCTCGCGCAATATCCGCAGAATTGAGGCTTGTTCAGTGCGTGGTGGCACACAGAGCCACAAGTCCCTGACGTCGCTCTGTGCGATATTATTCGCCAACCCTGGGGCGCCCCTCACGATTACGCGGATCTGATCTCTTGTACTCTGACAGCCCAGGCTCAAAGCGAGGTATTCCGGCTCGACGACATCATGGACAACCCTCAAGCGATAGAGTTTGTCGGACAACAACAGATTTGCTCGCACATCGTTTGGCACCAGCGCCACCGACCCGATCAGGTCGACAGAACCACTTGCACGCGACATCAGCAGGTCGCCTGATCTCACTTCCAAGTTGATTGGCACGTTCATACCTGAAGGCAACGCCTTGTTCTCCGCAGCATCGAACCGCCCCAGGTTACAGCAACCTGCTTTCAATACTCCCCATTGGCCATCTATAGCGGGTACATTGTCACATTGGGGTGACCAGCCTTGCTCCACGGACTTGATTACATGCCTCATACGGCACACCTGCCAGTGCGCCGGTACACGCCCGAGCCACTCCACTCCTGAGTCCTTCATCCGCACACCCGGATCCAGCCCCTGAGTCACCGCCCGGCTGATCAGCGCCGCCCGCTTCTCCTCCAGCAGTCCAATGAGCCGCCGCTTCCTGCCCACCAGTTCATCCACGTCGAAGGTCGCTCGGTCCAGCATCGACGCAACTTCGCTCTGCTGCACTCTGGGCATCTTCGGAAACGGCAAACATCCGAGTTCCGTTGGGTTGATCGCCGGATAGCTGACGCCCACGGACCGAGCGACCACCCCACTAACAAATCCTTCGGAACGGCACCAATAGAACAGGAATCGTGGATCTACGTTCGGCCGCGCTGTCAAAACAGCGAACCCAGTAGATGCGACAAGTTGATCTGCGTTATCACCGACCGTAGCGATCGCTCGTAGGTACGTTCGGACAGTTGCAATCAGAACGTCATTAGGCCTTAGCACTCGCCTTGCTCGCGACGGTGCCTTGCCGAACGTAACTCGCTCGCCAGCCGCTATGTTCCCGAGTTCATCAACCGCGGAGATGTCGACATACTCAAACTCGAAATCCTCGTCCGTCGTCTCGGACAGCACTCGTTCGTTAATGGCGCACGCAACCTTCAAGGGCACGTAATCCGGACCGCTCAGCCACGGAACGCACCGGTCCCCGGCACACTCGTTCACTCTCACCGCCCCACCGCCGCCAACATCCGCACAATTTCCCCTTCCAGTTCCCGAATGTCCCGCTCGATCTCCTCCAGCGGGCGAGGCGGCGTGTACTTGTAAAAATGCCGCGTAAACGGAATCTCGTAGCCGACCTTCGTCTTGCTCTCATCCACCCACGCATCCGGCACATGCGGCAATACCTCGCGCCGGAAGTATTCCTGCACGTCCTCCTTCAGCGGCACGTTCTCCGTATCCCGCAACTCCGGATCGGGCTCGGGCTTGCCGTCCTGGTCAAGGCAAACCTCCGCCGATTCGTCCCGCTCCGTCATCGCCGCCAAAACCGCCTTACGCACTGGAGCCTTCATCGAAACCGGCAGTCCGTCCAGCACCCCTTCAAACACGGGGCGCGACAGCCATACCTCGCCCGCCAACTTACGGAGCGCGGCAACGATCTGCTCCTGCAACGCCTGTCCCCGGCCAATCTCCGCCCGCCCTTCCTTCCCTGACTTGCGCGACGTCGCCAGCGCCGCAAATGCCCGTGCCTCCGCGAGCCGCTCCAGCCCTTCCTCCGTTACTTCGAACCGCAGCCGCAGCGGGCGTTCCACGGTGATCTTCCGGTAACCGAAATCCTCGTTGTCGAAGATCTTCGAGTGCTCGCCCTCTTCAAACGCTTCGTAAAGGCGCGCAATCTCGCCGATCTGCTCCTCCGAAATCAGGTTGCGCTTGTTGCCCGCCGACTTGCGCATCTTCTCGAAGAAGCCCGTCGCGTTCACAAGCTGCACCTTGCCCTTGCGCTTCCGGGACTTCCGGTTCGTCACCACCCAGATATACGTGTGAATCCCCGTGTTGTAGAACAACTGGTCCGGCAGCGCGACAATCCCCTCCAGCCAGTCGTTTTCGACGATCCACTGCCGGATGTTGCTCTCGCCCGATCCGGCATCGCCCGTGAACAGCGGCGACCCGTTGAACACGATGGCGACCCTCGACCCCGTCCGCTCCCGATGTGAGTACGGCCACATCTTCGAAATCATGTGCTGCAGGAACAGAAACGACCCGTCGTTGATTCGCGGCAGGCCCGCCCCGAACCGCCCGTTATACCCAAGGTCTTCATGCTCGCGCCGCAACCGCTCCTGCTGCGCTTCCCACTTCACCCCGAACGGCGGGTTCGCCAGCATGTAATCGAACTTCGTGTCCGGAAACGCGTCCGACGTCCTCCCGTCCCCAAGCGAGTCCCCGAACGCGATATGGTCGATGTCCTCGCCCTTCATGAGCATGTCCGAACCGCAGATCGCATATGCCTCCGGGTTGTAATCCTGCCCGAACAACACCAGCGTCGCGTCCGGGTTCAGTTCCCGGATGTACTTCGACGCTTCCGACAACATCCCGCCCGTTCCCGCTGCCGGATCGAACAGCGTTTTCACTACGTTCTTTCGCGTCAGGGCGTCGTCATCCGGACCGAATAGCAGATCCACCATCAACCGGATCACTTCTCTCGGCGTGAAGTGGTCTCCCGCTTCTTCATTCGCGGCTTCGTTGAACTTGCGGACGAGTTCTTCGAACGTCCGGCCCATCTCCAGGTTCGAGACCCGGTCCGGATGCAGGTCCACCTCGGAGAACTTGCTCACAAGTTTGAAAAGCCGGTTCGTCTGATCGAGCTTCGCAATCTGCTGATCGAATGCGAAGTTATCGAAGACCTTGCGTACGTCCGGAGAAAACCCGCGAATGTAGTTGAGCAGGTTTTGCGCCAGTCCGTCCGGGTCGCCTTTCAGCTTCTCGAAATCGTATTTGCTGGCGTTATAGAAAGGCTGCTTCGCCGCTTGCTTCAGCCTCCGATCAATGAGAGTCGCAGGCTGCCCTTTGACCGCCTTCGCGGTATCGAGGACCTTCACCTTCGTACCCGCGAGGACGCAATCCAGCCGCCGCAGGACCGTCATCGGAAGCATCACCTTCCGGTATTCCGGAGGCCGGTACGGCCCCCGCAGTAGATCCGCCACATCCCAAATAAAGCTGACAAGCTTGTCGCTGTAAACAGTCACGCCGGTTACCCTGATTGAGAACCTTTAGCGTATACCAGGCTCGGACACGGGCGTGCGCCGATTATTACATAACGTATACGCTGACTGACGGGGATCTCTATAGTGTTTTCAGCGCGGCGTCGAGCTTTGCGGAGCCTGGCTCGTGGCGCTGGCCCGGATCTTCTCCAGACGCTGCCGCGATACGCGGTCGATCCACGTGCGAGGAAAGTCGGTGCGGAGTTTTTCGAAAGCCGCGATGGCGTCCGCTGTCTTGCCGCTATTGAGCAGCGCCTCCGCGTCGCGGAATCGCTCTTCGCCGATGGTGAGTGCTTGCG
>JADLCF010000193.1 GCA_020847315.1 Bryobacterales bacterium | reverse complement strand
GAGCCCCCCGGCCCGGATTCCGCGCATAGAGAAGTATCGCGCCGCGAAGGAACAGACGTAGACCAGGTCTGAACCAGACACGCACTTGACGGAACGTCTTATTCCAGGCACGGCTGGGGCATGGAGGGTGGAAGATGGGCCTGATATCCGCGATCCGAAACCTCTTCGGACGAAACAAACCCTGGTATGAACAACCACGGCTGAAAGCGATGCGGTCGCTGATCGAGATTCGCAACGCGCTTCGGAAAGAAAACCTGCACGACACGGAGGATGCCCCACTCACGGGCGGCCTTCCGCCCGCGGCGCCGGATTCTCCTCAACGAAAATACCGCCAGACGGAGGGGACGTATAATGACCTCAAGTTCCCGAAGATGGGAGCGGTGGACACCCGCTTCGGCCGTAACTTTCCGCTCAAGGATACGCGCCCGGACAGCGCGAACCTCATGAACCCGAATCCGCGGCTGGTGAGCAAGGTATTGCTGACGCGCCACTCATTTCAGCCGGCCACGATTCTCAACCTGCTGGCGGCGGCATGGATTCAATTTCAGGTACATGACTGGTTCAGCCACGGCAAGACGGACGCAGCCAATGGCGAGTTCGAGATTCCTCTTGACGCCGCGGACAACTGGCCGAAGCGGCCGATGCGGGTACCGAAAACGGAGCCCGACGCGCACCCCTCTCCCGACGCAAGCCGGCGACCCACATTCACGAACCACGTTACCCATTGGTGGGACGGATCACAGATTTACGGCAGCCACAAGACGATCGCGGCGAAAGTGCGCACCGCGCAGGACGGCAAGCTGAAGACGACCGCGGGCGGCATTCTTCCCCTGGACGACCAGACTGGGCTCGACCTGACGGCCATCGTGGACAACTGGTGGATCGGCCTCAGCATGCTGCACACGCTCTTCACGCTGGAGCACAATGCGATCGCCACGGAACTGAAGCGCCGCAATCCGCAGTGGGACGATGAGCAGCTCTTCCAGACGGCCCGGCTGATCAACGCGGCCCTGATGGCGAAAATTCATACCATCGAGTGGACCCCGGGCATTCTGCCGAACCCCATCGTGCAACTCGCGATGCGGGTGAACTGGCGCGGCATCGCGGGCGAGAAGCTGCAACAGCTTTTCCCAGGGCTCGACGACAACGAGCTACTGGGCGGCATCATCGGCTCCCATGCCGAGCACCATGCCGCCCCATATGCGCTCACGGAGGAGTTTGTCTCCGTATACCGGATGCACCCTCTGATTCCGGACGAATACAGCGTCCGCTCCGTGGTGGATGGCAACGAAATTACCCACTTTGCGTTTCCGGAAGTCTCCGGGAAGAACGCCCGGAAAGTGACGGAGACCCTCCGGATGCAGGATCTGTTTTACAGTTTCGGCATCGCGCATCCCGGCGCCATCTGCCTGCACAATTATCCGAAACATTTGCAAAATCTGCACATGGACGACGGCCGGACGTTCGACCTCGCCGTGGTGGATATTCTCCGGGACCGGGAGCGTGGTGTTCCGCGCTACAACCAGTTCCGGGAGTTGCTACGGTTGCCGCGCGTGAAATCCTTCGAGGAACTGACGGACAACCCGCAATGGGCGGCCGAACTGAAGAGCGTCTACGGCGAAATCGACGAGATGGACCTGATGGCGGGCCTCTATGCGGAGAAACTGCCGCCAGGCTTCGGGTTCAGTGAGACCGCGTTCCGCGTCTTCATCCTGATGGCGTCGCGCCGTCTGAAGAGCGACCGCTTCTACACGGACGATTACACGAAGGAGATCTATACCCAGTGGGGCTTGGATTACATCGAGGATAACGGCCTGAAGAGCGTGCTGCTGCGGCACTATCCGGAACTCAGCGTGGCGCTCGAGGGAGTCGAGAATCCATTCGCGCCGTGGAAGAAGGTGAGGTAGCCGTGCCCACCGATATTCTGTTCGAACCCATCAAGTTCCGCAGCCTGGAAGTGAAGAACCGGGTCTGGCGATCCAATGTCTCCGGCCGGTTCGACAACTACGACGGCAGCGGCAACCAGGCCCGCATCAATTGGGAAGTGAAGTTCGCCAAGGGGGGCGCGGGCGCGATTCTATCGTCGTTCGTGCCCGTGCTGATGCGTGGCCGCATCATGCCGGGATACGCCACCATCGATCGCGACGACACCATCCCCTTCTGGCGCGAGCTGGGCAAGCGCGTTCACGAGCACGACTGCAAGTTCATCCTGCAATTGAGCCACGGAGGCCGCCAGCGCGACATCCAGGGAATCGAGTGGGATAAAGGGCTCAGTTCCACCGATAAACCGGACCCCCTGCATGGCTTCGAATGCGAGCGCATGACGAAGGGGCAGATTCAGGAAGCCGTGGAGGCATTCGGCGAAGGCGCGCGCCGCGCCAGGGACGCGGGGCTCGACGGCGTGGAACTGCACGGCGCGAATGGATACCTGATTACGCAGTTCCTCTCTTCCGCGATCAATGATCGCACGGACGAATACGGCGGCAGCCTCGAAAACCGCGCGCGCTTCGTGCTTGAAGTGGTGCGCGCCATCCGCCGGAAGGTTGGCGACGATTTCCACCTGCAAATGAAGATCAGCACCACGGAGTTGTGCAACGCCATGACGCGGGAACCGCGTGGGAACACCATTAAAGATTCCGTGGAGGTCTGCAAGTGGCTGCAGCAGGCGGGCGTCGATGCCATCCATTGCTCCACCGGGGGCTACTTCGCTCACCCGCGGAATCCCGCCGGCGACCTGCCGATCGAGGAATTCGTCAAAGCGTACGACTCCATGGTTTCGAGTGGGGCGAAGACTTACCGGAACTATCGGCTGCTGCGCGGCAAGCTCACCGGGCGGCTGTTCCGCCAGCGCTGGTTGAAGGAACGGGGCGATGTGATTGAAGGGCTGAACCTGGCGGATTCCCACGCGGTGAAGAAAGCCGTTTCCATTCCCGTACTCTGTACGGGCGGCTTCCAGACCGCGAGCGTGATCCGGAAGGCCATCGATGCGGGGCAATGCGACGGCGTAACGATCGCGCGTTCGCTGATCGCCAACCCCAATCTGGTGGAGTTATTCCGGCAGGGTCTCGACCGCGCGCCAAAGCCTTGCAGCTATTGCAACCGGTGCCTGGTCCAGGTAGTCGAGAATCCGTTGGGATGCTACGACGCGGCGCGTTTCGATTCGCGCGAGGAGATGGTGCGCGAGATCATGAGCGTCTATCAACCGAGCGCTTTCCAGTAGCCCGCTTGTCACCCTGGAAGGCGGCCGGCTCATCAAGGAAAGGGGGCGTGAGACATGCTCACGCCCCCTGCCGCTTCGCTACCCAGCGATGTTCTTCAGCGAGGTTATGCGGGCAGTTCGGGAACATCCACCCAGGCGCGCTTCTTCCAACTTTCCAGGCCCTTCTCGGCGAGTTGCACGCCCTTGGCGCCTTCCCGCAGATCCCAGCGGAAGGGCGTATCTTTCACGACGTGCTTCAAGAACAATTCCCACTGAGCCTTGAATGCGTTGTCGTAAACCGCTTCCTGATCCGGCAGTTTCTGCCATCCCGCCATGAAGTCGATCGGAGAATCGATATCCGGGTTCCACACCGGGCGCGGGGTGGCGCCGTAATGCTGGATGTAGCAGCCACGCAAACCGGCCACAGCCGAGCCTCGCGTGCCGTCCACCTGCACGGTCACGAGGTCGTCGCGCCGCACGCGCACGTTCCAGGACGAATTGAAGTGCGCCACGATGCCGCCTTCGAGTTCGAAGGTGGAGTAGGCCGAATCGTCGGCGGTACACTTGTAGGGCTTGCCCGCTTCATCGATGCGCTCCGGAATGTGCGTTGCCCCGAGACACGAAACCGCCTTCACGCCGCCGAAGAGATTATCGAGCACATAGCGCCAGTGGCAGAGCATGTCGAGGATGATGCCGCCGCCATCCTCGGCGCGATAGTTCCAGGATGGGCGCTGCGGAGAGACGAGATCGCCCTCGAACACCCAGTAACCGAACTCGCCGCGAACGGAAAGAATCCGGCCGAAGAAACCGGAATCGATCAGCGTCTTCAACTTCACAAGGCCCGGCAGCCAGAGCTTATCCTGCACGACGCCGTGCTTGACGCCTGCCTTGCGCGCCAGTTGGTAGAGTTCGAACGCCGTTTCCGTGCTGCCGGAAGTAGGCTTCTCGCAATAGACGTGCTTGCCCGCCGCGATGGCCGCTTTCACGGCGTCCGCCCGACGGTCCGTCGTCTGCGCGTCGAAGTAAACCGAATACTTCGGATCCGCGAGCGCGGCGTCGAGATCCGTCGAAAACGGAATGCCGCCGGTGCGCTCGGAGAGTTCCCGGAGCTTCACGGTGTTCCGCCCGATCAGCAGCGGATCCGGCATGATGCGTTCGGTGGGGCTGACGTAGACGCCGCCCTGCCGGATGATGGCGTGGATGGAGCGCATCAGGTGCTGGTTCGTGCCCATGCGCCCAGTGACGCCGTTCATGATGATGCCCACGCGATGAATGGTTGCTTCGCTCATAGTGCTTCCTCTCCGGTTCCTGAACTTCGAGTGGCGTCCGCTACGCCTTGGGTTTCTCCGTGCATTGCGGCCAAGCGCCTTCGGGCAGCGCAGGGACATCCACGCCGGCTTTCGGCAGCGTGCCATCCAATTCCTGCCGCCAATGCGCCACATCCCCCGCCGGGCCGTAGCAGTAAATCATGACAAGCGGGGTCTCGCCGATGTTGGTGAGTTGGTGGAATACGGTAGGCGGGATGAAGACGGCCTGCCCGCCGCTCAGCGTTTGCCGCTCTTCGCCCAGGCACATTTCGCCCGTGCCTTCGACGACAAAGTAGACTTCTTCCTGCTCCTGGTTATGCCACGGCACCTGGCCGCCCTTCGGCTCTAGCACGACGTAGCCCATGGAGAAGTTGTTGGCCTGGATAGGGGACGCTCCCCCCACCAGGTTTCGCGTTCGACGCCGGGCCGGGTAACCGCGGCCCGCGATTTGTTGGATATCGGCAATCGTCATCACGAGTCTCCTAGCTCCAAAAGGTAAGGTAAGGCCGTTGTTCCGCGAGCCGCTGCGTATAGAGCGCGGCCTCGCGCAGGTGGTAATCGCCCCACATGCTGGATTCTCCGCAAGGCACGCTCTGCCCGGCGGGAATGTAATCCCAGCCGTTCGGCCGGTGATAGACCGAGTGCAGCAGCAGCCCTTCGTGCTCCGGCGCCGTGCTCAGGTAGGGTTCTTCGAGCAGCGTCGCCAGCACGCTCAAGCCGGCCTGCCGGTAGCGCTTGCCCTGGACGATCTCACCCTTGTCGAGCAGCCAAGCCCCGAGCCGCAGCAGGCCCTGCGCGCCGATCGCTGCCGCGGAGGAATCCACCGGCTCATGCGCGTTATAGGGTTCGGAGGCACGGTCTAAGTAATCGCCGAGCTTGTGGAGGCTGGGCGCGCCCGTATCCCAATACGGAACTCCGTCGGCAGGGGTGTTGGCGATGTAGAAGTCGCACACCGCTTCGGCCGCCTTGCGGAAGACCGCCACGATGGCCTCACGCCCGCCAAAGGGATCAAGGGCCTCGTCGAATACCGAATCCAGATACTCCAGTTCCTCGGCGAACCCGCACATCGCCCACGCAAGGCCGCGCGTCCAAGTCGTGAAGGCGGAGTAACCCTGCTGCGTGCTGGGACAGCGAAACGCACCATCGTTGCGGTTGAAGATCGCCTCATGAACGGTGCGCCCGCGAAGGTCGTAGATATCTCTCCCCTCGCCGTAATAGATGGAATACTTCGCAGTCATCAGGCAGTGGTCGATCGCCCTGCCAAGCAGGGAGATGCGCTGATCGTTCTCGCCCATCAGCGCGTGGCCCAAGCGGTCTGCGACCATCAGGGACCGCACGGAGCGCATGGTATCGACGAAGAGCGATTGCGGCCCGTTGAAGCTATAGATGAAACCGCCCTCCTTCACTTGCGCCCAGCGGCTGGCCTGCACCGCGCCGGAGCACTTGAGCGCCATCTCATAGAACTGCTTCTCCCATTCGCTCATGGGATAAGCGCGTTCGTTGCCCAGCCGCAACAGGTTCCCATACGTGCTCACGTTGTTGAATCCGTGATCGTGAACGCCAACGTGCGTGACGTGCGAGGCCATGAGCGCGAGCGTCCGGCTACGTCCCATTTCGAGAAAGGCCGCATCACCGGTTGCGTCGAATTGCAGCAGCGCGGAGCCGAACTGGAAGCCTTGCGTCCATTCGGTCCAACCACGGCTGGTGTACTTGCCGGCCACCGTGAATACGGGGGTCCCCTTCTCCGGCGTGTAACCCGCGTCCAATGCGCGGATCTTCGAGGCGGAGAGTTCCCACATGCGCTGAATCCCCGGCAGCAGCGCCGCGGGAGTGAGGCTATCGTCTATTCGCATCATCGCTAAAACCGCTTTCCTTTCCTCATG
>JADLCF010000192.1 GCA_020847315.1 Bryobacterales bacterium | reverse complement strand
TGCTGTGATTTGTTCACGATATCTCCTCTTTGGTCGATTGATCGACCTTCCAGGGAGCAATCCATTCGAGAGTTGGGTTTATTCCCTCGTGGGAAGCCTTGGGGCCGTACAATTCACGCCACACGCGCGCGAATTCCGCGGCGAACGTGCTTGGACCGGGCCATTGATCGAGTTCTTTCAAAAGGCGTTGGGTCACACCGTCAAGCTCTTCATCGGTGGCGCATATCCCGGTGACAATCTCGGCTAGCGCTTCCAGTGATTCGGGGTGTGTTGGAAAAAAACATAAAAGGGCAAGCCGGCGAAGTGATCGCCGGAGAGCCTCTGGAGTTAGATTTTTATTTATCATTGCTATGCCGCCTTATTCTCTCGGGAGAGCACCTGTCGTGCCACCCGGGCGAAGACATCAACTTCTGTGCCGCCGGTATCGTCGCCCTCACCCCCGAAGGGAGCGGGCTCGTCTACATAAAGCCTGTTCGCGATGAATCTGCCTGGGTTTGGAACATACCGCCCACTGTTATCCTTCAGGCTGCGGTGCCATTGGTCGGAATCCAGCCAGCGGCGCAATCCGGCCATGAGGCGAGCGTGTTCTTCCGCTGTTTCGATCACTGAAAGATATGCACGCGTTGCCGCGTCCCGGTTGGTCTTCTTCGGGTAGGCGTTCAGGAATTCATGGATTCCAGACTCAGGTGCAGAAAACGTCAAAACGCGCGCGCGTTCCGTTCCCTCTTTCTGTTCCTTCTGTTCCTTCCATTCCTTCCCTTCATGGTCACCATCCTGCGGACTAATCGCACCATCCTGCGGGATTTCGGCGTCGCGTTGCGGTTCCGCCGCAACTTCATGCGTGTCTATGAAACCTCGACAGTTATCAGCCCGGTAGGATTCCAGCCACCCGATTCGAATGAGTCGCGGGAGCGCCTCATCGAATAACGTCGCAGGTAGCCGCGATATCCTCGCAAGCGATTGCGGTGTATGCGGTCGTCCGTCATCCCGTACCAAGGTGCCGCGAGGATGGCAGCGTGAGGCAATCTGTACCATAGCCAGCCAGGCGCCCAAATGGGCCGCCCCGCTCTCGTGATCGACCAATTCGGTATAACCGTCTCCGTCCATTCGGTTCGGGATGGGTACCCATTGCATTGCTTTCAGGTCGCGGGTTCGGTTGTTCTCGTACAGCCGGCCCCAGTCCTTCACTCGCAAGATCATCGCCGACATTTCAGGCCGCCTGGTGGGCGTTACTACCGTGGAGTAGGCGATGTAGTTCTAACCGTGGGATCACGATCCGTCTACCAATACGGACTGATCGGATAGCGCCCGTCTTAACACCCACATAGGCGCTACTTCGTCCGATACCGAGAATCTTTCCGGCCTCGGTAACGGTATACGTCTGGCGTCCCACGCATTGATTTTCCATATCCAGTAAAATCTCCCTTCATGGAAATATGTAACGACAAGCGGTAGTTTTAGACGGACAAGACGTTTTTTTTTGGACAGGCCGCGGCTCAGCACCACGCGCGTTTACACCCGATATTGATTTATTATCCGCTGGATATAATAGACTTACGCAAACACCCGAGAGAAATACACGGAACGACATACTAGAGTGTTAAGTGAAATGAATTGGCAGGTTGAAGTGGTTACGCTACCGCTGCCGGGCGGTGGAAACGTCACTCACAGGACCGTTTTAACTCCTACGGTGTTGCTTCTGCGCGCCATCGAAACAGTTCTCGTAAGGGGCGCAATCAGTGACACTACAGAGGCTGCTGTTCTCGCGGCTCGCGAGCACATCAACAGCGAAGCAATACTTCGGGAGTTCACATTCCGCTTTATCGGGCTCGACCGTTCGATGGAAGCGAACATTGCTCTCGCCCTTGGGAATCTCTCAGATGCTGACTTGACACCAGGACGAGTAAGGGCGCTGGCTTTCAGTGAGCAACGTAAGTCTGATCGCGCCGAAGGGAAGTCTACTTGGGAAGTGAAGCACCGGTCACCGCTGCCTGTTTCTGATGATCATGCCGGCCAAGCGAAACTCGCATGCGTTCGTTGCATTCGCAATACCACAACCGGCGTGTGGCGCTCATCCGCGCGGGTGGCGTGGGATGCCACCGTCGATATAGCAGTAGCATGTGCGCGTGTTGGGCTAACTGACGAGGAAACTGCTGTGGCTGTTGCACGCAGTCAAGGTTTCACCTGGCGGACAATCGGCGAACACCTGGAGGCCCGGACCGGCGAGTCGTGGGACAAACTAAGGGTGATGCGTATTCAAAGGAGCCTTTCACGAAAGGCCGCAGTATTTAGCAGGGCCGCCGCCCGCGAGACCACGTATCGCCCCGATGCGCGCTCTCTAGGGATCTCCGCCGCGTCCCACACCATTCATGAGGAGCGCTTGTACCTGGGTGGATCCACGTGGGTTCACAACCTCTGCCGGGATCTCGAATTTACTACCCGATTACTCGCGAACGCAATGAAGCAGCCCGATCCGGCCAATACACAGCGGTACCCCAAGGCAGCGTAACGGTCTTGAAAGTAAGGGCATGTAAACCATGCGGGCACCGCACGCAACCACCGCCACTGCATTGCTAAACCCGTCGTAGGGTCCACAGCCTCTGCCGGAATCTTGAATTCGCTACCCGAACACAATAGAACGGTACGCACCTGCGATGTATGCGGCCGACACTTTCAGGCTACCTTCCGAAGTTCCTGGCCGCGGGCCCCTGGCTCCGCTTGGCGTACCGCGCGTTGCTCGGCAAAGGCCACGAGTGCATTACGGGGGTAGAAAATGCG
>JADLCF010000191.1 GCA_020847315.1 Bryobacterales bacterium | reverse complement strand
TCGTGGCCAGCTATTCCCAGCCGAGTTCCATCGATTCGAGCAGTCTTCGCCTGGACCATGCGTTCACTGATGCCTTTCGCGTTTTCGGGCGTTACGCCTACGTGCCTTCGAGCACCAGCAGCCGCTATTCCGGCAACATGGCGCAACTCACGGACGCGATGGTGAATAACAAGGCCCTCACGCTGGGCGGCACGAATATCCTGGGGCCTTTCGTATCGAACGAAGCCCGCTTCAACTCCACGTGGACGGACCAGATCACAAAGGTGCGTATCGACGATTTCGGCGGAGCCACGCCGCTTTCGATCAGCGATTTCGACGGCCTACGGGACACGGATTGGGCGCTCTTCAGCTACCGCGTCAACACGCGTCCCGGCTTCTGGCTCAACCCGCAGAACAACCGGCAGAGGCAGCTTAATTTCATTGACACTCTGACTTTCGCCCAAGGCCGCCATACCTGGAAGGCGGGCGTCGACTGGCGAATGATCCGGACAGCCTCCACGCTGCCGCACTTCTATCAAACGCCGTTCTATTACAACCAGAATCAGTTGCTCACGAACACGCCGCAACTGAACACCGCCTACCGGTCCGTCGGCAATATGGCCCCGGTCTATAAGAACCTGTCGCTCTTCCTGCAGGATGAATGGGCGGTGACCGACCGGCTGCGTCTGTCGCTCGGTCTGCGCTGGGAATGGAGCCCCGCGCCACGGGATGCCAATGGCAACCAGCCGTATACGGTGGACCAGTTGGACAATCTGGCGGCAACCCGGATCGCGCCCCAGGGCTCCGATCTCTGGAAGACGACCTATGGCAATGTCGCACCGCGCGTTGGCGTTGCGTATCTGCTGAACCGGAGTTCCAGCTTCAACACCGTGCTGCGCGCCGGCGGTGGCCTTTTCTATGACACGAGCACCGTGCAGGCATCGGAAGGCTATTGGTATGGGCTTGGCATCACGGGCACGCTGAATCTGAACAACAAGCCCTTCCCGCTGAGCGCGGAACAGTTGAATGCGATTCCCGCGCCCTCGCCGGTGCTGACCGCTTCCTCCTACGCGAATATCTTTGCCTTCGACCCGAATCTGAAGCTGCCCTACGCCTTGCAATGGAACGCCACCGTAGAACAACAACTCGGCGCGGACCAGACGCTGAGCGTCGGCTACGTCGGCTCCGAAGGGAAACGGCTGCTGCTCTCGCGGCAACTTTACCCGGATCGCGTCGCGAACCCGAACTTCCCCGCAGGCTCTTCGTTCCTCTTCGCGACCACCAATGGATCGTCTTCGAACTACCACTCCCTCCAAGCGCAGTTCCGCCGGCACTTTTCGAAGGGCCTGCAGGTGCTCTCCTCTTATACCTGGGCTCACGCGATCGACGATGCCACCAGCAACTTCACATCGAGCACGCTGCTCCGAGCGAGTTCGAATTACGACATCCGACACAATTTTCAGGCGGCAATCTCCTACGATCTTCCCAGTGGCTATTCCCAACCGGCGCTCCGCGCGCTTCTCGGAGGTTGGGGCGTAGACACACGCATTGCGGCTCGCTCGGCACTGCCCGTGGATGTGGTGGCATCGACGCAGGTTTCGGCCAGCGGCCTTTCCTACGCGCCGTACCCCCATCTCGATGCTTCGCAGCCGCTCTACGTGAATGTGGAGAACGCGCCGGGACACCGCGTCATCAACCTGAAGGCCTTTATCCTGCCCGCCGCGGGCGAGGAGGGAACCGCGGGACGGAATATCGCGCGCGGCTTTGCCTCCTACCAGAACGATCTGGCCCTGCGCCGGGAGTTCGCGCTGACAGACCGGGCGCGGCTCACCTTCCGGGCGGAAGCGTTCAATCTGTTCAACCACGCCAACTTCGGCGCGATTGCCAGCAACATTCAATCCTCCACGGCGGCGCGGCCCTTTGGGTGGGCTTCCGGCACCCAAGCCAGCCAGCTTGGCGGATTGAACCCGCTCTACCAGATGGGTGGCCCGCGCTCGCTACAACTGGCGCTTCGCTTGCAGTTCTAGAGGCAGGACATGGTGATTCGCAACTACAGCAGACCGGCGAAGCCCGTACCGTCCGCCGGATTATGGCAGCGGTTCCTGCAGCGCCCTCAACAAGTATGGCTGCGCAAGGCGATGTTCCAGATTCATCTCTGGACGGGCATCATCGTGGGCCTCTACATCATCGCCATCGGGGTTAGCGGGTCAATCCTGGTATTCAAGGAAGAACTCTTTCCGAGGCCGCGGATCGACGTGGGGGCGGTGGATACGCGCGCCTGCACGCCGGAGAGCCTTGCTACGGTTGTGCGCAATGTGGAGCTTGCCTACCCGGACAAGGAAGTATATCTGACGGCCTGCCCGTCGGTGTTCAATCCGCTCTATGTCACCACGGTTCGAGCGAAGACGAAGAAAGCAGCGGCGTCAGATACGGAATGGCGCACGATTCGCGAACCGCTCGCGGTCTATTCGCATCCGCATACCGCCGCCGTGCTGGGAGCGGCGGATCGCGAGGGCTCCTGGGTGAGCTGGATGGAAGAGTTGCACGTCAACCTGCTGATCGGGCGAAAGGGGCGCTTCTGGAATGGCGTTGGCGGGGCGATCCTGCTCGCGCTCACGCTGACCGGACTCGTGCTCTGGTGGCCGGGCATCCGCTCCTGGAAACGCGGGTTCCTCGTCAACTTCCGCCGGAGTTGGAAGCGCATCAACTTCGATCTGCACAATGTGACGGGCTTCTGGACGATCCTGTTCACGCTCACCTGGGCGCTCACCGGGATCTACTTCACCTGGCCGAAGCTATTCACGGAACCGATACAACAAATCTCGCCAATTATCACGGCGAGTTACCCGGCCGAAGAGGTGCGGCGCATCTCGCAACGCCCCATCACTCCCGAAGCGGATCTCGATGTCAACGCCGTGCTACGCCACGCGCGGCAACTCTCGCCCGACGGCGCGCTGGAAGGCTACTTTTACGGTGGCGGGAAGCGCCCGGTATTCACCGTCTACATGGCCAGAGGGGATATGGGGGACTATGCGAACACAGACTTCCTCTATTTCGATCAGCACACCGGAGAGCACCTTCTGACGTGGCATCGCGGCAAGAACCAAACACTGGGAGACTGGCTCATCTGGCTGGTGGTCCCGTTGCACTTTGGAACTTCGTGGGGGCCGGTGGTGCAGTGGCTGTGGTTCCTGTTCGGGCTGGTCCTGCCCTTGCTTACGATTACGGGCTTCCTCATGTACTGGAACCGGTATCTGGGGAAACGATGGAGGGCGCTGCGGAACGCATCCAGTTAGCATGCGGAATCTGAGTCGCGAAAACAAGAGAGACTGGCTGGCTTCCGGAGCCCCCAGTCTCTTTCGCCTCTGACTATTGCCGAAGCTCGTTTGTGGTTCCGGCTAGAAACCCTGCCACTTGTCGATGAAATTCACCTTGCCACCCGCGCCGGGGAAGAAGTCCCGCAACACGATCGGGCGGTTCACGGTGGATTCGAGCTTCACGGTCCGCATCACACTCACTTCCTTCGTGACTTCGCGGCTGAACGGACCCACGATCTTCTGCTTCTCCGTGACGTCCATCTTCTCGTACCGGGAAACCAGCTTATAGGTGAAGACCGTCGCGTTCTCCTGCAGGTAGAACGTCCACAAGCGTCCGTAGCGCACGCCGAAGACACAGCCCCAGGGCACGACATGGCTCACGGTAATCATTCCGGAAGGAAGCGTCTTCAGCCAGCGCAGGTAGGCATCGCTATGCGCGGTCTTCGCGCCGCCGGAAACGCCGGTCTGGTTGATGTAATCCGTGTTGTTGACTTCCCAGGTTTTCCCGCCGTGAATGTCGTTCGCCGCGAGATTCGACTCGAGAAGGTGCCTCCAAAAGGTCGCAGGGTCATTGCCGTAGGGCGTCGAGACCTGGCTGATTCCGGCGTGCGCCACGGTGGGCGAGCGCGGATCTCCCCGCACGAAGACGGAGCACCCGTTGATGGCGGCGGTGAAGAACAACTTCGGATCGTCCGGATCGTCATCGTCCTCATTCTGCTTCATGGGGATCGCCATCTCGATCAGATGATGGCTTTCCCAGGGAAGAAACCAGACCGGGATGTGCCCCGCGGGAATCTTGTCCGAGGAACTCGGAATGATGGCCTGGAAAGTAAGCGCTCCGTGGAAGGACCCGTGCGGCTGCAATTTGATCCACGCAATCTTCCTATTCACGGGAGCGTGCATGAAATCGGTGGTAATGGGATGATCTGGCTTAAAAAAGCGTGAGAACATGCCATCGGTGGCAATCTTGGTGCGAGCCCCCACGGGCAGGATCTTCTGCCGTCGCGTCGCGCCCAGATTGTCCACGATCTCATCGCCCAGCGCCCCATCCGGCGGGGAGACGGAGTAGTTCCGGAACAGGTCAAGCGGCCTGTCTCGAAGCATCTGCGTGTAGCTGTCTAACGGAATGGGAGGTAAAGGTCTCTTGGGAGGCCCAGTGGGAATTTTCGGTAACGGACGACTACTCACGAGCGGATTCTCCTTTCAAGCGGAACCCAAATTGGCACTGCGATGCGCAGGCCATCCGCAAATCTGATTGTGGAATTGGATTTCGGAGTCAAGCCTAGCAGCCTGCTCCGGCCGTCGCAAGGGGTGCGGGATGTGACGGCACGGAAACACAGATTGGTGACGGCCGCATGGTAACGAAGGAACAGGCAGGTAGGGAGTCTCCCCCTGCACTCCGGACCTTTTAAGAGCGGGAACCCTCCGCAGGAGGAAAGCCCCGGCCGGGAGACCGGAAACGCACTGCCGCGAGTATCTCGTATTCCGTGGCGGGGCGTCTCCGGTTCCCTGAGGTCCGGTGGTACCCGGCGGACCAAAAGAGACCCGCCGGGAATACGGTAGAAGGCGGTCTAGCCGGACCGCTTCCGTTGAATCGGTTGGGTCTAGCTCAAGGTCTTCCGCTTGCGGCGGCGCGCGAAGTAGAGGACAGCCACGATTGCGGCGGCGAGCCAGATGATGGTCGATTGGAGCTCCATGTTTATACCTTTCCGGGAGCGTCTGCTCCTCAATCCAAGCGCCACCGGGGTGGCGCGTTTTTATTTAATTGCAGCGACCGCGAAGCGCGGATGCGGTTAACCGTTCCCTCCGATGCCCTGCATCATCGGGATCAGCACTTTGAACACTCGAATCATCGCGGGTCCCGTGGACACCGCGAGAATCGATGGAAGAATGAAGGCAAAAATCGGGAAAACGAGTTTGACGGGAACTTTGCCGGCTCGCTCCTGAGCGTCCTGCCGGCGCTTCACGCGCATGAAGTCCGAGTGCGCGCGCAGGGCATCCGCCATGCTGGTTCCAAAGCGGTCCGATTGCGCCAGAACCTGCACCAGTTTGCGGATGTCGGTCTGGCCGGTGCGATCCGCCAGATTGTGCAGTGCTTCCACGCGGCGCTTTCCGGCCCGGGCTTCGAGCACCACCATGCTCAGTTCCTTACAGATATGCTTATGCGTGATTGCCAATTCCTGGGAGACCTTCTGGATCGCCTGGTCCAATCCCACGCCCGCCTCGACGCAAATCACGAGTAGATCGAGCGCATCGGGCAGGGAGAGACGCAACTTTTCCTGCCTCGAACTGATGAGCTTGCTGAGGACAAAGTTGGGAATCCAGAAGCCGAGCCCACCCACGATGAATGGGAAGAGCATGCTCATATTGGGCAAACTCATGTGCAGCGTCAACCCAAACAGGCTGGCGATCACGCCGCTGGCAATCTGAATGCCGCGAAAGATCGCCACCGCGGATTCTTCGCGGAAGCCCGCCATGATCAGGCGCTTGCGCGTGTCGCCCGCATCCTTGGGCGATGTCGGAATCTTTTCGCCCAACTCCTGGATTACCCGGACGATGGGCGCATCCTTCTTTGGCTGCACGCCGATTGCCGTGGCTACCTGCGGCACGAGGGCATTCGTGTTCAGTTGCTCGACAAGGCGGCTGGGACGGACATACCGGAAGTAGCCGAAGACGATTATGACGCCAGCCAGAAACACGAACATTCCCATGCTGATGATGATCGGTATAATTCCTGTCATTCGATCCTTCTTCTGTCGCTCACTCTACTGCCCACCGCGACGGGCGAACTCTGCCTCTGTACGTACCCGGTTGCGCTCCAGCGCGAGGTCAGACCCGGATGTTGATGATCTTCCGCATCACGAAGTAGCCGATCACCTGGGCCACGCAAACAAAAATGATGATCAGTTTCCCTTCGGGATCGTTCACCAGTGCGTCGAGATAACCCGGCGCCAGGAACGAGAGGCCAACGGCGAGACCGATCGGCAGCCCGATCAGCACCCAGGCCGTCATCCGGCCGGAGGCGCTCACCGCTTTCACCATGCCCTTCAGCTTGAATCGTTCCCGGATGATGTAGGCCAGGTTCGAGAGAATTTCGCTCAAATTGCCGCCGGTATCTTTCTGCAGCAGCACCGACGATACAAAGAAGCGTACATCGAGCAGCGGAACCCGGCTGCACAAATTGCGCAGGGAATCGTCGAGCGAGCTTCCGAGGTTCTGCTCACTATATACCCGGCGGACTTCCATCCCAAGCGGGTCTTGCGATTCCTTGCCGAGCATTTCGAGGCTCACGGAGAATGCATTCCCCGCTTTCATGCTGCGGGCCAGAAAATCCAACGCATCGGGAAACTGTTCTTCAAAGGCGGCCATGCGGCGGCTGGCCTGAAAGCGAAGAATTGCGAACGGGATCACCGACGCCGCCAGCGCAAACAGAGGCATGCGCGTGCTCAGCGGCACAATCTTCGCCAAATACAACGAGAGAATCGCTCCACCCAATGCGCATCCCAGTGTCATCCCCATGAACTGTGCGCTCGTCCACTGCAAACCGGATTGCTGAATGAAAGACTGCACCGCGGTCATCGGCTTCAGCTTGGCGGCAAGCCGCTCGATCTGTGAATCGGACGGCAGCGCGCGCTCAATGGACGTCTTTTTCGCGGCGGCCTTGACAATGGACTTGCCTTGCAGGGTGTTGAGCATCCCCACCACCTTCTTCTGGCGCTGCCGCTCTACGATGGACACACCCAGCATGGTGACGCCGAAAACCACCAGCAGAAGAACGCCGAAGATCGCGAAGATCATGATTGGCATTGCAAAACTCCTTCACGCGCCACCCAAGGGATGGCAGCCCGCTACGCGCCGCGCCACCGCGGCGAACTCGCTCAGTTAATCTCCATCACCGTCTCAAACACCGAAGCGGGCAGCCGGATGCCGGATGCCGCCAGCCGCTCATAGAAGCGCGGCCGCACGCCGGTCGGCTGGAATCGCCCGAGCACGCGCCCGTCTTCGGACAAGCCGGTTCGTATGAAATTGAACACGTCCTGCGTCGTCACCTGTTCGCCTTCCATGCCCACGCATTCCGTGATGTGGGTGATGCGCCGGGTACCGTCGCTCATGCGCGACACCTGGACGAAGACATCGACGGCGGAAGCGATCTGTTGGCGGATGGCGCGGACTCCCATATTCGCGTTCGCCATGCCCACCATCACCTCCATGCGGCCGATGCCGTCGCGGGGGTTATTGGCGTGGATGGTCGTTAGCGAACCGTCGTGACCCGTGTTCATCGCCTGCAACATGTCGAGCGCTTCCTCGCCGCGAACTTCGCCGACGACGATGCGGTCCGGCCGCATGCGGAGGGCGTTGATCACTAGCTCACGCTGCCGGATCGCTCCCCGGCCTTCCACGTTCGGCGGCCGCGTTTCGAGACGCGCCACGTGCCATTGGCTCAATTGCAATTCCGCCGCATCCTCGATCGTGACGATGCGCTCCGTCTCCGGCACGAACGACGAGAGGGCATTCAACAATGTCG
>JADLCF010000190.1 GCA_020847315.1 Bryobacterales bacterium | reverse complement strand
ATCGCTGCAAATGCCGGTGCCTACACTGTATTCCAGAATCCGTTCTTCTACCAGCCCTCCGGCTGCGCTAAACTCAAGAATTCATGCCAAACTTACTGGAAGGCAAGCGCACGGTCATTCTGGGCCTCGCAAACCGTTGGAGCATCGCCGCCGGGATCGCCGAATCCTTCCGCAGGGAAGGCGCGGAGATTATCCTTACGTATCAGAGCGAGCGGCAGTTGAAAGCCGTGGAGGACTTGGCGCAGGAATTGGGCGCCGCCCGGCTGTTGATGTGCGACGTCACCAAGGAAGACGAGGTAGCGAAGCTCGTGGAGATCCTGGCCGCGGATGGCAAGCCCATTCACTCCGTGGTGCATTCCATCGCATTTGCTAATCGCGAAGACCTCGGCCGGCCCTTCCTCGAAACGTCTCGCGACGGCTTCCTTCTGGCCAACGAAGTCTCGGTCTACTCGCTCGTCGCAGTCACGCGTGCTCTCTTGCCGCTCATGACGGAGGGGGGCTCCATCATGACGCTGAGCTACCTCGGCGCAATTCGGCCCATCCCTAACTACAACGTGATGGGCGTAGCCAAAGCGGCTCTCGAATCCACCGTGCGCTATCTGGCGATGGACGTCGGCAAACAGGGAATCCGCATTAACGCGATTTCCGCCGGCCCCATCAAGACCGCCGCCGCCCGCGCGATCGGCGACATCAATATCATCCTCGATCACGTCGCGCAGCGCGCGCCCTTGCATCGCAACACCACGCAAGCCGAAGTGGGCGATACCGCCGCATTCCTCGCGAGTGACCTCTCCCGTGGCATTACCGGCAGTGTGATCTACGTGGATAGCGGATTTCATATTGTCGGCCTTTAGATCGCGGGTGGGAATAGGGCTTCAGGCTGGGCCGGCGCGCGGGGAGAGTAAAATGGTTTGCGGGGCGCTGCCTGGCCCTCGTCGCTCGCGGACCCCGGGTCCCCGTGCGGCACGGCGTAGTATCCAACCATGATTGACGTTCAGAACCTGAGCAAACGCTATGGCGGGTTCACCGCCGTCGATAACATCAGCTTTCATGTGGAACGCGGCCGCATCGTCGGCTTCCTCGGCCCCAATGGCGCGGGCAAGACCACCACGATGCGCGTGCTCACCTGTTTCCTGCCTCCCTCTCGCGGCAGCGTGAGTATCGCCGGCCACGACGTGCTCGAAGAGCCGCTGGCCGTCAAGCGCGCCGTCGGCTACCTGCCGGAAACGCCGCCGCTATACACGGACATGTCCGTCGAAGGCTACCTGCGATTCGTCAGTGAGATCAAAGGGGTGCCTGCCCGTAAAGTCGCCGGTCGCGTGGAGTACGCCCTCAAGCGCTGCGCCCTCCTCGATGTGCGCGGCAAGCTCATTGCGAAGCTCTCGAAGGGCTACCGGCAGCGCGTCGGCTTGGCGCAGGCGCTGCTCCACGATCCGCAATTGCTCATTCTCGACGAACCCACCTCCGGTCTCGATCCCAAGCAGATTCTCGAAACCCGGGATCTCATCCGGGAACTTTCCGGGGATCACACCATCATCCTCAGCACGCACATCCTGCCGGAAGTCGAGCAGGTCTGCCAGGAAGTGATCATCATCAACAAGGGCCGCCTGGTCGCCACGGATTCCGTCGCCAATCTGCGCAATCGCTTGCAGGGCGCGGATGCCATCGCAATCGAAATTTTCGCGGAAGACGGCGCAATAGACCCGCAGGTCGCGGAGCGGCTTCTTGCGGCGATCCCCGGTGTTGCCCGCGCCCACTTCAAAGGCCCACGCGAAGACCGGCTCCAGTTTGAGCTGGAAGCCGAACCGGGGCGCCGGATCCGTTCCGCCGCCGTCAACGCCATCCTCGGCCGGGGCTGGCAGCTATACGAGATGAAGTCGATCACATACAGCCTTGAAGAGGTCTTCCTGGAGGTTACCGGCGCAAGCTCGGAGGAATCTCCGTCACCAGCCGGAGACACCGGGGAGGAGGAAGCCCGATGAGGAATATCCTCGCCATCGCCGCCAAGGAACTGCGCAGCTATTTCGTCTCGCCGATCGCCTACATCATCCTGGCCGTCTTCGCGCTGGTTTTCGGTATCTTTTTCACCGTGAGCGTGGAGAGCTTTATCCGTTACGTGCTCGCCCAGGGCCAAATGGGCGGCAACGTCTCCCTTGACCTGCATGAGACGCTCATTGCCCGCCTCATGGGCACCATCAACACCATCGGGCTATTCCTCGTGCCGATGATCACCATGCGTCTCTTCGCGGAAGAGAAGCGTACGGGAACCATTGAACTGTTGCTCACCTCGCCCGTCCGCGATTACGAAATCGTTCTGGGGAAGTGGCTGGCCGCGCTCGCGTTTTACGCCGCGCTGCTCGTCGTCTCCTCGCTGAACTTCGCGATTCTGCTCTACTTCAGCAATCCGGAGTGGAAGCCCATCCTCGTCGCGTACCTCGGGCTGTTTCTTACCGGCTGCGCCACGCTCGCCCTGGGAACGTTCGTCTCCACCACCACCCGCAACCAGATCATCGCCGTTGCGGTCACCTTCTTCGCCTGCCTCGCGCTCTGGATCGCGGACGCGGTCACCGTGTTTGGAAGCGGCTTCTGGGCGGAAGTGGTCGGCTATCTCTCGCTGATCTCGCATTTCAATGATTTCTCGCGCGGCCTATTGCAGGCGAAGGATGTCGTGTTCTTCGTGACCTTCACGATCTTCTTTCTCTTCCTGTCGGTACGTTCGCTCGAATCGCTGCGGTGGAGGTCATGATGCCCACGGGAAACGGTTCCATCCTCGATAGATACTGGCGCGAATCCCGCCAGAACCGGTACGGCGTTTACCTCGTCGTCTATGTCGTCGTGGTATTGCTCCTGCTGGGCGGCGTCAACTACCTCACGAACCGCTTCAACAAGAGTTATGATTCCACCGCCACCCATCGCCTCACCCTATCTGACCAATCCCGCAAGGTGGCGGAGGCTCTGCCCGGCGATGTTTCAATGCGCTATTTCTACGGCGCCGGAGGCGCGGAACCGGCCAGGGAGTTGCTCTCGCGCTATGCCGAATTGAGCGGCAAAATTCACGTTGACTACGTGGATATGGATCAGAAGCCGCTCGAAGCCCGCGCCGCCGGTGTGACGGCCGCGGGTGAAGTTGTGCTCTCGATGGGCGCGCGTCTCGAGCGCGCAGCCATGCTGAGCGAAGAGGAAATCACTCGCGCGATGATTCGTCTCACGCGTGAAGGCAGCCGCAACGTCTGCGTGATGCAAGGCAGCGGCGAACCCTCTCTCGAAACCCGCGAAGCCGATGGATTTAGCAACCTTCCCGTCCTGCTCAAGGCATCGAGCTACGAGATCCGGCCCGTAAACCTCCCCGATGCCGCAGCCGCGCTCCAGTCCGCCGCGACACCCCAAGCCAACGCGGGGCAGCCCACCTGCTCCGTGCTCATCGTGGCCGGCCCCCGCACGGATTATCCTTCGCCTGTCGTGGCGGCCATCCGGAATTACATCGAAGCCGGCAACGCCGCGCTCTTCCTGCTGGATCCTCCCGGAGTGGTGCAGGGTCTTTCCACAGCAGCCAACGACGAACTTGCCAAGGTGCTAGCCGCCTGGGGCGTGGAGTTGCAAAAGAACTGGCTCATCGCGCCGCGCGATCTCGCATCCTTGCGCTTCGGTCCGCTGACCATTGCCGTGAGTGAATACGATAGTCACCCGATCACGAGCACGCTCGGCTCCAACCTCACGCTCTTCCCGGAGGCGCGCTCGCTGCGGGTCGTCGAATCGAAAACGGCTTCCGTCACTCCGCTCTTCTCCTCGCCCGCGGACGCGATGGCTACGGATTCGCTCGGCGCGGAAGGAAAGGAAATCGATCTCTCGAAATTGCCGAAAGGCCCCTTCCTCATGGCCGTGGCCGGCACGCTGAACACGTCTTCCCAGCCGCAAGCGGCCGATGCCGCCAAACCTGCCGATGCCAAGGCCCCGGCCGCGGGCCGCTTCGTTGTGGTGGGCAACAGCCGCTGGGCGCAGAACGGCAGTCTCGGCCAGTATGAGAACCGCAATCTGCTCGCGAACAGCATCAACTGGCTGGCGGCGGAGGAAGACCTGATCTCCATTCCTCCGAAGTCACCCTCGGACGCCACGCTCGTCCTTACCCCGCTCCAGTTGCGCATCCTCAACCTCTCGGCCATTTTCCTCATCCCGCTCCTGGTAGTCGCGGCGGGCGTTCTGGTGTGGCTGAGGCGGAGATAGCATCATGAAGAAGAACGCCGGATTGCTGGTAGCCGCCGCGCTGCTCCTTGTCGTCGGAGGCGTGATCGCCTACCTCATGATGCAGGATCGCGAAGGGCCCGCTGCCACGCCTCCGCCCGAAACGCGCTTGTTCCCTGGCGACTTGAAAGGCCTCACTGCGGCGAGCCTCAGCCGGCCGGGCGAAGAGCCGGTCAAACTTCGGCAAACGGCGCCCCCGCCCGCGCCCGAAGGCGGTATCGGGGAATGGCGCATGGAGAGCCCGGCCTCGTACAAGGTCGATATCATGGTGCTCGGCGAATGGCTCGGCGCGTTGCGCACGCTCGATGCCCAGCGGATCCTTGATATCCCGGTCCAGGGCGGCGCCGCCTACGGCCTCGAAGCCCCCATGCTCACCATCGAACTCACGGAAGGCGCGAAGACCCGCACTCTTGCAATCGGCGCGATGAACCCGGAGGGAAGCGCCCGCTATGCCCGCCTTTCCGGCGCTCCCAAGCTCTACCTCCTCGCCGCCGGCAGCGTCACCACCCTGAATAAGTCCGTCGGCGATCTACGCCAGAAGCGCGCGCTCGACGTTACCGAGTTTTCCGTGGAGAAATTGCGCATCGAAACTCCCGGCGCGGTTCGTGAAATCGTCCGCATGCCCTCCCGGGATTGGACCTTCGCCGCGCCCCCCGGCTTCCGCGCGGATCAGACCCTGATGGGCGAGTTCGTGACTGCCCTCATCACGGCCCACGCAGAAGCCGCCGCGCTCTCCCAACCCGCGCTGCCTGAAGCGCGCTTCCGCTCCATGAGCCCCGTCGCCACGGTCACCGCAAGCACCGCCTCCGGCGATCATCGCGCCGAGTTCCGCCTCGATAAGACGGGCGTCGTCTACGCGATGTCGGCCGATCTCGGCGGCGCTTACCCCGTCCAGGCCGACATCGGGAATTTCCTGAAGAAGCCTCTCGAAGAGTTCCGTAATCTGAAGCTCCTCGGTTTTGGATTCTCTGACGTCTTCACGCTCCGCTATCAATCCAATGCGCTCGCGCTGAACCTTGCTCACCCAAATGAGCAATGGGAGCGGGATGGAAAGCCTGTCGATGCGGCCAAGGTCAACAAGTTGCTCGATGAATTGCGCGCGGCCACCGCGACCGCCTTCGTCGATGCGGACGCTCCCGGCAAAGCGGAGATCACCGTCACTCTGGAGACCGCTGGCGGCACGAAAGAACAGATTGAATTCGGCGTCGCCGGCGCGGAGCGCTTTGCGGTTCGCGTGGGGGAAAGGGGATACTACAAGTGTCCCGAAAGCGTCCTGGCGGATCTGGAGAAAGCGGCGTCGGAAGTGGCGGGTGGCGGCACGGCGCGCTGAGGCATTTCTCCTCCGGCTTGCGCAGTACCCATCATGAACGCGCTCCTCACCGATCTCTACGAACTCACCATGGGCGCGGGCTACGTGTTGGCCGGCAAGCAGGATGAAGTAGCGACGTTCGATCTCACCATTCGCAAGCTGGCTCCAAACCGGGGCTACGCCGTGGCCGCCGGGTTGGCGCAGGCCGTCGAGTATCTGCTGAACCTCCGTTTTGACGCCGCGGAAATCGAATATCTCCGCTCGCTTCCCCAGTTCCGGCACGCCCCCGAAGCCTTCTTCGCCCTCTTGCGCGAGTTCCGCTTCCGGGGCGACTTGTTCGCCGTTCCGGAAGGCACGGTCCTCTTCGCGGGCGAGCCCATCCTCACCGTGCGCGCGCCGATTTTCGAAGCGCAGCTCGCCGAAACCTATCTCCTCTCCACCATCGGCTACCAGACCATGATTGCCACCAAGGCAAGCCGCATGGTCCGCGCCGCCGCGGGTAGAGCCGTCGTCGAGTTCGGCACGCGCCGCGCCTATTCGCCGGAAGCCGGGGTGATCGCCGGGCGCGCCGCCTATATCGGGGGCTGCACCGGCACCAGTAACACCCTTTCCGGAATGCGTTACGGCATCCCCGTTTACGGCACCGCCGCCCACTCCTGGGTGCAGAGCTTCGAGAGTGAAGCCGAATCCTTCCGCGTCCTCCAGCAACTCCTTCAAGAGGGCACGATCTATCTCATCGATACCTACGACACCATCGAAGCGGCGCGCGCGGTGGCAAGCCTCGGCAAGCCTGCATTCGGGGTGCGTCTCGATAGCGGAGATCTCGCCACCCTCTCGCAACGGGTGCGTCAGATCCTCGATGCCGCCGGCCTCACCGATTGCAACATCATGGCCACCGGTAATCTGAACGAGTACAAGATCGCCTCCCTCCTTGCCGATGGCGCCCAGGTGGATAGTTTCGGCGTCGGGACGGACCTCGTCCTTTCGCCGGACGCCCCCGGCATGAGCGTCGTCTACAAGCTGGCCGAGATCCAGTCGAACGGCCGCAAGCGCTTCACGGCGAAGTTCAGCGAAGAGAAGGAGACGCTTCCCGGCAGCAAGCAGATCTTCCGCTACGAAGATCGCGACGTCATCGGTTGCTCCTGGGAATGTCCCTCCGGCGATGCCGATGCCCTCATCGAACCCGTCATCCTTGAGGGCGAACTCGTGCAGCCGCCGCTCTCCCTCAAGAAAGTGCGCGATTATTCGATGCGCCAGTTGAAGCGGTTGCCCGAAGAGTACCACCATGTGGATACGCCCGCCGCCTATCCCGTGGAATTGAGCGCCGAACTCCGGAATCTGTGGCAGAGCGTCCGCGAGTCTCTTCAGGGAATTTAACGATGAATCAGATTTTTCTCGACGTAGATACGCAAGCCGATTTTCTTTATCCCACCGGCGCCCTGGTGGTTCCGGGCGCGGTCGCCATCCTGCCGCGTCTCGCCGCGCTCACGCAATTCGCGGCGGCCCATGCTATCCCGCTGATCAGCACCGTGGATGCGCATCTTGAAGACGATCCCGAGTTCGTGGAATACCCAGCCCATTGTGTCGCGGGCACGCTCGGCGCCATGAAAGTTCCCGAGTCCCTCCTGCCCAAGGCAATTCGCGTGACCCTTGGCGAAGAAGCGCCCGCTGAGTGGGCCGGGCAGCTCATCGTTGAGAAGCGGAGCCTGGACATGTTCACCCAGCCCTCGATCAAAGCTCTCCTTTCGCGGCTCTCGCCGGAGCGCTTCGTCGTCTATGGCGTGGTCACGGAAATCTGCGTCATGAACGCGGTCGATGGGCTGTTGCGCCTCGGCAAGAAGGTAGCCGTGGTTTCCGACGCCGTCCATCCACTCGAAGCCAGCAAGACCCCGGACTTGATGCACCGCTGGCAGGCCGCCGGTTGCAGCATCGTCAAAACGGAAGAGATCGT
>JADLCF010000189.1 GCA_020847315.1 Bryobacterales bacterium | reverse complement strand
CGGTCATCTGGCGGAACGCCTTGCTGTTCTCGATGGTGTCCCAGATGTAGAGGGCATCTTCATCTTTCGGGTCGCAATCGTAAAGGCGGGCGAGGCTCTCGCGAAGCTGGCGCTTGCATTCGAGATGGTCGTCGAAACTGCGGGCGGAGACGAGGAGGCGGTCAATGTCGTCGGGGCGGGAAGGCGGCGCTTCCGGGAAGTCCGTGATCATGCGGGGGAAGGGGACGAACACTTTGCGGACATCTTCTCCGTCGTAGCTTGAATCCTGGTCTTTGGCTTTCATCACGCCGATGACGATGTAAGGGAGGCCGTTCAGGGTAACGGTTTCGCCGATGGCGTTACGGTCCGCGAACAACTGCTTCTTGGCGTCGGAGCCTAGAAATGCCACGGGGCGGGCTTCGTCGCAATCCTTCTGGCTGTAGAAGCGGCCCTGGGCAACATCGATGGAGCGGATATCGGCGAAGGCGGGCAGGGCTCCGGTGACGGTGAGAGAGGCGTTGTTGTAGCTCGACTGCACCTTGAGCATTCGGCCCAATTCCGGCATGACGTGCGCGCAACTGGGGCAGTAGGGTGCGATCTTCTTGTAGTCGCCGGCCTTGAAGCGAATGGAGCGCCCCGCGCGCGTGCCGCCCGCCTGCGTGTTTGTTCTGCCGCCAAAGACGATCATCAAGTCTTTCCCCAGAGTGGATGCGACCTTTTCCTGGCCGACGCGGAGCCCTTCCCCCGCGCCCACCATGAGCGTGATGGAGATGATGCCCCAGGTGATGCCGAACATCGTGAGGAACGTACGCAACTTGTGCGCCCAGAGGGTTTGCAGGGTATCGAGGAATAGGTCAGTCAGTTTCATCGGATCTTCCGATTCCAGAGGTTGCGGGGCGGCGCTACCATCGAACGCGATTGCAGGGTCACCCTATTGCAGAATGATCCTGTCTCCCGGCTTGAGCCCGGAGGCGAGTTCGGTCTTCACGCCGTTTGAAATCCCCAGCGTGACCGGCACGCGCTTCCTGCCGGTCTTGCTCGATGGCTCCGGGATATCGAGGAAGGTCTTGCGCTGGCTGTCGTAAACCACGGCGGCCTCCGGAATGAGCATGACGCCCTTCTTCTCTTCGAGAACGATCTCGGCATTGGCCGACATGTTCGCTTTCAACTCCCCGCTTGGGTTGGCGATGGAAACGCGCACCTCGAAGGTGGTGACGTTGTCTTTCTCCACACCCAAAGGCGAGATCTTGGTGACCTTGCCCGCGTACTTCTTGTCCTTGAACGATTCGACGACGATGCGGGCCTCCTGGTTGAGATAGACTTTGCCGATGTCGGCTTCATCCACTTTGCCCAGGACGTAGACGTCGCTCACGTCGCCCAGGGTGAACACGAGCGTGGCTTGCGAACCGAGCACCAGAATGGAGGAGACGGCGTCGCCCACTTCCACGTCGCGGGAGAGCACCAGGCCATCCATCGGGCTGACGATGGTGGAGTTGCGGAGATCTTCCTCGCTGCGTTCAAGCATCGCCTGATACTGCGCTACCTGCGCCTTGGCCTTAGCGACTTCGGCGCGGCTGACGCCCACGTTTCGCTGGGCCATGGCTTGGCGGTTCAGGGCCATCTGGTAGAGGCGCTCCGATTCCTCCATGGCGTTTCTGGCGATCAGCTTCTGTTCAAAGAGTTCTTTCGATCGATCCACGTTGCTCTTGAGGAATGGGATCTCGGGATTCTTTGCTTCCACCTGGTTGCGCTCAAGGCTGGCTTGGGCGGATTCGCGCGCCGCATTCGCCGCCATGAGCGCCGCCTTGGCCTCGCGCACCCTGGCGTGCAGTTCTTCCTTGTCGAGTTCGGCCATCAACTGGCCCTGCCTGACCCGCTCGCCGTAATCGACATAGAGCTTCTTGACGATGCCGCTGGCCTTCGATTTCACTTCCACTTTGGCGAGGGGTTCGATCTTGCCGGTGGCGACGACGGAGCGGGCGATGTCGCCTTGCTCCACCTGGCTGAGCTTGGCGGGATCAATAGCGGGGTTGGAGCGGAACGCGAAGGAGGCCGCCACGCCGCCCGAAATGAGAAGCAGCAGAATCGCGGCGACCCATAGCCAGCGCCGCTTCCTTCGCCTGCCGTTTGTTCCGTTCGTTGCCATGGTTGGTTCCTCTCCCGGTTCGACCGGAACAGCGGCAATGCAGCCGCCAAGCCGTCCGGTTGAGCCGTTCAGCGGGGAATACGCAATGCGGAGGGAAATGTTCCGCGGGAGGAATGGATTTTGTTTCAGCGGGCGGCGAGGGATAGGGGGGCGCCGTGCCGGGCGCGCTCATTCTCTTCGATCCAGCGGAAGACAAGTTCATTCACCCAGAAGCGGGGGCGGCTGCGGGCGAGGAAGCCCATGTGCCCGCCGTGCGGGGCGCGGATGAAGCGGATATGCGGATTCTGCGTGACCGCCGGCTGATCGTAGAGTGCAACGGGGATGAATGGATCGTCCTCGGCATGCACCATCAACATCGGGATGCGCACGTCGCCGAGGAAGTTCTGGGCGGATTCACTGGCGTAATAGTGGGCCGCGTCGCGGAAGCCGCCGAGGGGGGCGACGTAGGCGTCGTCGATGGCCCAGATGGTGCGGATGCGGTCGATTCCTTCGAGCGAAAGGAGGCCGGGCATCAATTCGTGCTTGCGGCGGATGGTGCGCTTCATGCGGTAGACGAACTGCCACTGATAGAGCCAGTTCGACGGCAACTGCACGCAGCGGGAACAGGCCGCGAGATCGATGGGCGTGGAGATGGCGGCGACGCCGGCGAGCAGGTCTTCCGCGCGATTCCCCAGGACTCCCGCCAGCTTCGATACTTGATTGCCGCCGAGCGAAAAGCCCACGAGGTAGATGGGCAGCGGCCCACCGGGAAGTGTACGCAAGTGCTTGAGGAAGCACTCGATATCCACGGTGAGGCCGGAGTGATACAGCGTGCGGCAATGGGCTTCGGTGCCGCCGCAGTTGCGCATGTTCATGCGGTGCGCGGCGAACCCGTTCACCAGGGCATGCTGCGCGAGGCTGCGCATGTAGCTGCCGTCGCTGTTGCCTTCGAGACCGTGTACTAACACCATGTGGCCGCGTGACGCGCCTTCCGGTTGCTGGCTCACGACGCGCACTTTGACGCCGGGTTCGGTCTCAAAGAGGCGATCCTCGACCGGGAAGCGGACCTCGTCCAGATGTGCCCGCACGGCCACCGTCGCCAGAGTGGCGAGGTGCCCGTTCCGGAACATGGGGTGAAAGGGGAGCAACTCTCAGTGTAAACCGTGCCTGCCAGGGAGGCATTCGCTTGTCACCGGTGCGGGGCGGAGCGAGAAAAAATCTCCGGACAATAAAGTTGTGCTCAGGAACTTTATGTGTATGACAAATAAGCGTTAAGACGATAAATGGGCTGGGGGAGTTTTGTCCGGTTTTTCCGGATGAATCCGGACAAAACACCAACGCTCCGCGACGCAAGATGGGGAGGGCCGGATACTGGACGAGGCCCGCTTGCCAAGGAGATGCGATTTTCAAAGAACCCGCGCGAGAGACCGGCATGAGCGGATGCGGCGCCGTGCGTTCGAGGCGCAATCCTCCCCGCGCAACGATTATCCAGACTGGCGTGCAAGAAACGAACCACCGGGCATGCCGGGCGCGAGGCCGTTGAAGCCTAAACGACATGGATTGAAGCGATTAGGGAACATAGAAGAAAGAATGGCATCCCGTGACCGGCTTGTCGGGGCAGGGCAGGCCGGAACGTTCGACTTCCTGGGATTCACGCACTGTTGTGGGAGAGACCTAAAAGGGAAGTTCCAGGTAGTTCGCTTGACCATCAAGAAGCGCATGTGAGCAACATTGGCCGCGATCCGCGAAAAGCCCCTTCGGCGGCGGCACGCAGCCATGCCTGTTCAAGGGGAGCGGCTTCGCCGGGTCCTTGAATGGCGCCTTCGCGTACCATGCAGTTCCGGCGAATCTGTTGCGGTTGGACGGCTTCCGCAGCGAAGTCCGCCGCGCTTGGCGCCACGCCTTATTGCGGCGAAGTCAACGGAACCGGCTCAACTGGTCTCGCTTCCATCGCCTCACCCGTAAGTACGTCCCGCCATGCCGGGCCCTGCATCCCTATCGGAAGGGCGCTTCTTCGCGTCAGACCACAAAAGCGTGGTCGCAAGCCGAAGCACTCTGACCAAGGAACCGAGGCGGACTGTGCCTCGGCCAGTGGGCTTGCCGTCAGCGCAGACAAAGGATAACCTGATACCGAATTTCGAATTTCTACATTATGCTGCCGACTATTCTGGCTATCTGCGCAGTTGCAGCCGTGGCTGCATTCTTGGCCTGGAGGTTTCACCAGGTGTCAGCGAAAAGGGAGGCCGAACTACAGCAGATCCGGGTGCGGTACGGCCCAGTTATCGACGTTGATGCTGAACTGGCAAAGCAGAGGGAAGAACTCGGCAGAGTACGCCAGCAAACAGAATCTGAAGATGCGAAGAATACGGCCGATCGGGCCAAGCTGGGCGAAGAGTACCGTATCGCCAGGAATCGATTAGCTGAGCTGCAGCACGAGGTTCACCTCCTCGAAGAGAACCTTGAGGATATTTCTTTCGGGGTCTACAAACCCCACTTTAGCTTCCAGACTGCCGAGGACTACAAGAAAGCATTGACAGGGGCGAGGGAGCATGCCCGGCAGATGGTAAGAGACGGCCAGGCGGCGACGTGTTCGATTCCGTGGACCGTTGGTGACAGCCGAAAGGACGGGGAGCGAATGGTGAAGCAATACACCAAGCTCCAACTCAGGGCGTTCAACGGCGAGTGCGAGGCCGCGATGGCCAACATCACATGGAACAATGCCACGAAGATGGAAGAGCGCGTTCGCAAAGCCTTTGAGATGATCAATCAGCTCGGTGGGGTAGTGCAGGTTTCCATTAGTCTGGAGTACTTGAAGGCCAAGCTCGAGGAACTGCAACTGACCTACGAGTACGAGAAGAAAAAATACGATGAGAGGGAGGAACAGCGGCGACAGCGTGAGGAGCGCCGTGAAGAGGAAAAGGCTTTGCAGGAGGCGGAGAAGGCCCAACTCGAAGCAGAGAAAGAAGAGGACCGGTACCAAGAGATGCTGGCGAAGGCTCGTGAGGAGGCGGCTAAGACGACTGGCGCTCAACTGGAAAAGCTCACCACTCAAATTGCCTCTCTCCAAACGAAGATTGAGGAGGCCCACAGCCGCAAGGAGCGGGCGATTGCCAGGGCACAGCTCACAAGATCCGGCTTCGTCTACGTGATCTCGAACATTGGCTCCTTCGGGGAAAAGGTATTCAAGATCGGCATGACCCGCCGGATGGAGCCGATGGACCGAATCTGCGAATTGGGCGACGCATCGGTGCCTTTCGCCTTTGACGTTCACGTCATGATGTTCTCTGATAATGCACCGGAACTGGAGGGGGCGCTGCATGACCTCTTCGGATCCCGCCGCGTCAACTTGGTCAACCGCCGAAAGGAGTTTTACCGGGACGTCGAACTGAGCGAGATCGAGGAGTTCGTAAGGAAGCGCGGCCTGAGCGCCCAGTTTATCCAGGTGCCAGAAGCCAAGGAGTACCGCGAGACTCTAGCGCTCATCGAGGAGGGAAAGCACAAGAGCGTGGCAGCCGCCACGGCCGAGGAAGAAGTTGCGGCACTGGCCGAGCGGTTTCCGGAGCGACTCTTCACCTGATTAACCGGCAGGAATTCGGTATCAGATTATCCTTTTTATCCTCCCGGTTTTGTCGGGGTGCTGGCATGAGGAATGAGCGTGACTTCCGCCCCAAGTCTTTATTCGGCGTCGGAGATCTAACCCGTACAAACGATTTCCACCATCGCCTTTGGCAGCGTGGGGCGGGAGGGAGGATTTCTATTCTGTGGCTGTGGTCATGACTCAGAGAGTGGCTACGATTGCGTCAGTTGCCGCAGCGATTTGGTGGCGCATGAGAACGAGAGTTGGACGTGATGGACAGGAGGAGACATCGACCGGAGAGGCTCTCGGCGACCTCGGAGAGTGCCTGTCCCGACGTCCACGTAGAAGCAGGTCGTTTTCTTAACTTCCGCAGAATCAGCCGCTTAAATTGGGACAAGCGTTTCCTGCCACCGAATTCCTTGCGATCCATTCCAGAAGATCGTAGACCGTTCGGTTTGATATCATAGTTGCGGACTACGCGCTATGATTAGCCATGTTATCGTTCTTTGTTTCGCGGCATTGCTATCAAGTTCACTGCTAGCGGAAACTCCGATACTCAACGATTACAACAACTCTTTCATCCCGCATTTGATCGCGGGCGGCGAATGGAAAAGCGAAGCCATCATCACGAACCACGCGGACACACCACGTGATGTCGCATTTCTCGCCTTCAAGCAGGACGGTTTGAAGTGGGAATGGGCCCTTCCACAGTTCAGCAATCAGGCGCGTGCAAATGGTCCATTCAGTACAATGTACTACCTGACAACGCTTGCAGCGAAAGAGACAAGATCTATCCGCTTCGAAAGAGACGCT
>JADLCF010000188.1 GCA_020847315.1 Bryobacterales bacterium | reverse complement strand
TGGTGGAAGTGGGCGCGACGAAGATGAAGGCGACGCGTCCGGACCGGATGCTTCTGCTGGCCGTGGGCGGGATGCTGCCGAAGACGAAGCTTGGCAAGCAGATGCTGACGAAATTGCGCGTCTATCCTGGCGCCACGCATAAACAGCAGGCGCAGAAGCCTGTGGAACTGGCCGCCGCCGAGTAGGCGATGCCGCTCGCGCCGGAGTGCTGTGGCGCAATCGGCGGGGATGGTTGGATCGATCGAGATTGAGAGAGAAGCAAAAGGAGCTTGAGTGGCACCCGCGTTTATTCAATATCTGGGTACTGGCCGGCGGAAGTCGGCGATCGCGCGCGTATTTTTGCGGCCGGGCGAAGGCAAACTGGTGGTGAACGGCCGCGGTGTCGCGGAGTATTTCCCGTCGGAGATGGCCCGCATGATGGTAAAGCAGCCGTTGCAGGCCGTCGAGATGGCGGATCGCTTCGACGTGCTGATCAACGCTCATGGCGGCGGTGTGGTTGGCCAGGCGGGCGCAGCCCGGTTAGGGATCGCGCGAGCGCTATGCGTGTTCAATCCGGAACTCCGCGGCAAGCTGAAGTCAAGCGGCTTCCTGCGCCGGGATCCGCGCCAGCATGAGCGGAAGAAGTACGGCCAGAAGGGCGCCCGGAAGCGGTTCCAGTTCTCCAAGCGCTAGTTGCGCTTTCGAAGTGCGGATTTTGCGCTTCGCATGGGGGCTCCGGCGAACGTCCGGAGCTTCTCCACTGGGTTCTTGAGTGGGATCGCGGCAAACGCTCCCACGAATTTCGGGTGATCCGCCATGCGCCCCGAGCGCAACGTGGCAGGTTCAATCCGATGAGACGCCGGCAGGCCCCAGGGCCTACCCGCCGGGCGGACGGGATCGTTCCCACGACCCGCTTCCCGGCGATGACGCGTCCACCGTAACTTTGCCGGAAAAGTTAGCGAGGAAATATCATCGTGCCCCAAATCACCATGAAAGAACTGCTCGAAGCGGGCGTCCACTTCGGGCATCAGACGAAGCGCTGGAACCCGAAGATGAAGGAATACATCTTCGGCGAGCGCAATGGGATCTATATTGTAGATCTGCAGAAGACCCTGAAGCTGTTCAAGGAAGCCATGCGCTTTGTGAGCGAAATGGCAATCCAGGGCAAGAGCGTGCTCTTTGTGGGCACGAAGCGCCAGGCGCAGGAAGCGATTGCCGAAGAGGCGCAGCGCTGCGGCATGTACTACGTGAACAACCGCTGGCTCGGCGGGCTGCTGACCAACAACGTCACCATTCAGCAATCGATCAAGCGGCTGCGCGAGCTGGATCGCATGGCCACGGAAGAGGATTACGCGGGGCGTCCGAAGAAGGAAATCGTCCGCCTGGAGCGCGAGCGCAAGTCGCTCGAACAGAACCTGGCGGGGATCAAAGACCTGAACGGCCTGCCGGATGTGATGTTCGTCATCGATTCCTCGAAAGAGCACATCGCCGTGGCGGAAGCCCGAAAGCTTGGGATTCCCGTGGTGGGCATCGTGGATACCAACTGCAACCCGGAAGATGTGGACTACCCGATTCCCGGTAACGACGATGCGCTGCGCGCGATCCGGCTGTTCGCCAGCAAGATCGCCGATGCGTGCGCGGAAGGCCGCGCCCTCGCCACGGAACAGGATTTCGGCTCGACGCTGGTCGGCGACGAGGGTGAGGAAGAGATGATCGATTACACGCAGTACACCGATCCCGACTATTCCCGGCAGTTGATGACCGAGACGTTGACGCAATCGACCGAAGCAAAGCCCAGCGCGGAACCCGCCGGGACTGAAACGGCCGCTGCCCCCGTCGCGGAAGAGGAAGACAAGTATTCCCACTACGACGTCCGGGATAACGAGTAACTGCGAACGCGCCCTTCCGGAAGAGCGGCGAGGGCATTCATGAGAGGTTTGATGGCATGGCGGAAATCACTGCTCAACTTGTGAAAGAGCTGCGCGAGCGCACAGGCGCGGGAATGATGGAGTGCAAGAAGGCGCTCGTCGAGGCGAATGGAGACCTTGCGGAAGCGGAAGTGGTGCTGCGCAAGCGTGGCGTGGCGGCGGCGGCGAAGAAATCCAGCCGGGCCACCAAGCAGGGGCTGATCGGCTCATTCGCGAACGACGAAGGCACGCTGGGCGTGCTGATCGAGGTGAACTGCGAGAGCGATTTCGTGGCGCGCACGGAAGAGTTCCAAGCAATGGCGGCGAATCTTGCGCGCCAGGTGGCCGAACACGGCCCTTATCCCGAAGGCGATGCCGGCGTGGAACACCTGCACAGCCAGGCCTACATCGCCGACCCCTCGACGACCGTGGCGCGGCTGATTTCCGACAGCATCGCCAAGATCGGCGAGAACCAGGGAATCCCGCGGCTGGCTCGCCTGGCGGTAGGCGGAAATGGCGCCTCCGCGACGGGCGGGCTTGGCCTCTACATTCACCCGGGCTCGCAGCTCGGCGTGCTGGTGGAACTGAGCGCCACGAAGGCGGGAACCTCGGCGAAGCCGGAATTCCAGGAATTGGCGAAGGACCTCGCCATGCAGGTGGCGGCGGCGGACCCCTCGTTCATCCGCAAGGAAGACGTGGACGCTGCGGTGCTCGAAAAGGAAAAGGAAATCCAGCGGGGCCGCGCCCTTGCGGAGGGCAAGCCGGAGAAGATGGTGGACCGCATCGTGGAAGGCCGAATGGCGAAGTTCTACGAAGAGATCTGTCTGCTTGAGCAGCCGTTCATCAAGGAGAACTCGGTGACGGTGAGCCAGTTGGTGTCGCAGAAGGGGGCGGCCCTTGGCGACGAACTGGACGTCGTGCGGTTTGTTCGCTTCAAAGTGGGCGACAAAGCCGGGGCAGACGAAAGCCCGGCGGAAGAGTAAGGCATCAAAGGGGCGCTTCTTCGGAGGCGCCCTTTTTTGCATCCGCCGTACGAACCTGCGCGCCCGCTGTGCCGGCCGGGTTGCGGGCGGATGGCGAGGCCGCGGCAAACATGGAACCGGCAGGCCGGGGCGAAGCCCCCAGAGGAGTAAAGCGCAACGTGTCCGTTTACCAGCGAATTCTTCTGAAACTTAGCGGAGAAGCCCTGGCGGGCTCCCAGCACTTTGGCTTGAATGCCGAGCGGGTGACGGAACTGGCCCGTGAGGTGAAAGCGGTCTGGGAGATGGGCGCCGATGTCGGCATCGTCGTGGGAGGCGGGAATTTCTTTCGCGGCGTGGCCGCCGCGGCGCAAAACATGGACCGCGTGACCGCGGACCACATGGGCATGCTCGCCACGGTCATGAATGCGCTGGGTTTGCAGGACGCGCTGGAGAAGCTCGACGTTCCGGTGCGCGTGATGACCGCCATCCACCTGCAGCAGGTGGCCGAACCTTACATCCGCCGCCGTGCCCTGCGGCATCTTGAGAAGCGCCGCGTGGTGATTTTCGCCGGCGGCACGTCGAACCCCTATTTTTCAACCGATACGGCCGCGGCGCTGCGGGCGCTCGAGATCCAGGCCGATGTGGTGATCAAGGCGACGGGCGTGGATGGCGTTTATGACAAAGATCCCCGCAAGAACGGCGATGCGGTGCGCTACGAAAGCGTGAGCTATCGCGAGGTGCTCGCGCAGGCCCTGGGCGTGATGGATGCCAGCGCCGTGGCGATGTGCCGCGATAACAATTTGCCGATCATCGTCTTCAACCTGAACGAGCCGGGAAATATCCTTCGCGTGGCTCGCGGCGAAGCGGTGGGCACCACTATCCGGTAAGTGGCGGAAGTTCCCCACGCCAAGCTCCGAGCTTTAGACCCGCGAGAGGCGGATGTTCCATAATTATCTAGTAGGCAATACCACACGAGGTGAATCGACGTGCAATTTGAATCCGTGAAACAGGTGACCGAGAGCGCGAAAACGCGCATGGATAAGGTGGTGGGCGACATGCAGCACGCCGCTTCCCTGATCCGCACCGGGAGAGCGTCGATCAACTTGCTGGAACCGATTCGGGTGGATTACTACGGCACGCCCTCACCCCTGAACCAGGTGGCCACGCTGCACGTGCCGGAGCCGACGATGATCACGATCCAGCCGTGGGATGCCTCGATGATCCGGCCGATCGAGAAGGCGATCATGGAAAGCGACCTGGGTTTTAACCCGTCGAACGATGGAAAGCTGATCCGGGTGCCCGTGCCCGCCCTGACCGAGGAGCGGCGCAAGGATCTGGTGAAGCAACTGCATGTCACCACGGAGGAGCACCGGGTGGCGGTACGGAATATCCGGCGCGATTCCAACGAATCCCTGAAGAAAATGACGGTGGATAAGCTGATCGGCGAGGACGAAGAGAAACGCGGCCTCGACGAAGTGCAGAAGCTGACCGACGGCACGATCGTGAAGTTGGATTCGGTTTCGAAGGCGAAGGAAAAGGAAGTGATGGAGGTCTGAGGATGCGATCCGGGTGGCGGCGGTCAATCGCCGACTTCCCCGAATCGGATGCCGCGGAGCACCCATCGGTGTGGATTTTGGCCTCAAGGCCCCGGTTGACACGACGTGGGCCCTTGGCTATAGTTCTGCTATAAGGTTGGGTTACGGTTTCGCGCAGTTTCCTCTCGTCCCGGCGCTTTGAGAGCGCACTCCGCAGGTTGTCGATAGAACAATTCGTGCCAGCGTGTGGCTGCTGTTTTCGGCAGGCGGATCGACACACATTGGTAGCTGCGCTATCTAACCCAGTGAGGCCTCCATTTTCGTTCGTCTTGAGATCGAGACCATGAACACTGAAGATCACGATCTAATTGCATCCCCACAACCCGCCGCGGAAGCGGTGAAGCCGGGTGGCGGCCTGGAACCAGCGGAAGCGCCGTCTGCGGTTGAACAAGCCGGAGAGGGCGAGCACTCCGAGCTGAGTGATGCCCCAGGCTCTTCCGGGAGCGAGGCTGCGGCTGCGGAGATCCGGAAGGCAGAGGGCGAAAGCATCGCGGCGCCAGCCACGGTTGTCCAGTCTGCCCCGGCAAGCACGGCCGGACCCGCTGAAGCCGGAGACACGCACGGTTTACCGGGGATGCCGCTGCCAAGCCTGCCGGAGGATGAGGCGAGCGAGGACGACGTCAACTTACAGGAAGAGCTTGAGGCCGCGGACGAAGCCGGGATGAGTGAGATGGAGCGGCTGCTCGATGCGCATTCCCAGCCTGCGAGCGCAGGCGACGGCCACGTGATCGCGGGCAGGGTGCTTGAGATCCGTGAAACCGAGGTGATCGTCGATATCAGCCAGAAGGCGGAAGGCTCGGTACCGATTGAGCAGGTTAAAGATCATCTTGGCAATCTGCAGGTGGCGGTGGGAGACACGCTCGATGTCGTGGTGGTTCGCGGCGTCGATTACACCAAAGAGGGCTATATCAGCCTCTCGCACGAAAAGGTGAGCCGCCTGAGAGCGTGGGACAACCTCGAGAAGGCGCTAAAAGACGACCTGCCCGTCTTGGGCCGCGTGCTTTCACGCACGAAGGGCGGCCTGACGGTGGACGTGGGAATGAAGGCATTCATGCCCGCCTCGCACGTGGATGTGCGCCCGGTGCAGAATCTCGATCAATTCGTCGGCCAGGATATTCCGGTCAAGATCCTGAAGATGAACCGCCGCCGGTCGAATGTGGTGGTGTCGCGGCGGGCCATCGTTGAGC
>JADLCF010000187.1 GCA_020847315.1 Bryobacterales bacterium | reverse complement strand
CGGCGCTCGCGCCTGAGCGGAATTTGAAGATGGATCACTTTTCGGTGGATGCCGCCGGAGCGAAGCAGAGACTGGACCTCTTCGTTCTGGCGCGATATCCCGATAGCACCCGGGCGCGCATCCAGCAGTGGATCGAGGCCGGGCGCGTGCAGGTGAACGGCGTCCCTTCCAAGAGCTCGCTCCGGCTCCGCGAGGGCGATACCGTTGCCTTGGAGCCCATTCCCAAGTCGAACCTGAAGGTGGAACCCGAGGAAATCCCTCTGGTGGTGCTCTATGAAGACCCGGATGTCGTCGTGATCGACAAGCCTGCCGGAATGGTGGTGCATGCCGGGGCCGGCGTCACGAGCGGCACTTTGGTGAACGCCCTGCTCCATCGATTCCAGACGCTTTCTTCGGGTTCGAACGGCGAACGCCCTGGCATCGTGCATCGCCTGGACCGCTTCACGAGCGGCGTCATCCTGGCCGCGCGCAATGACGCCGCGCACCAGTCTCTCGCGCTACAGTTCCTCGAACGGCGTGTGGAGAAAGTCTATCTGGCGCTGGTTCACGGAGAGTTCGCGCAGAAGGAAGGAACGATCCGCAAGCCGATCACGCGCGACCCCGCCAACCGCGCCCGCATGACTGCCCGATTGAGGGAAGGCCGCGCCGCCCTGACAAACTGGAAGGTGCTCCGGGAATTCCGCGGTTACACGCTGCTGGAAGTACGAATCGGCACTGGGCGCACGCATCAGATCCGCGTCCATCTTTCGAGCGCCGGGCACCCGGTAGTTGGAGACCGACTTTATGGCGCGCCCACGGAACCGCCCCGCATGCCCCCGCCGGAACGCTATTTTCTGCATGCGCACCGGATCGGCTTCGCGCAGCCATCGAGCGGGGAAGCAATCGTGGCGGAATCCCCGCTGACCGGGGACATTGTGGCCTGGATGAATCTGCTGGAAGCGCTCTGAGCACCCCCGCGCCATCCGCGCGGGAATGGTTGCGCCATTCTTCGCGCCGCCGGAATTTCGCGCCGATCCCGCGTTTCGAGCATCCAGCATGGAGAAAGGACAATCGCGAATATGAGCACCCATCAACCGGAAACAGCGCCGGAGGCGGCAACCACGGAGCCCATCGTATTGGGCGTGTTGAGCGACCTCTTCTTCGGCATCAAGGTTGCCGAAGCAGCCAAACGGGCTGGAGGCCGCATGAGGATGGTGAAGTCCGAGGAGGAATTTCTGACGCTTGCCGGGGCGGAGCCTGCGTTGATCGTATTCGACCTGCAGCAAGCCACTCCAGAGCCGGCGCGGCTGTTGCGTTCGCTCAAGGCAGACCCCGCGCTCGCGAGTATCCCTACCCTGGCCTATTTTTCCCACGTGCAGGAGGAACAGCGCCGGGATGCGCTCGCCGCCGGTTGCGACCTTGTGCTGCCGCGCTCCGTGTTCACGCAGCGCGTGGAGGAACTGGTGGGGGGATGCGTGCGGCGGGCGCTTGGACACCCGCCGCAAAATTCATGAGCGCCTACCGGACCCGGCACGGGCTGATGGAGGCGTCATTGCGAATCGGCAGCACGAACTGCTGCGAACGCTTGCCATTGAACTCGATCCACCCGATATAGTTCCCCTCCGCCAATGGCGGGATGAAGGGCGCCGGGCTCGCTTGCGGGTTGGGCCACTCCATATTGACCTGGTAGAGGCCCACGAAGCCCGGGGCGAGTCCCGAGTACTGAACAAACCCGGCGGACTTCCGCAATTCGAGAAAGCGCGGCGGAATCTGCGTCTGGCCGATCACAAGCTTCTTGCCGTCGTCATAGATCACGATCTTCGCTTCGCCCGGCGTCGGATTGAGGCCCACGCCCGGTGTTCCATCCGCCGGCAAGCCCCCGGTGACGGCCCCGAGACCAGTGACATAGACTTCCAGGATGTCGCAGGGCGAGATCGGGTTCTGAAGGGTCATTTTCTGGCCCCTGCGCGGACCGTAGGCGAAAGTCATCGCTCCCAATTGCTTCGGGAAATCCGCGATGAAGATGCCGACATCGTCCGGCTTCACCAGCAGTTCCAGCGTGTTGCTGGCCACATCGTCCACCACTACGCGCACCGTGACGAACCGGCCAATCGGCAACTGCGTGGGGACCTGATAGTTAATTTGAAACTGCGAGCAGAACAGGATGGGCGCCTTGTACTCCAGCATCGATAGCGGATCGGTAAAGATCACCTCGGTATTGCAGAGCTTGGTCGCGAGAGGGAATGGCAGCCTCGCGCTGGCCGGGGTCTGAATCCCAGGGATGCGCGTGGTCACATTCAGCCCAAAGATCGTGGAGAGGCCGCCCGGCACCACGCCACCCGGCAGGAAAGACGCCGCGTTCGTGCTGGCCCGGAGGACGGGCTTCTGAATCTCGGCTTCGGGCTGCCGCAACGTGCCCTGCCAGTTGTAAACCGCAACGAAAAGATCGGAGGCGCCTTCACTCGAAAGGGGGACCGTGCTCGAACCGGGATCCATGTCCATGCCGGACCCGAAGAACGTTCCCGCCACCACCAGATTGCCCATCGTATCGAGCCCGTTTGCCGAGACATTGGTGAGATTGGTCGGACCGTTCGAGGCCGTCCCCATCGAAACGCCCCAAACAAAACTTCCATCCGCGCCGCGATACCGGGCGGCAAACCCATCGGTAGCGCCGCCGGACCCGCGCGCGAGGATGCTATGCACGCCGGAACCGGGGTCCAGGTCCAGGCTCCCCTGGAAACTTCCGGCCACCGCGACGATGCCGTTCCGGTCCACGCTGACGCCGGTTGCGCGTTCCTCGCCAAGGCTGCCGAGGTTGAATGCCCAACGGAGAGTATTCTCCGGCGTGTAGCTCACCACGAACACGTCGGTGCTGTTTTGCCGAGAAGCCAGCATCCGGCTTCCCGAGGTGGTGTCCACATCGATACTGCCGTCAAAGCTGCCGGCGATGAAGAGGTTATCGGAATCGTCGAGGCCTAGGGAACGCGGCGCCAGCCGGGTGGCGGATGCGCCCGCAATCTGCCTAGCCGTGATCAAGTTTCCCGCCGGGGTAAACCGGGCGATGAACACGTCGCTCAGACCGGCGCTCGTGAACTCAGCCGGGCCGGGGCCGGGGTCGAGATCGGCCGTACCGCGGAAAGTGCCCGCCATGACGAGATTCCCCGTTGCGTCGAACATCGTGGAAACCCCATCCACGCCGTCGTCCAGCGTGCCGCCAATCGATTTGGAGAAGTCGTAGTTCCCGGCCAAGGTGAGTTTGATGAAGAGGATGTCCTTGCCACCGGCGGATTGATGGAAGGCGAGAGTGTTGGGGTCCGGATTGGCGTCCAGCGTGTTCTGGTAAAGGATGGTAAGCAGCGGGTTGCCGTTCTTATCGAGGGTGAGCGCGGCCGCCTCGTCATCCATCGTGCCGCCAAAGCTGCGGGCCCACACAAAGTTGCCGGAGGGATCGAACTTGATGAGATAGACGTCGCCTTCGCCATTGCTGGTGAGCAGGCTTTCCCCGAAGCGCGGATTTGCATTGAAGGTCCCGGTGAAGCGCCCGGCTACATACGTACTGCGGTCCGGGGAGCAGGCGATCGCCACGGGATACTCATCGCCACCGGCGTTCCCCCAGCTCATCGCCCATTGGACGTTCCCGAGAAAGTCGTAGCGAACCAGGCCCGCATCCTGCATGCCCTTCGAAGTCAGGGTTTGGGATGGGTTGGTTCCCCCGGCGAACGTCACGGAGTTCTCAAATGTGAACGCCATGATATAGCTTCCCGTGGAATCCACGCACACATCGCGCATCCGCTCCGTGCCTTGAGACCCGAAACGCAGCGCATACGGGCCGCTAATCTGTGCAACTGCTGAAAAGGTTAAGAGAATGAAAAATAACAAAAACGAGGCGGGACGAAGTAAAGGCATACTGAATAACCTACGCGAGAACAAGTCCGGGCGAGGGTCAATCCAGGGTGGAGAACCAGCGCCGGGGGATAGGACACACGTGCCCCATCTCCCGGTATTACAACATCTTTGGCAGGGAAGACGCTACTGCGCGGCGGTTTCTTCCGGAGCACAGTACTGCTGGTAAGCACCGGCCAGTTGCGCCGCGATTTCCGGCGCGGCGCGGTTTTCGATGTCTCTGCGATGCATCATATAGACTGGCTTGCCCGCCTTGAACAGCACCACCGAAGGGGAAGAGGGGGGAATGCCGGGGAGGAGTTCCCGCACGCGATCGACGGCTTCGAGATCCGCTCCGGCAAAAACCGTGGCCACTTTATCCGGCTTCACGGGGCTGCGGAGCGAGTGCAATATCCCTGGGCGCGCCTTGCCGGCGGCGCATCCGCAAACGGAGTTGATCACCATCAACACGGTGCCCGGCTCGGAGGCAAGCAGGCTATCCACGGCTTCCGGCGTCCGTGTCTCAATCACGCCGTGCAGCGTCAGGTCTTCGCGCATCGGGACAATGAGTTGTTCGGGATATCGCAAGAGAATCTTCTCCTTCTTCGAATGGGTGCATCGGCCACCTGGCGCCTTCTCGCGCCGTGGCCAGCCTCTGAGCCATTGTATCAATATCGATTCGGGCGAGCGGCGAAAAGCGGCATTTTCCCTGCATCTTTTCGGGCCTCGCCTTTCCTCCCATGCCGGCGGGGCATTCGCGCAATTACCGCTTGCTTCCGCCCGGCGTGAGCAGGCGGATGACGCCATCGTGTTTATTGAGCAGGAAAAGCTTCCCTTGCGGCCCCACGCCGAAACGCAAATCGGCCCGGCTGGCGGGGCGGACTCCCTGCTGGGTGTTCTTCGCGCGGATCAGTTCCAGGAAGGTCTTTGCGTTCCCGTCATCTCCGAACAACACACGCCGGATCGCGCCGGAGCCGCCCTCGGGCAGGTGGTCCGCGCTCACGTAAAACACCTCGCCGCTCGGGTTATCCCCAAACACCAGCTTGCCCGTCAGTTGCGGGACAACAGAGCCTCGATACACAAAGCCGCCGATGATCGCCACATTGCCTTGCAGCAACGGGTCCACATGATCGTACTCCACCACGGGATAGACCATGCTCTTATCCGCACGGGCGTTTCCGGGGATCGCCCCCTGGCGGCCGAAGTAGCGGAGGCTCCCTTCCCAGATGTTCCAGCCGAGATTCGCGCCGGGCGTCACCGGGCTGATCTCTTCGATGGCATTCTGCCCAATATCCGACATAAACATCTTGCCGGTCTTCGAATCCCAGAAGAGCCGCTGGATGTTCCGGATGCCATAAGCGTAAATTTCGCCGAGCGCCTCGGAGCCCTTGTTCACGAACGGGTTGTTCGCGGGAATGCCGTACTTGCCGTTCCGGCTATTGCTGCCGAGCGGGTCAATCCGTAGGATTTTTCCAAAGCCCGACTTGAGATTCTGCCCGGCCTTGAACGGATCTCCGCCGCTCCCGCCGTCCGCCGCGCCGAAGTAGAGAAGGCCGTAATCGGCGTCGCCCGGCTTCGAGAGCGGGTTGAAGGTCACATGGCCGGCATTGTGGTTGCCGAACGGCTGCTTCCAGCGAAGCAATTGCTTCGGTCGGCCGCCGTCGTACTTCGCCGCTGCCGGATTCTTAGCCGTCCATTCGAGCAGCACCGTATCGTGCGTGTGCTGCTTTCCCGGCGTATCGAAATCGGCGTTCGCGAACTGGGAGGTATCGGAATAGGTGTAAAACTTCCCGTAGCCCGGCTTGCCGCGCTGATTGAATTGCGGATGGATCGCGAAGCTCTGGAAGCCTCGTTCCCCGCCGCGGGATTCGACGGCGTAGCCCCACTCCGGCGCATTCAGATCGAGATACCGCGTGACCGTCTTGCCATCGTAGTTCACGGTATAGAGCGGCCCCACCATGTCGTTCACGAACAGCCGCTTGGTTCCGGGCTCATCGACGAGCAGCATCATCCGCGCCGCCTGGGGCTGCCCCGCCACGGTTGGAATGGAAGCAAATTCCACGAACCCTACGCGGATCACGCCCTCGCTGCGCTCGATGGGTTTCGGATAAGGATCCTGCGTAGGCGCCGCATCCTGGCAGAACGCCACGGCGCAAAGAAAAAGAGAGATGAACAGGCGGAACAATTTCATGATGAACGAGCTTTCGAATCTGATTTGGGGAGGTGAATCTATTGTACCGCCACGGTCTGGCGGCAGCGGAAGCGCATCGCGGCGGACCTGCTCTCTCGCGCCCGATCGTTGCCCTGCCGCTCGGCGAAGCGCTGGGCTCTTGACCTTCGCCGCTTCACCTGCGATCCTCAGAGGGATGCCACACCGGTTTCAAACTCCGGTGTCCGAATGAGGCGCCCGCAAGGGCGTAATAGGGAAGCCGGTGCGATTCCGGCGCGGTCCCGCCACTGTGATGGGGAAGCGAGTTTCGCCAATGCCACTCGGAGAACCGGGGAAGGCGCGAGACGAACGTTGGCCAATGGCCTGAACCTCTAAGCCAGGAGACCTGCCTTGTTTGTGAGCAGCAGACTTTCTGCGGGAGACAGAAAGCGTGCACACGACAGAACAACGCCGTCCCAACACAGATCGCGCTCTGCCCTCGTTCACT
>JADLCF010000186.1 GCA_020847315.1 Bryobacterales bacterium | reverse complement strand
TGACCGGAACCGTGCTGGGGCCGATGGGCGAAGCGGCTATCAACGAGGGGAGCCTGAAGAACGACGAGATCGCGTTTACCGTCGTGGCCGGGGAGCGCTCCATCCCGCACAAGGGCAAGATCGTTGACGACGAGATGAAGTTGACGCTTGATTTTGGCGAACGTCAAGTGGAGTTGACCGCCAAACGCGTCAAGCCATGAGCTGACCGAACGAAGCCACCGAAACGAGAAGGCCCGCCAGGACCGGTTTGGATCCTGGCGGGCCTTCCGTTTGTGCGTTGCAGGGTTCCGAACTCAGAACTCCATGCGCAGCGTGAACTGAATCACGCGGCTCAATCCGCGCTGGCTGGTTACCTTGCCGAAGTTCCCACTCGTGGGGTCGGTGTTCGGGTTGCTGAAGTTCGTGTGGTTCGTGGCGTTCAAAGCATCCACGGAGAAGCGGGCGCGGGCGGTTTCAGTGATCGGGAAGATGCGTTCGATCTTGAGATCCCAATTCTGAATGCCGTCCTGCCGCAGCGAGGTTAGCCGGTAGGGGAACATCCGCACGTGGTAAGAGCCCGGCTGCTGGTTGCTGCGGCCCTCGAAGCCTTGGAAGCCGGAAGGGATCTCGCCCGAGCCTCGATAGCTGATCGAGGGATCAAACCATTGGTGGATGTCCTTCGAGCGGGTATCGCCACTCTTGAACAAATCCCCAATATTGTCGAGATCGCCGTAGAAGAAGCGGTTGCCCCAATCCGTCGGCGCGCCACCCTGCCGTTGATAAACCCAACCCACGTTCCAGTTACCAATCACGTGGCTCAGGAAGCCTTCCTTCACCACAGCCCGGCCTTTACCCACCGGCAACTCGTAGCTGCCCGACCACGCGATGCGGTGCGGCCGTACCTGGTCCGCCGGACGCGCCGAAGGCCCTGCGTCAAACTCGTTGTAGTAGACGTCCTCCTCGTCGCTTGCCGCGTTCGTATACATGAAGCTGGTGGCGAGCCCGCGGCTGAAGCGGCGTTCCACGAGGATCTGAATATCCCGGTAGGTGACATCGCCCATGGTGTCCGAGTATTTCAAGCCGGGACGCACCCCATTGAGGGTGCCTAGGAATCCGTAGGGCCGGATGAGTTGGTGTCTTCGGATGTTGCTTCCCGTGAAGAAACCCTGCCCGCTCATATAGCGGTAAATCAGAGGATCAGAGGTCGCGAGCGGCGCCATGTTCTTGATGTTGTATGGATTGGCGACGTTTTGGTTCAGCAGGTTGTCGTTCGCTTGGTTGCGCAGCATCCCCGTAGACCAGTATTGCTCCGCGAGGAAATCGACCCGCTGGTTGACGGGAATCTTGGAGAAGGCGCCGTTGTACGAAATATCCACGACGAGATCCCGCATGATCTCCCGCTGAACGCCGATGCGCCAGCGATGCTGACGGGCCGGGTAAAAGTCCCATGGAATTGACGAGTAGCCACGGCCTACGCGGGCGATCGGCCCCAGCGCGGATTGATACGGCTCGTCGAAACGGGTGCCATCCGCGCGTACTGGGAATGGGTCTGTAATCGGCGTGGCGCCCGAGGCGAGCCGGTTTGCCGCTCCCACGCCGCAGCAGTACGAAAGGCCCGAATCGTTGCTGATCGGGGTCGAGGTCGCCTGGTTGTAGCCGAACGTGTCGGGGCGGGTGTTGGCACTGTTGAGCGAATCGGCGTACATGCCGTAGCCCGCCCGGAAGACGGTCTTCGAATCGAGGCTCCAAACGATGCCCAGTTTGGGAAGGAATACGTCGCTTCCCTTGGTATATGTGCTGTACTTGCCGGTGCCCATGTAGGCGGTGCCACCCACCGGGTTAAAGCTCGATACGGGCAGTTCGGGAATTGGCTTCGCGGCATAGGCGGTCTTGGCCAGAGCCGTGAAGGGCTGTTCCACATCGCTGATGAAATCGCCGGCGATACCGCGGTTGAAGCGCTCCCGCATGCCGCCTTCCTTCTCCCACCGCAAGCCGAGGCTAAGCCGAAGTTTGTCGGTAAGCCGGAAGTCGTCCTGAAGGAACAGGGCCGTCCTGGGTGTAGTCAAGAAGACCGAATCGTTCGTATCGATTTGCATGCCGTTCGGCAGTCCCATCAAAAACGAGGCGAATTCATGTACGTGCTGTGCGGCAACGTTGTCGTTATCGGTAGCACGCGTCCAAGTGTTCCGGAACTGGAAGATGCCGGAGCTGTTGCCGGGGCCAAGGCCCGTCCACCAGTTCAGGCGGCGCTGAAAACCATACTTCAAGGTGTGGTTTCCCTTGATGGAGGTCATGGTCGCGCGGATTTCGCCCGTCGTTCCAATCGAGCCAATCACGGGGTAGGAATCGCTCACATCGGTGATGGTGTCGAAATCGAGGCGCGGCAGCGCGTGGTTATCCCCCGCACGCGCATCGAGATACTGCGGCAGGCCCACGTCGGATGGCTTATACGTCAGCGGCACGGAGCGCTGCGAACCTTCCTCGAACCGGGAAAGGCTCACCGAGGTGTCCAAAATATGGTTCGCGTTGATGGTCCACAGGTAGTTCAGCCCACCACCCTTGTTGATGCGAGTGAGGCCGTTCGAGTGCAAACCGGGAACGGTTTGGTAGGTCCAATCATACTCATTCGCCAAGCGGTTGTTGTATTGCCACCGGAAGCTCAACCGATGGTTCTGCGACACTACCCAGTCGTAGCGATTCTGGATGGCCTTGAAATCTTCATTCTTCGGCATGCCGGCAGCAAGGTAATTGTTCAAGCCCTCCGGGCTCACAAGACCTGGCACGTTATTCGGCGCCGGGAACACCTTCTGGTAGGCTCCGGCCATTGGGTTGAGCGTGGGGATGCCTTTGTTATTGGGGAACGGTGTGCGCACCACACGGCCATTCTGCAGATTGGCGCTACGCGGATCATAGAGCGTATAAAGGTTGGCGCCGTTCGGGGCGTTCAGCATACCGGAGAAGTCGCCCTGCCACCACGAAGTTTGCGGTACGGTGCGATTGACGGAATCCGTTGTCTCCGCCTTCGCTTGCTTGATGCCGTTCCAGGTGACAGACCAGAACACCTTGTTACGAAGATCGGCGAACTTCGGGATGAACACCGGGCCGCTGGCGCTGAAGCCATAGTTATTCGAACGGCCCGTCGCCTGCTTCTGGCTATCCTTGCCGATACGCCCGGCGCGCACATCGTCTTCCCATTTCAACCGCGTAAAGTGCGGGGTGGCGTTCCAGCGCTGCTGCCAGTGCTGGTCAAAGGCGCTGCCATGCAGTTCGTTGGTGCCGCCGCGGCTTACCACATTGATCAGCGCTCCCGAGGAGAACCCGTTCGAGGCGTCGAAATTGGCGGTTTCCAGCTTGAATTCCGTAACAGCGTCGGCGGGCGGCGTATAGCCCACGCGGCGGTTGGTGCCGGTAATGGTTTGGCCGTCAATCGTGTACTCGTTCTGTCCCACGCCGCCGGCAGTGCTGAAGGCCGAGGTGCCTCCGTTGTCGAAGGGGCGCCGGTATTCGGGTTGGCCAGTCCACTGCATGCCGGGGGCGAGCGCGGAGAGCGCGAAGGGGTTCAGATCGCTGAACGGCAGGTTGATGAGCTGCTTCTGATCGAGCACCCGTCCGCCTGAAGCGGATGTGGTATCGAGCAGCGGCGTTTCCGCCGTTACCGTGATGGTTTCGGCCACCTCTCCGATCGATAGCTGGATCGGAATGTCGAGGCGCGACGCCACGTTGACGGTGACGCCGGTGCGGACCACCTTCTTAAAACCGGAGAGTTCCGCGGTGATGGTGTAGTCCGAGGGGTCGAGAAACGCAACCTCGTAGTAGCCCGTAGAGTTCGTTGTCGTGGTGCGGGTTTCGTTGGTGCGGACATTGGTGACGGTGACCGTGGCGCCGGCGATCATGGCGCCCTGCGGATCGCTCACGCGGCCCGTGATGCTGCCGCGCGATTCTTGCGCGAACATAGCGCCCACCATCAACAATGCAGCAAAAATCGCAATCAATGCGGATTTGCATTTCATGTTTTGTGTACCTCTGAAGCGGAAAACGAAGTCCAGATGAATCTATCTCAACCCCAAACAAGAGTCAACAGTCCAGTTTCTTGACCATTGCAAGGAATTCTCGCCTCGGATCTCTGC
>JADLCF010000185.1 GCA_020847315.1 Bryobacterales bacterium | reverse complement strand
CGTTCGGATTGTTGATTGCGTCATTGCTGTCGATCCGGTCGTCGGGCGCGCCCGTGAGCAGTTCGCTATAGCCGGGATAGGAGAAATTCATTCCATTGGTGACGTAGGCGTCGGAGCCGCGATCCCGGTTGCCGAAGAGTTGCCCGTGCTTGGCGACGGTCTTCCACACGAACGGCATCAACAATTCCCGGCGTTCCGCCGAGGAGTCTTTCCAGAAACGCTCCTTCAGCGCTTCGGGCTTCGAGACGCCGCCGACCGGTTTGTTGATCAGCGCCGGATCCGCCCCGCGAAAGAGGTCTTCCCATCGCAGCCCGTCGGTGGTAATGAAGATGATATTTTGCGTCTGCCTGCCCGTGCTTTGCGCAAGCGCGGATGGCGCGCTCAGCATGGAACTTGCCGCTGCCAGAAAGGTTCGCCGGTCCATTGTGTGCTCCCGAACAACGCGCCCGATTGCCTTGCCACGGTACCGGGCCGGGCGGCTTCCCCGCCTCCTCCCGCGAGCATATCATGCGCCAGGCGAACGGCCTTCGCGGAAGACGCGGGAGCAGCGCGGAAGCGCCCGCTGCGGGAGTGCCGCTCTCTAGTGAAGCCGCCGGTTCTCCGGGCGAAGCAGGTAAGAAGCGAGCGCGAGAACCAGCAGGATAATCGGACCGGCGATGGCAGGCCAGGGACCGCCCGTCACCACATGGGAATAGGCCGCGCTTGAGAGTTCGAAGGCAAAGCCGGCGTACGCCCACTCCTTCAGCCGGGGGAAGCCGATCAATAGCAGCGCCGCCACGCCGAGCAGATTCCACACCCCGAGCAGAGGCAGCAGATACTCCGGATAACCCAGATGCCGTATTGCTCCAAGGGCCAGATCCGTTTGCATCACGCACGCGATGCCCACGGCCGTCATCACAAGACATAGCGGAACAGTTGCCACCCAGTAAGCGGTGGAACGATTCTTTCTCATCACCCTTCATGCTACCGTCAATGCCATGGCGCTCCCGCTGTGTTGGCGCCTGCAACCGGCGCCGGCCGGTAATTTTACGAGGGTAAATTCGCGTTTTTCCGCGCGCCATCACAGCCTCGAGCCGCCGCTAGCGGATCGCGACGATGCGGTAGTCGCGGGTGCTTCCCGCCACTGTGGCCGTTTCCAGCAGGACTTCCAGGCGGGAAAGGTTCTCGTCTACTTTCCTTCCGAGCAAGGTTTCCACCTCCCGCAGACCGCGCGGCCGCGACAGAAACTCGCTGGCCGCGAAAGTGGATTCACCCGTATTCCCGGCAACCAACATCACCTTTCCATTTCCATACAGCCCCGGAAGGATCGCTACTCTTCCATAGGCCACCCCGTTCTGGGCATCTTTCGCATGGGCGTAATACTCTGCTTGCTCACCACTTCTCCGCGCGACGTTCCGAAAAATACCGTTGGCGTTGGCGTTGGGGTACACCATCTCAAATTGCAGATCCTTCTCAAATAGCGCGGCCCACGGATTCGCCCGCCGGCCGCCCAGAAGGACAAAATCCCCGCCCCGCTCGAACGTATTCATGCTGGCGTTGCGCGCGTGGATCAGCCTCACGTCGGAATCGCGTCTGATGCTCCTTGCGAGTTGGACGGCCGCCCGGACTTCATCGCCATGCGTGAGAGGGAGTGCGCGGATCACCTCGAACAGCTTTGGCGCCCCCGAGAGAAGGCCCGGTGAATCGAAAATGCTCTTCGAAACATAGTCGTTGAGGCTCGATAGCTTTCCTCGCGAGAGTTGCAGTTGCAAGTGGAGAGAGTCGGAACCGATGATCGCAACCCTCGCGTTCGGGCCAAGCATGCGGTCCAAGAGGGAGGCTCCTGTATCGTTGGCGCCGATTTCCGTTTTCAGACGGTGGTTCTCCAGCGTCAGGTAGCCAGCCAGCAGCGCCAGCAGACATGCCGCGGAAGCGAGCAAGGTGGTTCGGACCAGAAACTTCCCTCGCCTAGCGCCGGCAACCGGCGGGTTCGGCTGAACTCCCTCGCTCGTCCGAAAGAGCAAGATATAGCTTCCTTTCGGCATTTCCATGCGATAAGGGTCCAACGCCCCCTCGGAGTCATAGTATTCTCTCAGCTTCGTTCGAAGCGCACGGGCGGTTGCCCGGACGATGTTGTTTTCCGCCGGACTGAAATCCAAGCCAAGGTGAAAGACATGGATGCCGATCTGTTGTTCGCTCACGTTCGGGTTACTCTCGCTCAGAGATTGTGTTCCCACGAACCGCAGGAATTCCCGCAAACGCGGGCTCTTGCGAAAGGCCGCGCTCTCCAGGATGCGGTGCAACGCTTCCCGATGCGCGAGCGCCTCCGCCGATAAGGGTGCCTGTAAGTCAATGACTTCAGGAGGTATTTCCAGGTGATTCACAGGGAAAACACTCATTTTTCACTCCCGTTCCGTGCATCATACCGAGTACCATAACCCCATGCAATGGCAGGATGCCGCGTCATCGGCATCTGCATATCGGGGGAGGTCTTAGAATGTCGTGGAAACCTCGGGAAATCGCCCGGATGGCGATGCTTGTTCTGCTCTCGTTCGCTTGTGGCAGCCTCGGCGTTCACGGCCAGGGCATCAGCGGCACGATTGCCGGAGTGGTGTTTGACGCGGGCGGCGCCGTGGTCCCCGGCGCCAAAGTGACGTTCGTAAATGAGGGTACCGGCTTCGCTCGCGAAGCAACCACGAACCAGCAGGGCCAGTATGTGGCGTACTCCCTGCCCGTGGGGCCGTATAGCATCACGGCGGAGAAGCCAGGCTTCCAGAAGTTGGTGCGCACGGGCGTGACTCTGGCATCGGCGGACGCGCTCACCGTGGATCTGACGCTCTCCGTTGGCGACGTGCAGCAGACCGTCGAAGTCACGGAATCCACGCCTCTCCTTCAGGCCCAATCGGCCATGGTCTCGGCTCTCGTCTCCAATGAGCAAATGATTGAGATTCCGCTTCAAAGCAGGACATTCACGGGGCTCCTGCTGCTGAGTCCTGGCGCCACGCAAGGCTCCAGCGGCAACCTCACCACCTCGCCCTACGCCATGCGGGGCAACACGAACATCAGCGTGAATGGTTCGAGCGCTCAGAACAACAGCTATTTCATCGACGGAATGGTGAACCGCAATCTTTGGCTGAGCACGCTCATTATGGTTCCCACGGTGGATTCCATCCAGGAGATGCGCGTCCTGACGAGCAACTATTCCGCGGAGTACGGCATCGCCGCCGGCGCAATTACGGTTGTACAGACCAAGTCGGGAACCAATCGCCTTCGAGCCAGTCTTTACGAGTTTGTACGGAACGACAAGTTCGACGCCAACGGTTTCTTCAACAACCGCGCGGGGGTTGAACGCCCGGCGCTGCGCCGAAATGAATTTGGCGGTACCGTGGGAGGACCTATCCGGAGGGATCGAACCTTCTATTTCGCGGACTACCAGGGCATCCGTGTCCGACGGCCTCTCGGCGCGGTTTCCACCGTTCCCACGCTCGCGCAGCGGGAAGGGTTTGGAACCGGAAACTTCAGCGCGCTCGGAGCGGGGATCTACGATCCCTTCAACACCGTCATCGGGTCAAATGGCGCCAGACAGAGGGCGCCCTTCGCGGGGAACCAACTCCCGGTCTCCCGCATTGATCCCGCCGCCCGCAATGTGATTGGGATGCTACCCCAGCCCACCTCCGCCGGGACGACGCGCAACTTCGCCTACAACCCGAAGATCAAGCAGCGCACGGATCAGTTCGACGTCAAACTTGACCAGAACCTCGGGCAGGCAGATCGCTTCTTCTTCAAGTACAGCTTCGACGACACCAACCTTGAAACGCCCGGCGTGTTGCCGGTGGGAAACGCGGGAAACGTGCCCATCGGGGAATATCTTTCTTCAACTGGCCCGAGCAGCGGCACCACGACGCCCCTCCGCAATCAGTCCGGCGTGCTCAATCACGTCAAGGTGTTCTCCCCCACGCTGCTGAATGAGGCGCGTGTCGGCGTGGTTCGCTGGAACCAGAACATCAATCCGCTCAACAACTCCTTCAATACCGCGGACGCTGTGGGAATCCCCGGTATCAACATCAACGATAAGTCGGGCGGGCTGCCGGCCATGAACGTCTCCGGGTTCCAGACCCTCGGCGATGCTTCCACATTTCCGGAAACCAGCCAGATGACCTCGTTTCAATTCGAGGACGTTCTTACGTGGACCACCGGGAATCACACACTGAAAGCCGGGGCGATTCTGATTCGGCACCGTTTCAATGGCTTCTCGGCATTTCCGACGCGTGGCACATTCACCTTCAACGGTCAGTTCACACGGCAGATCGGTACATCCAGCGCTGCTACCGCGCTGGCGGACTATGCCTTGGGCGCATACAACGGGGTCACCCGCAATATCCTGGCGGGCACGTTCGGGATGCGCTTCTGGAACAGCGGCGCGTTCATCGACGACACGTGGCGCGTCAACAATCGCCTTACCTGGAACTTCGGCTTGCGCCACGACATTCAGGCGCCGCCATACGAGGTGTATGACCGCTGGTCTAACTTCAACATAGACACCGCCCAACTGGAGATTGCATCGGGTGGTGGAGCCAAACGGCGCCTTCGCAACCTTGACCTCAACAACTTCGCGCCGCGCACCGGCCTCACCTACATGCTCACCGAGGACCGGAAGACCGTATTTCGCGCCGGGCTGGGCGTCTCCTATGTGGAAGCCGGCCAGGGAGGCGGGCAACTCTACAAGAATCTGCCATTCTACTTCGCGCAAGTGGTCGCCACGGACCAGAATGCGGCTCCATCCTCACTCCTGAAGAATGGCCTCGAAACTCCGATTGCGCCGGACAGCGGCAACCTGGCCGCCCTTTCGGGCGGCAGCCCCAACGCTTGGGATTACAACCTCCAATCCACCCGCGTGAGCCAGTGGAGCGCCGGGGTACAGAGGGAGTTGATCAAGGACCTCCTGGTGGATGTCTCCTACGTGGGGACGCGCACGAACGGGTTGCTCTCCACCATCAATCTGAATCAATCCTCCCCCGGCGCAGGCGCCCAGAACCCACGGCGCCCGTATTACCAGCGGAATCCGAATCTTGTGGATCTCAGCTACCGGACGAACTACGGCGCGGCGAAATATCACGGCTTGCAGGTACGCGTGGAGCGCCGGATGACCGCCGGACTTTCGGCCTCACTCTCGTACACGTACGCGAAGTATATGTCGAACTCCAACAATATCAATGGCGGTGGCAACGGCCCTCCCCAGGACGCCCGCTGCACGGCATGTGAATGGGGCCCCATGCCGGAAGACCGGAGGAACATCCTGGTGCTCAACCACATCTGGGAACTGCCGTTTGGCGCGAAGCGGAAGTTCCTCACCAGCGGGCCGGCTTCCTGGATTCTCGGCAACTGGAATCTCAGCGGCGTCTGGAGCGCCAGTTCCGGCGAACGCTTCACGCCAACCCTGGCGGCCGCGGTTTCCAACTCCGCGGGGGGAGGCGGAGATCGCCCGAACCGCCTGGCTGACGGCAATCTCCCCGATGGCGAGCGCACCATTGACCGCTGGTTCGATCCAACCGCGTTCGTAGCCGGGCCGCAGTTCACCTTCGGAAACGCCGGCCGCGGCATCCTGATCGGCCCTGGCGATTTCACCGCGAACATCAACGTCCAGCGGGATTTCCCGATCGGTGAGCGTTACCGCGCTCAGTTCCGATGGGAGATGTATAACGCATTTAACCGGGCCAATTTCGGCAATCCGAATGCCGCGATCGGCAACGCGCAAGTGGGGCAGATCAGCAGCACCGCTGAAGCGCGTACGATGCAGCTTGCTCTGAAGTTCTATTTCTAAACCGCCATGAATCGACGTACGTTTCTCCACGCCGCCCTCGGCGCCACCGGGCTGGGTTTGCAGGGGCGCTTGCAAGCCCAGCAAGCCCCGCCGAATATTGTCCTCATTTTCGCCGATGACCTCGGCTACGGAGACCTCAGTTGCTACGGCGCCACCGCGCACCGGACGCCGCGGATTGACCAGTTAGCCGCCGAGGGAGTTCGCTTCACGAACTTCTACGCGCCAACCCCGTATTGCGCCCCCTCGCGCTGCTCGTTGCTCACTGGCCGCTACCCCTTCCGCAGCGGGATGGTCTTCAATCCGGCGCCGGACGCGGGCATCAACGACATCGGTCTTCCCGCCGGCGAGGTCACCATCGCGGAGGCTCTAAAGCCCAAAGGCTATCGTTCCTGTTGCATCGGGAAGTGGCACTTGGGGCACACCGCGAAGTTTCTTCCCCGCACGCAGGGCTTCGACGAATACTATGGGATTCTCTACTCGAGCGATATGCGCCCCGTGCAGATCGTCGAGAATGAGCGCGTCGCCGAGTATCCCGTTTTTCTGCCGACGATTACGCGGCAATATACGGACCGCGCGATCGACTTCATTGAGCGTCATCGCACCACGCCGTTCTTTCTCTATCTACCGCACGCGATGCCGCACAAGCCCTTGGCTGCATCCGAGGAATTCTATACGTTCGAGACCAGGGGCGACCTGTATTCGGACGTGATGCGCGAGCTCGATTACGAATGCGGCCGAATCTTCGACGCTTTGAAGCGCCTCGAACTGGACCGGAACACGCTCGTGATCTTCGCATCCGACAACGGCCCCTGGTTCGGCGGAAGCACGGCCGGGTTGCGCGGCATGAAGTCCACTTCGTATGAAGGCGGCCTTCGCGTGCCGTTCATCGCCCGCTTCCCAGGGCGCATTCCGCCCGGCCACGTCACCGCGGAGATCGCGGGGGTCATCGACGCCCTGCCCACCTTGTGCGGGCTTGCCGGAGCGCCGCTGCCGGAGGGCAGGGAACTGGACGGCCGCGACATCTGGCCGCTGATGACGCAGCCCGGCGCGAAGAGCCCCCACGAGGCGGTCTATTCGATGTCCGGCGCGCAACTGGCGACGATTCGCAGCGGCAAATGGAAGCTCCACGTCCTGGCGCCCCGCACGGGTCCGATGTACATGAACCCGGATGAAGCGGCTCGATGGGTAGACCCTCGCGGACCCGATGGCGTCACGATGATCGCTCAGTTCGAGCAGCCGAATCCCAGCGTATATCCGGGCTCGCGGGAAGGCGACCCTGCCAAGCCGATGATGCTGTTCGATCTGGAGGCCGATCCCGGCGAACGGCACGATGTCTCCGCAGCCAACCCGGAAGTGGTTCAGCGGCTCAAGGCGATGTTTGACCGCATGAATGCGCAGGTCCCGGAGATCTTGCGACAGGAACGCCATGGGGGCGGCGGCGTAACGCGGCTTACCGGTGGCACGCTGGAATACGACCGGTTCCCTAAGCGAGTTGCGCCATAGATCGCGCGTTCCGCCCCGCGCGAATCCCTCAAGCCGGGTTGAGCGACTTCGCGGCGTGCGACGCGGCGTGGTAGGAACTGCGCACGAGCGGGCCGCTCTCCACGTGCTGAAAACCGAGCGCGCGCCCGAACTCGCGAATCTCGGTGAATTCGTCCGGATGCACGTAACGGATCACGGGCAGGTGGTTGAGCGTGGGCCGCAGGTATTGGCCCACCGTGAGGATGTCCACGTCGCTGCGCCGCAGGTCTCGCATTACGTTCTTTACTTCGTCCAGCGTTTCCCCCAGGCCCACCATCAGACCCGACTTGGTGGGGATATCGGGGCGCTGTCGCTTGGCGTAGGCCAGCATGTCGAGGGATCGCTCGAAGCTCGCGCCCAGCCGTACTTGCCGGTAAAGCCTCGGGACGGTCTCCGTATTGTGATTGAGGATGTCCGGGCTCGCATCGAGCACCAGATCCATGGATTCGTGACGGCCCTGGAAATCGGGAACCAGCACCTCCACCTTGCATTCGGGCACCCGTTCGCGAATGGCGCGAATCACCATCGCGAAATGCTCCGCGCCGCCATCCTTGCGATCGTCCCGATTCACGCTCGTGACCACCGCGAAGCGCAATTGCAGCGCCTCCACGGCTTCCGCAATCCGCCGGGGTTCGTCCATGTCCACCTCAAGGGGGACGCCCTTCTGCACGTTGCAGAAGCCGCAGCGGCGGGTACACACGTTACCCAGAATCATGAACGTTGCGGTCCGGTGGTTCCAGCACTCCCCGATGTTCGGGCACGCCGCGCTCTCACAAACCGTGTGCAGTTTGAGGTCACCCACCAGCCGCTTCAGGTCGTGGTAATTTTCACCTACCGGCGCGGGCGCCTTCAGCCAATCCGGGCGGTTGCCCTTCTGTGTCAGGGTGTCGATGGGAATAAGCACGGTACTCTCTTCCAGTGTAACGGCTATGCGCTTCCAAGGTCCGCTCCGGTCACGGTTGCGCGCAGCGCCCACCCCGTGCAGTCCGCTCATTCCCGCACGCCGAGACGCTTCTCCATCAACACGCCCCGCCGGAAGGAGGCCAGCACCGGAGGCAGCCCCAGGTGGATGCCAATCTCCCGATAGTCCTCGCATTCCAGAATCGAAAAGCTCGCGTCGTGTCCCGCTTGAATGGAGCCCAGCCGATGCCCTAGATCCAGGGCGTACGCAAGATTCGCTATCGAGAGCTGCAAGATCTCCGCCGGATCGAACCCGGCTTCCCGGCGCAGGAAAGGGGCCAGCCCGAACGGCGATGCGCATCCCGGCCGGTTCACGTCGTATCCCGAACTGACCGCCACGCGCATGCCGCAATCGAGCGCGCCGCGCAGCGCCCGGCTCTGCGCTCCACCCGCGAGGCCAAGCTCCCCGCCGGGCACAATCCACGGCACATCCAACCGCGCCGCGGCTTCGCGCACCTCGCGGCGCTCCGGCGGGAACCCGGCTACCGTGCTTGCGCTTCCACTGCCGGCACGCAGCAACGCTTCCGCATCCAGCGTCTCCGGCGAGGTCAAAAAACAAGGCAGGCCGCCGTGAATTCTGTGCAGCGCGCGCAACTGCTCCGGCAGTCGGAATTCCCGCAGCGCCGCGGATCGAACGCTCACCGCTAGCGAAGTCTCCAGGCGCTTCCAGTAACCCTTTGCCGCCGTTGGCAGCCGATGCCGGAAGAGAGTGCCGTCATCCGCGCCGAAGTCCGGCAGCCGCGGAAAGTGCAGTTCCGCCCGGAAACTGCCGCTCGGCAGATCCAACTGCAGCAGGTTTCGAAGGATGCGGCTTTGCAGAACGGGCTGCTTCGGGAACCGCAGCCGAAACTGCGCGAACGCCGTTCCCAGCCGGGAGAGTTTCCCGAGTTCGCGCTCCAACGCGCGAGCCACGGTGTGCAGCACGTGGTCACTGTAATCCGCGGGCTCCTCGAACGGAGCGCCGGGTGGTTCGCCCCGCTCCCCGGCGCCGCCGCCGTTCACGGCGAGCGGCAGCAGGTCTTGAGTGGCATCGAGGAAGCCGGGCACGATCACCAGGTTCCGCGCATCCATCACGCGCGCCTTCGCGGCTTCCTTCAGGTTGTCCAGCCGGCGGGCGTTCCCCACCTGCGTTATGAGACCGCCTTCCACGAGAATCGAGGCGTCGCGAAGAACCCCCGCCTCACGCAGCTCGGCGCCCTGGCGCATGCGCGCCGGTCCCTGCAATGTGACGATTTGTTTGGCTCCGCGAATCAACAGCCGGTCCTTTGGCCTCGCGGATGAGAATCCTCCTGCGGTCATGGGCGGCTCAAGGGTGCCCGATTTGGATTCGGGTGACTAGTTCAAACTTATTCGAATCCACGCCGGATGAAAACAAATCTCT
>JADLCF010000184.1 GCA_020847315.1 Bryobacterales bacterium | reverse complement strand
TCGCGCCGTTGCCGCTTCGACACCCGTGGACCATTCGCCCGAAGGCATCCACGCACTCTGGCAAGCCCGCTCGCAAGCCCCGGAGGTCAACGTCGCCCCGAACGGAAGCGCCGAGGTGAAGGTGGTTCTCCATCGCGAGCGCTGAGCCCTGAGCGGCACTCCGGGCCTTCGGGATGGCGCCAGTTCGCGGGCTAAGCTGTGGCGGATTTGACCTTCAACGAGTACCGACCGGGCGAGGCAACCGGGTTCTTCGTGGAACGAATCCCTCGCCTCGCCGGGCTTGCGGAAATGCGGGAGCCGAATCGATACACTCCCGGGCATGGAACACCGAGACGGCGCGACCTTCCCCTATACGCCCGGAACCAATGGGATGGTGGAATTCGAACACGCGGACGACACCGTGCTCGCCCGGAGAGATCTATTGAAGGGCGGCGGAACGGTCGCAGGTTTCCTCGCGGCGGCGAACTACGCCGCGGCACAACCGGCGCCCGCTTCCGGACTGATGCCGGAGGCGAAGGCGGGCCCGCCGCTTCCGTTGGCCGATTTCGGCAAGTACCGCATCACGCGGCTGATCGCGGGCGCTCTCGCGTTATAATGAGAAAAGCCGCTGCTTCGTCAGGCCGCGTCCCGCGCGGATATTCTCCGGCTCAAAGGAACCCTGCATCTCTTGCTTTCGCTGAATAACGTCTCCATGCGCTTTGGCGCGAAAATTCTGTTCGAAGAAGTCTCGGTCAACTTCCTGGCCGGCAGACGCTATGCCATTTCCGGACCCAACGGCGCGGGTAAGTCCACCCTGATGAAGATTCTCACGGGCGAACTTGAGCCGTCGAAGGGCGCGGTCGTCCGGCCGAAGAAGCTAGGGGTCCTGAAGCAGGATCAGTTCGCTTACGAGGATCTGCGCGTCATCGATGTGGTGATCATGGGCAACCAGACGCTCTGGGCGGCGCTCGAGGAGCGAGAAGTGCTGTATGCCAAAGACCCGTCCACGCTTACGGATGAAGATGGCATGCGGCTGGGCGAACTTGAAGGCATCGTCGGCGAGGAGGACGGCTACACGGCGGAAAGCGATGCCGCGATTCTGCTCGACGGCCTTGATGTGCCCGAAGCCTATCACGAGCGCCGCATGAGCGAATTGCAGGGCGGCCAGAAAGTGCGCGTCTTGCTCGCGCAGGCGCTGTTCGGGAATCCCGGCGCGCTTCTGCTCGACGAGCCTACGAACCACCTCGATCTGGATTCGATCCACTGGCTACAGAACTACCTTACTCACTACGAAGGCTGCCTGATCGTTATTTCGCACGACCGGCACTTTCTTAATGAAGTCTGCACCCACACCGCGGATATCGACTATGAAACCGTCATCCTATACAACGGCGGTTACGACGACATGGTGATGGCAAAGACGCAGATCCGCTCCCGCATCGAGGCGGACAACGCCCAGCGCGAGAAGAAGATCGCGCAGTTGAACGAGTTCATCGCGCGTTTCGCGGCGGGTACCCGCTCTTCCCAGGTCACCAGCCGCCGGAAGGAAGTGGAGCGCCTGCAAAGCTCCGACTTGGCCCGCTCCAACATCCAGCGCCCCTACATTCGCTTTGAGATGAACCGCCCCTCCGGCCGGCATCCGCTCGAAATCGAAGGGCTCGCGAAATCTTACGGAGATCTCAAGGTCTTTGAGAATTTCACGGCCAGCATCCACCGGGGCGAGAAAATCGCGCTGGTGGGCCGGAATGGAGCGGGGAAGACCACGATGCTCCGTTCACTCGTGCGCAGTGCGACAGGGTACGTGGAGGCCGCCGATCTCAGCTTCCCCATCGACGCGGGTGAGGTCAAATGGGGCCACGAAGTCTATGTGGGGTACTTCGCGCAGGATCACTCCGATTCCATTCGCAAGGGCATGACGGTGATTGACTGGCTGAACGAGTTCGACGCCAAGGCAACCCAGCAGGAACTGCGCGGGCTACTCGGCCAGATGCTCTTCAGCGGCGACGACGCGCTGAAGATCACGGACAAACTCTCCGGTGGCGAAGCCGCGCGGTTGATCTTTTGCCGTCTGATGCTGCAGAAACCCAATTTCCTGGTCCTCGACGAACCGACCAACCACCTGGATCTGGAGGCGATTAACGCGCTGAATATCGCCCTGCAGAAGTACGAAGGCACGGTGCTGCTCGTGACGCATGACCATGACCTCATCGACGAGGTGGCCACGCGAATCTGGCACTTCTCCGACGGGAAGATCAAAGACTTCCAGGGTCCCTACGCGGATTATCAGAAAGAGCGCGATGGCGTGAAGAGTCTCGTTCGCGGTTAGCGCCGCCCTCTCGGGGCGATGCGCGCGCGATCGGGGAGGTTTCAGCGCCTGTCTGGGTTCAATTCTTCGTCCGGCGATTGACCGCCTGCGCTCCGCTTCGTAAAATGAAGTGTCGGGGGAGGCGTGAGCGGTTTTTGCCGCGGCGGTTTCCTCAGCGGGTGAGCGGGAGTAGCTCAATTGGTAGAGTGTCAGCCTTCCAAGCTGAATGTTGCGAGTTCGATCCTCGTCTCCCGCTCCAAAGTTTTGTTAGCCGCGCCCATGATGGAACCCGGAGCCTGATTGGCGTGCTTCTTGGAAAGCCGACGATTCTGCTATAATCGAAGGTTTCGAGCGCCGGCGTAGCTCAGTTGGTAGAGCATCTGATTTGTAATCAGAGGGTCGGGGGTTCGAATCCCTTCGCCGGCTCCATTCGCGCCGGTTGTGGATGCTCGGGGAACCGGATTCCGGCATGGTTGGCCGGAGGGCGTTGGAACCGCCGGTTGCAATGGATCTCACCGGGGGTAAAGCTGGCCGGAAGGTTGGCGGAGTTCGCCGGGGTCGAAGAAGAGTTGATGGGCGCGAGGGATGCTGACCAGGAGCCGCTCGCGCCTTGGCTGTGAAGTTCGGACAGGTGGGTGAGTGGCTAAAACCAACAGACTGTAAATCTGTCGCTCCTTGCGAGCTACGAAGGTTCGAATCCTTCCCTGTCCACCAGAGTTTGTAGAAGTCTT
>JADLCF010000183.1 GCA_020847315.1 Bryobacterales bacterium | reverse complement strand
TCTTCCTGCACCGTGAACTCGAAATCCTGCATGTCGCGGTAATACTTTTCGAGGCGGGTGGTGATTTCCACCAGCTCATCGTAAGCGTGCGGCATGATCTCATGAAGCTGGGCGATCGGCTGCGGGGTGCGGATGCCCGCCACCACGTCCTCGCCCTGCGCGTTCATCAGGAATTCGCCATAGAACGTGTGCTCGCCGGTGGCGGGGTTGCGCGTGAAGCCCACGCCCGTTCCCGAGGTATCGCCCATGTTGCCGAACACCATCGCCTGGATGTTCACGGCGGTTCCCATGTCGTCGGGCAGCTTGTTCATCTTGCGGTAGTAAATTGCCTTCGGCGTGAAGAAGCTTTCGAACACGGCATCGCGGGAGCGGGTGAGCTGCTCCATCGGATCCTGCGGAAATTCGCGGCCGATTTCCTTCTTGAAGAGCTTCTTGTAGTTCTCCACCACCTGCTTCAGGTCGGCTTCGCTCAGGTCCGTATCGAGCTTCGTCCGGGCCTTTTTCTTCTGCTCGTCGAAGATATGGTCGAACTTCTCCATATCGATGTGGAAAGCCACTTCGCCGAACATCTGGATGAAGCGGCGATAGCAATCGTAGGCGAAGCGGCCGTTGCCGGTCTTCGCGGCGAGGCCCGCCGTGGTTTCGTCGTTCAAGCCCAGGTTCAGAATCGTGTTCATCATGCCGGGCATGGAGACGCGCGCGCCAGAGCGGACGCTCAACAGCAGCGGGTTCTTCCTGTCGCCCAGCTTCTGCCCGATCTCGTTCTCGAGCACCTTTAGCTTCGCGACCATCTGCTTGTCGACTTCGGCCGGCACTTTCTTGCCGTTCTCGAAATAGAGGTTACAAACATCGGTGATCACGGTGAACCCGGGAGGCACCGGCATACCGGCGAGCGCCATCTCCGCGAGACCCGCTCCCTTGCCGCCAAGGGTGTTCTTCATCTTGCCGTCGCCATCGGTGGTCTTACCGAAGGAATAGACGTATTGCTGCATTGCGAATGAATCTCCTTACTTGAAACGAGCGAACATCTGCCGGCGCCCGCATCCTCCGGCTTCGGCCCCACCCACCGGGGCCCATTTCCTCACCGGGTGACGATCTCTGAGAAATCGGCGATCGACGACAGCTCCGTGAGCAACTGATGTAACAAACCAAGCCGGTTGCGCCGGATGCCGTCATCGCTGGCGTTCACCAGTACCTGGTCAAAAAATGCGTCCACCACGGGGCGCAAACCGGCGATCTCCGCCAACGCTCCGTGGTAATTGGCTTCTTCGCGCATGCGACGGACGCCTTCACGCACACGCAAAAACTCGTTGTAAAGCGCGCGTTCGGCCGCCTCCGCGAGAAGTTCCGAATCCACCGCGCCACCCTCGAACCCAGCCTGCTTCAGGATATTCTTGATCCGTTTGAAGCTGGCTGCGATGGGCTCAAAGTTCTCCGTGGGGCGCACCTCGCGCAGCGCCGCCAAGCGGCTACCCACATCCTTCAGATCCGCGAATCCAGCCGCCATCACGGCGCTCACCTCGTCGTAGGCGAAGCCGCGCACTTCGCGGTAGTAATACCGGATGCGGTCCTTGAAGAACTCCGCCAGCGCGGCATCGCCGCCGTGGAACGCATCAAGCGGCAGCGTCGCCTCGCCTTCAGCCAGAATCTTCACCACCCCCTGCGCGGCGCGGCGCAGCGCGAACGGGTCGCTCGATCCCTTGGGGATCAGGCCGATCGAAAAACAGCTTGCGAGCGTATCCGCCTTATCGGCCAGTGAGAGCAATTGCCCAGCGGGCGTGGACGGAATCTCCCCCTCCATGCTCAGCGGTTTGTACTGGTCGTAAATCGCCCGCGCCACTCCCTCGGGTTCACCCTGATGGCGCGCATAGAGCCCGCCCACCACGCCTTGCAACTCCGTGAACTCTTTCACGAGTTCCGTTGTAAGGTCGCACTTGGCGAGCAGCGCCGCGCGGTCTGCCTGCGCCGCATCCGTCCCAGCAAGCGCCGCGAGCCCCGCGATACGCTCGCGCGTGCGGTTTGTCTTTTCGAGGTAGTTGCCCAGCTTCGCGTGAAAGGTGACGTTCGCCAGGGATTCCACCCGCCCGGCAAGTGTCGTCCTCTGGTCAAAATCCCAGAAGAAACGCGCATCGTTGAAGCGGGCGCGCAGCACGCGCTCATTGCCGCTCACTACCAAGCCGTCCGGATCCGCGGCTGTATTCATCACGGCCACAAAGTGCGGGGCCAGCGCGCCATCCGCGCGATGCACGGCGAAGTACTTCTGGTGGCTCCGCATCACGGTGATGAGCACCTCTTCCGGAAGCGAGAGATACTCTTCCGCGAAGCTCCCCAGGATGGGCGTGGGAAATTCCGTGATGTAGACCAGCGTTTCCAGCAAACGCGGGTCCAGCGATACTTTGACGCCCTTGGCCGAAGCCAGCGCTTGCGCCCCCTCCACGATGCGTCGGCGGCGCTCCGCCGCGGAAAGAATCACGCCGTTCTCGCGCAGGGTTGCCTCATAGTTCGCATGGTTCACCGCGAGATGCGGTTTGCCCAGGCGGCGGTGCCCATCGGTGCGGCTACCGCTTTGCACGCCCTCGATGGCGAACGGCACAACATCCTCGCCAAGCAGCGCGACAATCCAGCGAATGGGCCGGATGAAGCGGCTGGTTCCCTTCCCGGCCCACACCATCGTCTTTGGGAACGGAATGGCGAGAATCAGCGCGGGCAGCGCCTCCGCGAGAATGCTCGCCGTGGAAGCGCCTTCGATGCGCTGCGTGAAGGCCAGGTATTCGCCCTTGGGCGTCGTCTCCCGCCCCAGCGAAGCCACATCCGTGTTCATCTTCTTCGCGAACGCATGCGCCGCGGGAGTGGGCTCGCCGTTCTTGAAGGCGGCGCTCAACGGAGGGCCGGTCACCAGGCTTTCCGACGCCTGCTGCATCTCGTCGATGCCCTTTGAGCGGAGCACCAACCGGCGCGGCGTGGCGTCGAGTTCCAGGGGTTCGTGACCCAGGCGGTGCTTGGCCAGCAGTTCCGTAAATAGCTTTTCGAAGTGTTCGAGCGCACCCGGAATCATCCAATCCGGGATCTCTTCGGTACCGATCTCGAGAAGGAAGGGAAGCATCAGGCAGCCACCTCCTTCGTCTCGCCACCGGGATTCGAGTCGCCCGGCGGCGGGCCGAATTGCTGCTCCATCCAGAGCCGGGCCACATTCACGGCAATCTTCCGCACCCGCCCGATCACCGCCACGCGTTCCGTGACGCTGATCGCGCCGCGGGCATCGAGCAGGTTGAACAGATTGGAGCACTTCAGCACCTGTTCATAAGCGCTCAGCACCGGGAACCGCTTGCGTTCAGGGAAGTCCGGGAAGATGTCGATCAACCGCTGCGCCTCGGCCTCATGAATCTCAAACAACTTCCAGAGCGCGCCGATGTCGGCCATTTCAAAGTTGTAAACCGAGCTCTGCAATTCGTCCGCGTGGCGCACCGCGCGGTAGCTGAAGCCCGGCGTCCAGGTGATGTCGTAGACGCTCTCGACACCCTGTAGAAACGCGGTCAGCCGCTCAAGCCCGTAGGTGAGTTCCACCGGAATCAGATCCAGATCGAACCCGCCGCATTGCTGAAAATAGGTGAACTGGGTAATCTCCAAGCCGTCCAACATCACCTGCCAACCGATTCCCCAGGCGCCCAGGGTCGGAGACTCCCAATTATCCTCTTCAAACTTAATGTCATGCTTGGATAAGTCGATGCCAAGAGCTTCTAAACTTTGCAGATACAACTCCATGATGTCCGCGGGAGTCGGTTTCAGGATCACCTGAAACTGCATGTGCTTATAGAGCCGGTTCGGGTTGTCGCCATAGCGCCCGTCGGCGGGACGGCGGCTTGGCTGGACATAGGCGACGTTGTAACGCTCCGGGCCCAGCACGCGCAAAAACGTCTCCGGGCACATCGTGCCCGCGCCCACTTCCAGGTCAAACGGTTCCTGGATGATGCAGCCCTTCTCCGCCCAGAAATGCTTCAAGCGGAAGATCAAGTCTTGGTAGGAAATCGTTGATGATGAACCCATAATGCAGGATCCGGGATACCTTCCGGCGTCCCCTTTTCGAACCTTCGCGGGCCGGATCCACCCGGCTTCGCTCCGCCCCCTCGCTCAATTGGCCCTACGGCAGCGCCTCCACGAGCGGCGCCGTCAGCAACCGCTTCTCGGCATGCACTTCAATTTCATGGATCAGGAAGCGCCGCAGGTCCGCGTTGGTTCCCTTCTCCCAGGGCCTGAGCCGTATGGCCTCCACCGGATAAGCCGCCATCTCTCTCGCCAGCGCGATCGAATCTTCAGACACTCGCAGATCCGGCAAGAACCCGGAAAGCTTCACCGCCCAGAACGCAAAATAGGAGAGCGATCGCCAGATTGCCCCCTCTGCTCGGCTCTCCAGATGGCTCGTGACCGAGAGAATCAGCCGGTAAAACCGGTCGTCCGCCGATGCTGGGGGCAACAGACATTCGGCCACTTCCGCCATAAAATCGAGCGTGAGCGTCGAAGCGTAGTCACCGGCCAGCGAGAACGGTGAGTTCACGATCTCGCACCCGCTCAACGTCACCAGTTCCCGGTTCTCACGCTGGTAATACGTCATGCGGGAGCAGCAGAGCCGCTCCAATCCGGCGCCAAACGGGCTCTTCGGTTTCCGGGCGCGCTTGGCCACTCCCCGAAGCTTCCCTTTGTCGCGGGTGAGAAAACTCACCACCAAGTCCGATTCGCCAAACGGGTAGGTCCGAAGCGTAATGGATTCACTGACATTGGCCGCCATAACGGCTTTGGACGCAATTATCAGCGTAACACAGCGGCAGTCAGCCAATGCTGAGCCCCGGCTAAGCAACCTTGCCGGAGGAAATCCCTCGAATCGCAAGATGGCGTAGCAATTCCGGCACGCCAGTGAAGACCTCCCCATCGATACCGAGCTTGCGTGCCGCCTCGATGTTCTCCGGAAGGTCGTCGGTAAAGAAGACCTCCTCCGGACGGACACCGGCTGCCGCCAGCGCATCCTCGTAGATCTGGCGCGCCGGTTTCTGCGCGCCCACCTCGTGCGAGAGGACGCGATGATAAAAATGGCCGAGGTGGCCATAGTGGCGCTCAAGAAAACGATAGTGGATGGCGTTTGTATTCGATAGCAGCAACAACGTGTAATTTCGCGAAAGCTCCTCTAGCAGACTCTCCGGCACCAGCGTGGCCGGCAAAAAGATGCTGTTCCAGATCGCGCAAAAACGCTCAAACGTCGTCGTTACGCCGGTGATCTCACAAAAAGATTCGAAGAAGCGCTCGTCCTCCAATTGCCCGCATTCATAGCGTTGCACCAAGTCTCCGGCTCGCAGCCGTTTCGCCATCTCCTCGATTGGGAGAGTGGAGACCGCCTGGAATCCGGCATAGGCGCGCTCGATTTCGAACGGAACAATCACCTTGCCAAGGTCGAAGAACAACGCGCGAGGCGTAGATGCCGCTTTCACTACTCCAGTGTATCCGCCGGGGAGGAGTGCTGGCCTCCGGACCGCGGGCCTACAGGCCCATCCCGCGTTTGTATGAGAATGGAAGAGCCAGATCGTGGCCTGGTATTTCCTATGGAGCCGCGCCTCCTTCGGAATCGCAGCCAGCCGCGCTTTTCAGTACCAACAGGAAGAGGACCCGACGACATGCAATTTCCCCGGAGGCTCACTTTGTATTCCACGATCGCCGCGGCGGCACTGTCCGCTTCTCCAGCCTGGCTGGCCGCGCAGATCTCCTACCCCGCGGCGGCGAAGGTTGAGCACACCGATAGTTACCACGGCGTGAAGGTAGCAGACCCGTACCGTTGGCTGGAAGATAGCGATTCCCCGCAAACCGCCGCCTGGGTGGAGGCGGAAAACAAGGTGACCAGCGCCTACTTCGCCCGGATCCCCTACCGCGAGGCCGTGAGGAATCGCTTGCGGCAACTCTACGATTACGCCCGCTACGGCGCGCCCATTCGGCGCGGGGACTTTTTCTTCTTCCAAAAGAACGACGGCCTTCAGAACCAGAGCGTCTGGTACGTGCAGAAGGGGCTCAACGGCAAGCCGGAAGTCTTGCTGGACCCGAACAAGCTCTCCCCCGACGGCACCACGCGCCTCGATAGTTTCATCCTCTCGAAAGACGGCAAACTGGTCGTGCTGGCCCTCTCCGACGGCGGTTCCGATTGGAAGACCGTCAAGGTGCTGGACGTTGCCTCTCGCAAGACGCTCCCGGATGAATTGAGGTGGGTGAAGGTATCGGAGTTTGCCTGGGCGGGCAACGGCTTCTTCTACAGCCGCTATCCCGAACCGAAGGACGGGAATGTCCTCTCGGCGAAGAACGAGAACCATCAGGTGTTCTTTCACAAGGTGGGAACCACTCAGGCCCAGGATGCGTTGATCTTCGAGGACCCCGCGAACCCGCAGCGCTTTCACACCGTCACCACCACCGAGGATGAACGCTACGCGATCCTCAACGTATCCGACCGCGGAAAAGGCCTGGATGGAAACGCGCTCTACTACAAAGACCTTTCCCTGGCCGGCTCGAAATTCCTGCCGATCGTGAGCGAGATCGGCAATGATATTTACGAAGCGCTCGATCACGTGGATGGCAGGCTCCTCATCCGCACCAACGCACAGGCGCCGAACGGCAAAGTGGCGGCTTTCACGATCGCCGGTGGAACCTGGTCCACCGTCCTGCCTGAGAAACCGGAACCGCTGCGTGAGGTGAAAGTGGCCGCCGGTCGAATTTTTGCGAGCTACTTCAAGGATGTCGCCACGCGCGTATACCGCTATAGCACCGCCGGCGCGCGCGAAGCAGAAGTTCAACTTCCAGGCCTCGGCAATGCCGAAGGCTTCGACGGCAATGCGGACGACAAGTTCGTCTTCTACACATACAGTTCCTTCGATTACCCGCCCACCATCTTCCGCTACGACGTCGCCGCCAACCGGAGTTCCGTGTATCGCGCCCCCGTGATTCCCGGCTTCCAGTCCTCGCGCTATGAGACCAAGCAGGTTTTCGTCACCAGCAAGGATGGCACGCGCGTGCCTATGTTCGTAGTGCACAAGCGCGGCTTGAAGCTCGACGGCAAGAATCCGGCCCTCATTTACGGTTACGGCGGCTTCAACATCGCCACGAACCCCACCTTTAATTCCATGCGGCTGGCGCTGCTTGAACAGGGTTTTATTTACGCCTCCGTGAACATGCGCGGCGGCAGTGAATATGGCGAGAAATGGCATGAAGGCGGCATGAAGCTGAAGAAGCAGAACGTCTTCGACGATTTCATCGCGGCGGCCGAATGGCTGGTGGTCAACCACTATACTTCTCCGTCGAAGCTGGCCTGCCAGGGAGGCTCGAATGGAGGCTTGCTGGTGGGCGCAGTCATCAATCAACGCCCCGACCTCTTCCGCGCCGCCGTGCCACAGGTGGGCGTGATGGATATGCTGCGCTTCCATAAGTTCACCATCGGCTGGAACTGGATTGCCGAATACGGATCGAGCGACAACCCGGAACAGTTCAAGACGCTCTACGCCTATTCGCCGCTGCACAATATCCGCGCCGGGGTGAACTACCCGGCCGTGCTCGTTACCACGGCGGACCGCGACGATCGCGTGGTGCCCGCGCACTCCTTCAAGTACATCGCCACCTTGCAGGAGAAGGCCGCGAAGGGGCACCCGGCCCTGATCCGCATCGAAACCAAGAGCGGCCACGGCGCGAGCAACACGGAGAAGTCGATCGCAATGACCGCCGATATCTATACATTTCTTTTCCACGAACTGGGCGTGACGCCATCGTTCCCGAAAGGCGCCGCCACAAAGTAAACTGGTTCCCACGCGGAGGCTGATTCCGTCGGGAGACCTTCCCGTATGATGGATGTCGAGGGGCGGCGGCGGGAACGCCGAACGCCGGAAAGTCGAAGGGCCATGCCGATCTACGAAAAGTTGGAAGCCGCGCTCAAGGAGCGGGAAGCCGCCGGATTGCGCAAGCACGAGCGCATCATCGCCAGTTCGCAGGCAACGGAGATTTTTCTTTCCGGAAACCCGCAGCCTGTATTGAATTTCTGCGCGAACAACTATCTCGGGCTGGCGAACCACCCGCGCGTAAACGAAGCCGCCCACCACGCGCTGAAGGTTTACGGGTACGGCCTCTCCTCCGTGCGCTTCATTTGCGGCACGCAGAAGATTCACAAGCAACTCGAAGAGCGCATCGCCCGATTTCTGGGGATGGAGGACGCCATCCTCTACTCTTCCTGCTTCGACGCGAACGGCGGCTTATTCGAGAGCGTCGTTTCCGCGGACGACGTCATTCTGAGCGCGCGCCTCAACCACGCGAGCATCATCGACGGCATTCGCCTCACCAAGTGCAAGCGCCTCCCTTACGACGAGCGTAGCCCGGAAGACTTCGAGCGCGCCCTCAAGGAAGCCCGGGATGGCGACCCGAACCAGGAGCGCGCCGTCTTCGCCATCACTGACGGCGTCTTCAGCATGGACGGAATTCTCGCGCCCCTCGACAAGCTCGCGCCTCTCGCCCGGAAGTACGGCGCGCTGCTTGCCGTCGACGATTGCCACGCAACCGGCTTTATCGGAGAGAACGGCCGCGGCACGGGCGAGCATTTCGGCGTTCAGCCCGACGTCATCACCGGCACGCTCGGCAAGGCTCTTGGCGGGGCCAGCGGCGGCTTCACGGCGGGCCGCAAGGTGCTCATCGAATGGCTGCGCAACACTTCTCGCCCGTACCTCTTTTCGAACTCCGTTCCGCCCAGCCTCGTGGCTGGCGCGATGGCCGCCATGGACGTGGTGGAATCCGACGAAGGCGCGGAACTGCGCGCGCAATTGCAGGCGAACACCCAGCGCTTCCGCAGCAGCATGCGCCACGTGGGTTTCGAAGTGCCGGAGGGCACGCACCCCATCGCGCCCGTGATGTTCGGCGATGCGCGGCTCGCCGCCCGGATGGCGGATCGCTTGCTCGAACTCGGCGTCTACGTGATCGGCTTCAGCTTCCCCGTCGTCCCGAAAGGGCAGGCGCGGATTCGCGTGCAGTTGTGCGCGGCGCATACCAGAGAGCAGGTGGATCGTTGCGTGGAAGCCTTCTCCATCGCCGGCCGCGAGGAGGGCATCCTGGGCGCGGAAGCCGATGTCCCGGCAAGCGCGCTGGCGGCCAAGCCCCGCCGCACGATGCAGGCATGGGTCTACCAGAAGGAAGCCACGCCCGAAGGTCCGCACATTGCCTTGGCCGAAGTGCCCATGCCCAGGCCCATGCCTGGCGAACTTCTGGTGAAGATTCGCTGCGTTTCCGTCTGCGGCACGGATGAAGATCTTTTCCGGGGCAAGTTCCCCCACGTGCAGGAGGGGATCGTGCCCGGCCACGAACTCTTCGGCGAAATCGTGGATGTCGGCTCCAATGTCCGCGGCTACAAGCTCGGCCAGCGCGTGGTTGCCGAGAGCCACTACATCATGCCCGGCTACCCCGAAGAAGGCATCATCGGCCTCTGGGGACCCAGCGTGAACGGCGAATACCTGCGCCCGCTGAACGGAGGCTACGCGGAGTACGCCACCATCCCCACTTACTGCGCGCACGTCGTGCCGAATGTGCTCAGTGAACCCGCCTTCTTCCCTTCTCTGCTTGAAGGCGTGGGCAACGATTGCCTGGTGGCGAAGTATCTTTTCGACAACAGCCTCCTCGGCACGGTCGGCATTGTGGGCTGCGGATACCACGGCCTGATGACGCAGTTGTTCGCCAAGAATTTCGGCGTCGAGAAACTGGCCGCCTTCGAGATCGATCCGGGCCGTCTGGAACGCGCGAAAACATTCGGCGCGGACGCAGTATTCAATTCCGCTTCCGCTGCCCTCGCGGAGGATGTCGCTGCGTTCACCGGCGGCCCCGGCTTCGATGCCATCATCGACATCGCGGGAGGCTCGCGCAAAGTGCTCGACCAATGCCTCTCGATGGTCAAGGACGGCGGCACGCTGGTGCTGTTCGGTCTTTACGGAGACCCCACCGTCACCCTCAACGGCTTCACGATTAACGACATCATCTTCCACATGCGCGAGTTCAGCGTGGAGCATCAGGGCAAGACCATCCACGTGCGCGGCATCACCGGGCGCGAAGGCATCTGGCCCTATCTCATCGATACCGTGGCCACCTCGCCCGAGATCCAGCGCAAGATCATGAGCCTCGTCACCATCAAGGGCACTCTTGAAAAGCTAGGCGAAGATACCGCCGCGCTCGACCCAAAAAAAACCATCAAGCGCGCTTACCTGCCCTTCAATCCAGAGCGCGCGGGAGCCACGGAATAGGCGCCCCACGCGAGTTTGGCGCCAGCCTCAATACACGGCGCCTGTACCCGAAGGATCGCGATGGAAATCATTACATCCGCTCTCCTATCCGATGCCGCGATTTCCGTCGTACTCATCGTTCCCAACCAGCGGGAAACGGTGCTGCGCGCGCTCGAATGCCTGCGTGCCCAAACTGTGCGGGAACGCATGGAGATCCTGCTCTTCGGGCCATCCATGGCCGTGCTCGAAACCCTCCGCGAGGATCTCTCTGCATTCGGTGGTTACCAACTCATCGCGTGGAATAGAATGCGCAACTTGGCTTCGGCGCGGGGAGAAGCGTTCCGAATCGCCCGCACTCCCCTGGTCGTTCACGCCGAGGACCATTGCTTTCCGGAACCCGGCTGGGCCGAGGCCTTCCTGCAAGCCTTCGCTCCCTCCGCTCAAGGGGCCATCCCCACCGCCGCCGGGCCGCTCATGGTGAATGCGAATCCGCATAGCTTGTGGAGTTGGGCCGCCTTCACGCTCCATTTCGCCCATGCCGCATTTTCCGATTCCAGGGGTGAAGTTCCGTTCGTCGCCACCCATAACACCTGCTTCCGCAGGGATGCCGTGCTCGCTCTCGGCGCCGCGCTTGATTCGGGGATCGAGATGGAATTGCTTCTGCAGAACCGCCTCCGCGCGGAAGGCCACACCCTCTTTCACGAATCGCGCGCCGTCACCCGTCACGTGAATGTCTCGCGGCCGATTCCTCTGCTGACGGCTTCTTTCTATGGCGGCTGGCTTTTCTCTACCGTGCGAATGCGGGAAGAACGCTGGGCCCTGGGCAGAAAGCTGTTCCAACTCGCCGTCAGCCCGGCCGTTCCGCTCTTACAGCTAAAGCGGCGATGGAATGCGCTCGCCTGCATTGCCGGAGAGCGCCGCCTGCTGCCAGCGATCGCCTTCCCCGTTCTCGCCATCGCCACGATGCACACCGTCGGCGAAGTGGTTGGCATTCTCTTCCCCCGCGATAACGTCGTTGAGGATTACTCCAACTTCGAAAACACCCGCAAGCGCTTCGTGCGGCCGGAGGAGAGAACCCTGCTCTATCCCGAAGGCGCCGCGCCTACCCAGAAAGCGGCTTTGCAAGTGTAAGACCCCCTGCCAGCCGGACGCCGCTTACAATAGCTGAGGGTATGCGAATCGTTGGTCTGGGAATCATCGGCTGTGGCGACGCCGCCCGACGCTATCACGCGCCGGCCCTCCGCAAAATTGGAGGCATTCGCGTTGTCAGCCTCCATGACGCCCTTCCGCAGAATGCGCATGAGCTCGCCGGGAGCTTCCCCACCGCCCGCCTGGCCGCCTCTCCGCAAGACCTGCTCACCCACCCGGAGGTGGAAGCGGTAGCGATCCTCACCCCCCCGGCCACGCATTTCGAGCTAGCCCGCATGGCTCTGCTCGCGGGCAAGCATGTCCTGGTGGAGAAACCGCTGGCGCTTGAAGAAGCCCACGCCGAGGAACTCGAAGCCCTCGCCGGCCGCGCGGGCCTCATCGGCGCGGTCGGCTTCCACTTGCGGAATCACCGGCTGGTGCAGCGCGCGAAGACCCTGCTTCGGGAACGCCACATCGGCGCCGTAAGAATTGCCCGTTCGCTATGGTGCGCGCGGATGCAGCCCTCAAACGCGGATGCTTCCTGGCGGCAGCGTCCCTCGGAAGGGGGCTCCCTGCTCGATGACGTTGGCATTCATCACGTCGATCTCCTTCCCTATGTGCTCGGCGCGGAGATTCGCGAAGTTCGCGCCAGCGTGAGCGATGAAGGCCCCACAGGCCGCCATGCCCGGTTGTCGCTCGGCGCGGCCGGCGGCGTGTCTCTCGACGTCTCCCTGGTGGAAGGGCGCTTCGAGTGGCAGGAACTGGAGATCGTGGGCGAGCGCGGACGCATCACTCTCTCGCTCTATGACGCCTGGGGCTTTGAGGCCCTCAGCAGCGCCCACCCCACCTTCGGTTTAGGCGCGCGGGCGAGCCGTTTGCTCCGGTCCGCCGCAGGCATTCCCGAGGGGCTCTCCGCCACGCTCCAGGGGGGAGATCTTGCGGCCTGCTATTCGCGCCAATGGGAGCAGTTTGGCCTCGCCATCACGGCCGGCGCGGCACCCGCCGCATCCTTCGCCGACGGCCTCGCCAGCCTGCGCGTCATCCGCCGCGCGCGGCAGGAAGAACTCCTTCGCGGCGCGCGAAAGGAAAGCTCCCAGGAAATTCTGCTGCGCCCAACCACCGTCGCGCAGCGAGCGGCAGCGCAGTCTCCCGCGGAAGAAAGCGTCTATGCCCCGCCGCAACCGCACGAGGGGCCTCCCCTCTCCGTGGTGCTCTCCTCGCCCGGCGAGTTCCACGAACTGCGCACCACCCTGCGCCATCTCGCCGCGCAAACTGCGCGGAACCAGATCGAATTGATTCTTGTGGCCCCGGAATCCAACTCCTTCGATGTGGACCAAACCCTCGCCGGTAACTTCTTCGCCATGCGCGTGGTTCGAGTTCCCGCCATCGGAAGCATCGCTGAAGGCAATGCCGCCGGTGTGCGCGCCGCTCGTGGGCGCGTCATCGTATTTTCCGAAGACCATTGCTTTCCGGAACCCGGGTGGGCCGCCGCGCTCATCGAAGCGCACCGCGCCCCGCATGCGGTGGTTGGCCCGGTGGTCCGCAACGCCAACCCGGACACCTCGATCAGTTGGGCGGATTTCCTGGCCGGATATGGCCCATGGATCGAAGGGAGCGTTCATCCCGCCATCGATTTTCTCCCCGGCCATAACAGCAGCTATAAACGCGAGGCGCTGCACGATTTGGGCGGCGCGCTCGAAACCGCGCTCGAAGCGGAAACCCTTCTGCACCAGCGCCTGGCGCGCGACGGCGCTTCTTTGCATCTGGAGCCACGGGCCGTTGTCTCGCACGTCAACTTCGCGCTGCCGAATTCCTTCGCCGATGCGCAGTTTCTCAACGGACGCATGTTCGCTGGGATGCGCTCCCGGCAATGGGGGATCGGCAAGCGCATCTGCTATTTTTGCGCGTCTCCGGCCATCCCCGCCGTGCGCATGCTCCGCTCCATCCCGGCGTGGCGGAGCCTGCCCGTCGGCCCCGGCATGAAAGCGAAAGTATTTCTCGCGCTGCTTTTCGGCCTCATCGTCGACGGCACGGGCCAAATGATCGGTTACGCCGCCGGCCCCGGTAGTGCGCGCGAGAAACTGGCTCGCCTTGAATTCCACCGTTATCGCCACATTCCTCCGCGGGAGAGGGATGCAATCTTCACCTAGCGTTCAGCGCCATCAACCATGCCTCCTGAACCGCCCATCCCCCCGGGAGATTCCCCTCTGAGAGCTTCGGTAATCGTTGCCACCTACAACCGTCCCGAGAGACTGAGGCGCATGCTGAGCGCCCTCACCGCGCAGGATTTCCCGCTGAACGAGTTCGAGGTCGTTATCGTGGATGACGGAAGTCCTCAGCCCATCGCTCACGTAGCCGAAGCCTTCATGGACCGCCTCCGGATGACGCTCCATCGGCAACCTAACTCCGGACCCGCGGTGGGCCGCAACACCGCAATCGCCCTTGCCCGTTCCCGCTTCATCGTCATGCTGGATGACGATTGCGAACCCGCGCCCGATTGGCTTTCCATCCTCGTCGCCACCCTCGAAGCGAACCCGGACGCCATGGCAGGCGGCCACACGGCAAACGGCCTCCCCCACAACCTGTATTCCACCGTCAGCCAAATGATCGTGGACCGCGTCTATGCCGTCCACAATGCGGACCCCAACAGGGCCGGCTTCTTCACCAGCAGCAATCTCGGCGTCAGCCGGGAATTGCTCGTGGCCCTCGGCTCGTTCGATGCGGACTACCGCCTCGCCGGCGGCGAAGATCGCGGACTCAGCGACCGCTGGCGCAACAGCGGGCACGCAATGATCTACGTAGCCGCCGCAACAATTTTTCATTTCCATGAACTCAACCTGCGGCGCTACCTGCGGCAGCACTTCAACTATGGCCGGGGAGCCCTTCATTACCATCGAACCCGCCTCACCGGACATGCCGGAGAGGCCAGAACAGCACGCGGCATTGTCTTCGATCTTGCCGCCTGGCGCAGTCTGATTCGCGAACGGCGCGGACCGCACAGCACAGTCGCCATCGCCGCATTGCTCTTCTTATGGCAGGCCGCGAACACGGTGGGTTACTTCTGGGAGGCGATGGCGAGGGGCTCCCGCATCCTCGGTATCCGCGCCCGTTAACGCCGGCCGCCGGCATCGCGAGAGCCATGGGGTACACTCGCCTTGAGGACTCCGAATCGCCCATCATGTATCACACCCGACAGACACTCTCCCGCCGTGGCCTTCTCGCCGCAGCGGCCTCCATCCCTTTCGCGCATCGCGCCTGGGCCGCCGGCAGCGGCAATGTGGACGTCGCCGTCATTGGCGCCAGCACAGGAGGCGTGGCGGCGGCGCTTGCGGCATTGCGCGTCGGGGCGCGCGTCCTGTTGACCGAAGAAACGGATTGGATCGGCGGCCAACTCACCTCGCAACTGGTGCCGCCCGACGAGCATCCGTGGATCGAGCACACCGGCGCCACCCGGCTCTATCGCGAGTATCGCAACGCTGTTCGGGCCTATTACCGCTCGCACTACCCGCTCACCGCGGACGCTCGCGCGACGCCGTTTCTCAATCCCGGCAACGGTTCCGTCTCCCGCATCGCGCATGAGCCGCGCGTGAGCCTTGAAGTGCTGGAAGCGATGTTGCAGCCTTACCTCAGCAGCGGGCAGTTGACCTTACTGCTTCGCCACCAGCCGCTCCGGGCGGAAGTGGCCGGCAACCGCATCCGGCGCGTCACGCTCCGCGCGCTCGATACAGGCGCCTTGGCCGAGGTGGAAGCGGCCTATTTCCTCGATGCAACCGATCATGGAGACCTCCTGCCCTTAACCGGAACAGAGTACGTAACCGGCGCGGAATCCCGTAGCCAGACCGGCGAGCCTACCGCGCCCGAGACCGCGCAGCCCCACAATATCCAGGCGTTCACCGTATGCTTTGCGCTCGGCCATCGCGAAGGCGAGGATCATACCATCGAGAAGCCCGCCCAGTATGCCTTCTGGCGGGATTACGTTCCCGCGATGCAGCCCGCATGGCCCGGAAAACTGCTCAGCCTCACTTATTCGCACCCAGTCACCCTTGAGCCGCGGACGCTATCGTTTGACCCCACGCGCGATGCGGTGCCCGGCAGCCCCCTGAACCTGTGGGTTTACCGCCGCATCCGCGACCGGCGCAACTTCACCGATACGGGTGCGAGTTCCAGTATCAGCCTCATCAATTGGCCGCAGAACGACTATTTGCCCGGCCGGATTCATGAGCAGAGCGACACCGAAAACGCGAAGCATCTCGAAGAGGCGAAGCAACTCAGCCTTTCGCTCCTTTATTGGCTGCAAACCGAAGCGCCCCGGCCGGATGGCGGCCAGGGGTGGAAGGGTCTCGAACTCCGCACTGACGTTTCCGGCACCGCGGACGGGCTCGCTAAGTATCCCTACATCCGCGAATCCCGGCGCATTCGAGCCGAGTACACGGTCACGGAGCGCGAGGTCGGGTCGAAGGCGCGGGCTCAAATTACCGGCCTGCCTGAGCGAGAAGTCCGCGCGGAAACCTTCGCGGATTCCGTGGGCGTCGGCAGTTACCGCATCGATCTTCACCCCTCCACCGGCGGCGACAACTACATCGACATCAGCTCGCTCCCCTTCCAAATCCCCTTAGGCGCTCTGATTCCCCAGCGCGTGGAAAACCTGATCGCCGCCTGCAAGAATATCGGCGTCACGCACCTCACCAATGGCTGCTACCGGCTTCATCCGGTGGAGTGGAACATTGGCGAATCCGCGGGATATCTCGCCGGATGGTGCGTGGCCAAGGGAATCCTGCCCCGCGAGGTGCGAAACCAGAAGGCAAAGCTGGAGGAGTTTCAACGGGAGATCACGCGGCAGGGCGTCGAGCTTCAGTGGCCGCAATACACTGCGCGTTAGAAACGCCGCGGGGAGTGCGACTCGTGTCTTCCACTCCCTCGGCGAGCAAGGCTATGGCGCGGGCGTCTTCGCCGCCGGGTCCGGCAATTGCCTCTTCGGCAGCGCCGTGAAGTCGCGGTTCAACTTGAGAATCATTCCCGTATCGGTGATCGCCCAGATATTTTCCACGTCCAGCACCCCAAAGGTGGCCCGGGTCGCGGAGGCCCGGTAATCCACATCCATCTCCGTCCAGGTGCGAAAATCCGCGCTTTCGAGCACCTTCAACCGGCCCGGCACCGGGCTCCAGAACAACTGGCCGCCGGGTTCCACGGCCAACAGGTAGGCTGGGCCGCGCGCGGGTAGAGCGATGTCGGTTGCGGCCCGGTGCTTCTCGCGAAACACGCGCGACGTCATGCCCTTGGGCCAGCCGAAATAGAAGACTTCCGCCGGATACTCAAAGCCATTCGAAAAGTTCACCAAACCCAGCCCCGCGCCATCCGCGGA